>JBMOJU010000574.1:0-2431 GCA_049315625.1 Paracraurococcus sp.
ATCGACGGGATGCAGCTCCGCCCGGCCTGACCGGCACGCGTCTCCGGTCCGGTCAGGCCGCGGCTGCGCCGGCCAGAGCGCGGGGCCTGATCCGGCGACGGCGCGGGCACCGCCGTGCCCGGACGGGCCGCGGGCCGGCGGGATCAGGCCCCCGACCCCGTCACCCGAACATCGCCACCGCGCGGATCGGGCTGGCCGTGCCGCCGCGGATCTTCAGCGGGAAGCCGATGAAGGTGAAGCGGCCGCGCCCAAGCAACCGGTCCAGGTTCGCCAGGCATTCCATATGGGTGATGCCGCGCTCGGCGCAGGCCATGTGCGCCAGGAAATTCGGCTCCCCCTCCGGCGCCGGGCTGATCGCCTCCACCCCGAACATGCCGATCCCGCGGTCGGCCAGCCAATGCACGGATTCCAGCGCCAGGCCGGGGAAGTCGTGCAGGTAGCCGGGCTTGCCCAGCAGCCGGTCGTTGGTCGCCATGTGCAGCAGCACGGTGTCGCGCGGCCGGATCTCCTGGCCGGAGGCCGCCAGCGCCGCCTCCATCTCCGCCACCGTGATCGAATGCTTCAGCGGCACATGGCTGAGATCGAGGCAGATGCCGGAGGTGTAGAAATTCTCGAGCGGCACCTCGTCGATCGAGGCGGCGCCCGGCCGCGGGTCGAAATGCACCGGGGCGTCCACATGCGTGCCGGCATGGTCGCTCATCGACAGGTACAGCGCCTTGCTGGTGAAGGTGGTGTTGCCGGCGATTTTCTTCTCCGCATGGTCGCCCCAGACGGTCACCACCGCCGGCGGGTGGCTGGGATGGGTCTGGGTGCGGTGGAAGATCTCGCGGGAGAGGTCGACGAATTCGGGCATGGCGGCGGTCCTGATGCGGATAAAGAGTGCGGAGGACACCATCTCCTCCCGCTGGACGCACGCGTCCAACCCCTGCATGGGCGCCTGTAAGTCTGGCACGCGTGGCTCGGCGAGTGCCAGCTCCGGGACATCGATGCGGGGGCTGGGGAAGGCGGGGCCTGCCCCGGCCTAGCCGTGATCTCGTCGCGCGATTCAGGCTTTTCGGCGATTCCGCCTCAAGCCATCGCGCTCTGGCGGTTCGGCAGCACCGCTTCCAGCGACGTGCGCACCACGATCGCCGCCGCGCCGGGTGCGCGTAGCGCCGCCTCCAGCGCCGGGAGATCGTCCTTGCTGTCCACCACCGTCACCGGCACGCGGAACGCCGCGCACCACTGGGCGAAATCCGGGTTGATCAGCGACGTCCCCGAGACCCGCCCGGGATGCGCCTTCTCCTGGTGGATGCGGATCGAGGCGTAGGAGCCATTGTCGGACAATACGAGCTTCAGCGGCACGCCGCGCGCGACCGCGACGGCGTATTCCCCGCCGGTCATCAGCACGCCGCCATCGCCGACCAGCGCGATCACCGTCCCGTCCGGATGCCGCAGCGAGGCAGCGACGCCCGCCGGCACGCCGAAGCCCATGGCGCCGGAGACCGGCACCAGCAGGCGCTGCGGCGGGTTCCAGGCGGTCTTGCGGTAGAAGGGCGCGCCGAAGGTGCCGGCATCCAGCGTGACGATGGCATCGGTCGGCGCCATGCGCTCGATCAGCTTCGCCACCTCGGCGAAGGCGACGCCGTCATCGAAATGGCGCGACACCACTTGGCAGTCGGCGACGTGGATGTCGCGCAGCCGCGCGTTCCAGGCGGCACGGCCGGAAGGCGCGGCCGGCGCATGATCCGCCAGCGCGGCGACCGTCGCCACCGCATCGGCGGCGATGGCGAGATCCGCCGGAAACAGCCAGCCGAGGAAGCGCGGATCGGCGCAGACATGCACCAGCCTTTGCCCGGCGGCCGGCCAGGTCCAGCCCTGGGTGGTGATGTCGGTCAGCCGCGTACCGAGCGCCAGCACCAGGTCGGCCGCGGCGAAGGCGGCGCGCTGCGCATCCGGATTCCGCAGGCCGAGATCGCCGGCATAGAGCGGGTGGTGATTCGGGAACAGATCCTGCCGGCGGAAGGAGACGGCGACGGGCAGGGACCAGGCCTCGGCGAAGCGCAGCAGCGTGGCGCGGCCGGCGGCGGATTCGAAGCCGTGCCCGGCCAGCAGGATCGGCCGCTCGGCGCCGCGCAGCAGGGTAGCGAGCCGGGCGGCATCCGTCAGTGCGGGCGGCAGCGGGGCGGGCAGCGTCGCCGGCAGCAGCGGCGCGCGGCATTCCATCGCCAGCACGTCCTCGGGCAGGGACAGCACCACGGGGCCGGGCACGCCGCCCATTGCCATGGCATAGGCGCGGGCGATGAACTCCGGCGCCTGCTCCGGGTCGGTGACCTCGCCCACCCATTTCGCCACGCCGCGGAACATGTTGGCGTAGTCGATCTCCTGGAAGGCGTTGCGCCGGAGGTCGCGCTTCTCCACCTGCCCGACCAGCAGGATCAGCGGCGTCGCG
>JBMOJU010000575.1:0-2424 GCA_049315625.1 Paracraurococcus sp.
CGGCGTGCCGGTCGCCACCTCCTCCCTTTTGCAGGTGCCCTGGGTGCAGGCGACGCTGCCTCCCGGCAAGCGGGTCGGTGTACTGACCGTGAGCCAGGCGTCGCTGACGCCGGCGCATCTGGAGGCGGCGGGCGTGCCGCTCGACACCCCGATGATGGGCACCGAGGGCGGGCGGGAATTCTTCCGTGTGCTGATCAAGGCCGAGTCCGAGGACATGGACGTGGCGCTGGCCGAGCAGGACATCCTGGCGGCCGGGGCGGCGCTGGTGGCGGCGCACCCGGATCTCGGCGCCATCGTGCTGGAATGCACCAACATGCCGCCCTATGCGGCGGCGCTGCAGGCCGCGCTCGGCCTGCCGGTCTTCGACATCTATTCGTTGATCACCTGGTTTCATGCGGGGCTGCGGCCCCGCCGCTTCGCGGAATAGCGAAGCGCGAGGGCAGCAGCGGCATCACGCTGACCTGCGGCGGCGGTTCCGCCGCCGGCGGGCCGGCGGGGGCGGTGCCGCAGGCCGGGCGCAGCGCGCCGCAATCCCAGCGATGCCCCGGCGGCCGGCCGACCACACTGCCGCCCGGCGACCAGCGGCATTCGCAGAGCTTCTCCCCGAAGCAGGCGACCATGCCTTCCCGCGCCGGCACGCAATTGGGCGGATCCTGCGCGGCGGCGGGGAGGGAGAGCAGGAGGAGGGCAGGCAGCAGGCGCATGCCGCGAGCCTGCACCGGTGCCGGTGAAGAAAGGCTTGCGCCACCGCCCTGGCAGTACCTCCACCCGCCGGTTCCGCTGCCGGCCTGCCGCGGCCGGCGATGCTGTCGGGCGCGAGCGGGGTGGCAACGCCGGCTGCAGCGCCGCTGGCGACGGCCGGACGCCCCGGTTTCCCATGCTGTGAGCCAGATCAATTCCGGGGTTGAGCGGTTCGGGTAGATGCTGCAATGCAGCGAAATCCTCCGCAGGACGGCAGACCCATGGACACGATCCCGATGCAGGCCCCGCAGCAGGCCAAGGTGAAGGTCACCGCCATGCCCGGCGACGGCATCGGGCCGGAGGTCATGCGGGCCACCCAGACGGTGCTGGCCGCGGCCGGCGCGCAGGTGGAGTGGGAGGAGGCGCTGGCCGGCGCCGAGGCGTTCAAGCGCGGCATCGCCGCAGGCGCGCCGCGGGAGACGCTGGACAGCATCGCCCGCAACGGCGTGGCGCTGAAGGGGCCGCTGGAGACCCCGGTGGGGTTCGGCGACAAGTCCGCCAACGTGACCCTGCGCAAGACCTTCGAGATGTACGGCAACATCCGCCCGGTGCGGGAATTGCCGGGCATCCGCACGCCGTTCTCCGGCCGGGGCATCGACTTCGTCGTGGTGCGGGAGAATGTCGAGGACGTCTATGCCGGCATCGAGCACATGCAGACGCCTGGCGTCGCGCAATGCCTGAAGATCATCACCGAAGTCGGTTGCGAGCGCATCGTCCGCCTGGCTGCGGCGGTGGCGGAGGCCGAGGGGCGGAAGAAGGTGGTGGTTGCCACCAAGGCCAACATCATGAAGCTGACGGAAGGCATGCTGAAGCGCGCCGCCGAGCAGGTGATGCCGGAATTCCCGCACCTGACGCATGAGCACATGATCGTCGACAACTGCGCCCACCAGATGGTCATCCGGCCGGAGCAGTTCGACGTCGCGGTGATGACCAACATGAACGGCGACATCCTGTCCGACCTCGCGGCGGGGCTGGTCGGCGGCCTCGGCGTCGCGCCCTCGGCAAACCTGGGCGACGAGGCGGCGATGTTCGAGGCGGTGCATGGCTCCGCTCCGCAGATCGCCGGCAAGGGCGTGGCCAACCCGACGGCGCTGCTGCTCTCGTCGCTGATGATGCTGCGGCATATCGGCGACTTCGCCACCGCGCGGCGGATCGAGCACGCGCTGTACGTGACGCTGGAGGAGGGCAAGGATCTGACCGGCGACATCGCGCGGGACGGGGAGGGGGTGCTGACCGCCGCCTTCATCGACCGCATCATCGCCAATTTCGACCGCGAGAGCGCCAATGTCCCGGCGCGCGAGTACCGGCCGATCGCGCTGAAGCGCTGGCCGCAGATCACGTGGTACCGGGCGGCTTCGACGCGGGAACTGGTCGGCGTCGACATCTTCGTCGAGAGCGAGCGGGACCCGCGCGCCATCAGCATCACCTTGCAGGCCGCCGCCGAGAACAGCGCCTTCGACCTGACCATGATCTCCTCCCGCGGGGCGCAGGTCTGGCCGGATATCGGCGGCCACACCTTCCTGGTGGACCATTTCCGCGCCCGCTTCATGTTCAAGGAGCCGCCGAAGGGCAACGGCGTGGCGGAGATCACCGACCTGCTGCAGCGGATCGGCCGGCAGCACAATTGGATGCATCTGGAGAAGCTGCAGCGGTACGACGGGGCGGACGCTTACTCGAAGGCCT
>JBMOJU010000576.1:0-2424 GCA_049315625.1 Paracraurococcus sp.
GATCGGCGCCGCAAGCCATTGCCTCGACCTGCCCTTCGGCGCCGAGCGGGACATGGAGACGCTGGAGGTCCGCCTGTTTGCCGAGGAAGGCTTCCAGGCGGCGATCGCGGCGGTGGAGATCCTGCCCCGCTGACGCGGAACGCCAAAGGGCGGCACCGCCCGGAGGCGTGACCCCGCTGTGCTCGGGCGGCCGCTCAGAGCGTGGGAAGCAATCGAATCTGCGAAAGTACGCCCGCTGGAGTCATTGTTCCGGCAGAGAGTCCGCCCCCGCAGGGCATTCCTTCATCAACTCTCAGGCCGCCATCGCCTCCGGCGGCGGCTCCGCGGCCAATGCTCCCTGGCCTTCGGGGTCGGCGGCGAGGGCGGCACGGATCGCATCCATCGTCGTCCCGATCGACACCGGCCCACGCAGCGCGGCGGAAAGCTGCGACGGCAGCTCCAGCACCCGGCCCTGCAGCGCGGCGACCTCGGCCGGGGCGGGCGTCGCCAGCGCAGCCAGCAATGCCTCCGGCTCCGCCTCCAGGAAGCGGTCGATCGGCGTCAGCGCGCCGCCGAGTGAGGGCAGCGCCCAGCGGATCAGCCGGCCCTGCTTGCCGCCTTGTGTCGTCACCGGCAGCAGGCGGCAGCCCGCCAGCAGGCCGAAAACCAGGCCGTGGTAGCGCGCCGTCGCCACCACCGCGGCCTGGCGATAGAGTTCCGCGGTGCGGACCACGCCGCGCGCCGTCAGCACCTCCAACCGCGCGCCGGTGGCGGCGGCCAGGCGCTCGCACTGGGCCCGGTCGTCCTGGGTGTGCTGGGTGAGCACCACTTCGTGCTCCCGCCCCAGGGCGCGGATCAGGCCGAGCCAGGCGGCGTCGGATTCGGCGCCGATGCGGGCACTCAGCACGCCGGGACGACCAGTGCCAGCCGGCGCGGCTGTGGCGTACCCGGCGACCAGACCCATGGGGTGAGACCGAAGCCGAGATCGGCGGCGAGCATCGCCCGCTCGACACCCAATTCCTCCCGCAGCACCTGCAAATCGCCCGGGTCGCGCACCGAGACGTGTTCGGCGCGCCGGAGCACCGCAGCGTAGGCGGCGCGGCCGGTATCGGTATGGATGCCCTGGACGCCGACGCCGAGCGCCGCGGTGGCGCGGCCGATCTCCTGCGCATGGCGCAGCAGGCCGGCGTAATAGGCCACGTTCTGCGCCCGCGGCGCACCGCCATCGGCGGTGTCGTAGAGCAGGCCGCCGCCGCCGAGGACGACAAGGTCGGCCTCCCGCACGAGGTCGAAGCTGGCGACGGCGCCGGCCAGGATGACGCGGCGGAAGCCGGCCTGGGCGGCGATCCGGCCGGCGACCAGGGTGACGGCGTCATCGCCGATATTGCCCAGCCCGTAGGCCGAGGCGATCAGCGCGGTGCCGGAGGGATCGGGCGGCGCGGCGGCGACCGGCGCGGCGGCCTGTTCGAGCAGCCGGGCGATCTCCGCCTGCCAGTCGGGCCGCAGCGCATCCGCCGCGACCCGCAGCGCCGGTCGTACAAGCAGGAAATCCTCCGTCGCCAGGACCGCGCGGGCGCCTTCGAGGATCGCGCACAACGCCGCGCGGCTCAGCCGATTCAGCAGCGCCTTGTGCAGGATGGTGAGGTCCGGCGGCGTGTCGCCCGGCAGCAGGCCGTGATGCGGCAGCACGCGCCGTCCCGGCCAGCGGTCCAGCGCGGCGGTGAACAGATAGTCCGGCACCGCGATGCAGGCATCCTCGGGCAGCACGGCCGCGGCGATGCGGTCCAGCCCGACATATCTCACCCGCAGGGTCATCCCTTCGCACCACCCTTCCTGGCTGGCGACACGACGGCCGCGCGGCGGACGACTGTCGCCGGCCCAGGCTTGAGGAAGGGTAAAGCGCGCACAGCGACACGGCCCGGCAGTTTCCCGCCGGGCCGTGCGCCGCAATCATGCGCCCGACGGGCGCGCCGTCACATGCCCGGTGTCAGCTGCGGTCCGGGTCGACCGCGTCGCGCACGCCGTCCTTGGCGCCGCCGACGGCGTTCTGCACCTTGCCTTCGGCCTTGTCGGCCTTGCCTTCGGCCTGCAGCTTGGCGTCGCTGGTGACCTTGCCAGCGATGTCCTTCACGGCGCCCTTGACCTGCTTGGCCGCGCCTTCGATGCGATCCTTGTCCATGACTGGTCCTCCGTTCGCCGGCGCGACAGCGCACCGGCTTCCGGGACCGAAACGCGGGATCGGCGCCGAAGGTTGCGCGACCATGTCGTCGGAACCGTGTTGGCTGCCTCAGCCGCAGCTCGCCAGCGCCGCATCCACCGCGTCGCCGAAGCGGTCGACGATCATGTCCACCTGCGCGGCGGTGACGGTGTAGGGCGGCGCGAGGATGGCGTGGTCGCCCTGGCGGCCATCGATCGTGCCGCCCATCGGGTAGCAGCCGAGGCCGC
>JBMOJU010000577.1:0-2421 GCA_049315625.1 Paracraurococcus sp.
GCGGGTCACGGCGGATGCGTTGGTCATCGCCAGCAGCACCGACCGCACCATCTTCCCCGACCTGACGCTGGAAATGGTCCACGGCCTGGCACGGGTGGATTACCTGCAGGTGCAGACCGACAAGGGCCACCTGGCCTTCTCGCAGCCCGAAGGCACGCCGGAATGGGCGGCCTTCAACGCCCGCACCCGGGACTTCCTGGCCCGCCTCAGCGCGCCAGGCTGACGCCCTGCAGCCGGATCAGCCCGTCCGGATGCGGTTGGAAGCCGGAGACCTTGTCGCTCACCCCCCAGAACAGCCGGTAGTGGTAAAGGAAAAGGTGCGGCCTTTCGGCCAGGTAGATGGCGCTGGCCTGGCGGTACAGCGCCTGCCGCGCCGCGGTATCGGTGCGCTGCCGCGCCTGGTCCAGCACCGCGTCGAATTCCGGGTTGGCGTATTTGCCCCAGTTCAGGAAGCCGTCGCTCTGCAGCCAGATGCTGACATTGGCATCCGGGTCGGCGCGGCCGGACCAGATGGCGATCGCCGCCTCGTAGTCGCCTCGCCCGGTCTGTGCCGTCATGGCACCGGCCTCCAGGGTCTGCACCCTGATCTCGAACCCGGCCTCGGTGGCCATGGCCTGGATCACCTCGGCCACCTGCTGCTCGACCGGCGAGTTGACGGTCAGCAGGGTGAAGCCGGGCTTCGGCATGCCGGCTTCGGCCAGCAGCCGCTTCGCCTTGGCCACGTCGCGCGGCGGCACCGGCCGCTCGGCATTGTAGAAGGCGGTCCCTGGGGCCTGGGCCTGGTTGCTGGGCAGGAAGGCGCCGTCGAATACCACCTGGTTCAGCGCCACGCGGTCGATCGATGCCTCCAGCGCCTCCCGCACCCGGGCATTGGCCAGCGGCCCCTTCGCGGTGACGTTGATCGACATGGTATAGTAGCCGAGCGCGACGCTATCGACGACGCGCAGCCCGCGCTGGGCGCGCGCCTCCTTCAGGTCGGTCGGCGCCACGCGCTCCATCACGTCGAGCGCGCCGGCGCGCAGATTGGCCAGCCGGACATTCGCCGCCGGGATCGGCAGGTAGGTCACCTGCCGGAGCTGGACGGCGGACGGGTTCCAGTAGCGGTCGAACCGCTCCAGCACGATGCGGTCCTGCGCGACGCGGCGGACGAAGCGGAAGGGGCCGGCGCAGACCGGGTTCTCCGCCACCCGGGCGCCGGCGGCCTGGACCGCCTTCGGCGAGAGCATCATCCCGGCGCGGTCCGACAGCACGCCGAGCAGCGGCGCGAAGGGCTGCGCCATGCGAAAGCGGATGGTCAGCGGGCCCAGCACCTCCACCGCCTGCACCGGGCGCAGTTCGGCGGCGCGGCGCGAGCCCTGGGCGGTGCGGTAGCGTTCGATGTTGAAGCGCACCGCCTCGGCGTCGAGTGGCTCGCCATCGTGGAACACCACGCCGTCGCGCAGTGTCATGGTCAGCGTCCGGCCCTCCTCGCCCCACTCCCAGGCGGTGGCGAGCTGCGGGACGTAGTTCAGCGTCGGGTCCAGATCGACCAGCTTGTCGCACAGCGCGGCAAAGACGATGCGGCCGACGAAGCTGCCGCCGAGCATCGGGTCGAGCGCGTCCGGATCCTCCTGCAGCCCGATGCGCAGGGTCTGCGCCGGCGCCGGTGCGGCGGCGAGCAGGAGGGCGGCGAGGGCCAGACCGAGACGGATGCGCATGCAGGATCCTCCTGGCGGTCAGCTTACCGTTGCTGCGTCGCAGCATGTCAACCCGTGGCGATGCGCTATGCTAAGCCCGTCTTCGACGCCGCGAAGGGACCGGACGCCCATGGACACGCATCCTGCCACCAGCCTCAGCGATCCACGGCTCGACCGCCTCGCGGAACTCGCGGTGCGGGTCGGCCTGAACCTGGCCCCGGGTCAGGAGCTGGTGATGACCGCACCGGTCGAGGCGCTCGATCTCTCCCGCCGCATCACCGAGCAGGCCTACCGGGCCGGGGCCTCGCTCGTGACGACCTTCCTGTCGGATGACCAGGCAGCGCTGGCCCGCTACCGGCATGCGCCGGAGGAAAGCTTCGATGCCGCCCCCGGCTGGCTGTTCGACGGCATGGCGCAGGCCTTCCGCAATGGCGCAGCGCGGCTGGCGATCGTCGGCGACGACCCGACCCTGCTGGCCGGCCAGGACCCGGAGAAGGTCGCGCGGGCCAACCGGGCGCGGTCCAAGGCCTATCGCCCGGCGCTGGAACTGATCACCGGCACCGCGATCAACTGGACGCTGGTCGCTGCCGCCACCCCGGCCTGGGCGGCGACCGTCTTCCCCGACCTGCCGGCGGCCGAAGCCCTGGCCCGGCTGTGGGATGCGATCCTTGCCGCCTCCCGCGCCGACCGGCCCAACCCGGTGGCCGCCTGGGAGACGCACAATGCGGCACTGATGGCGCGGCGG
>JBMOJU010000578.1:0-2420 GCA_049315625.1 Paracraurococcus sp.
TAAATCAAACCTTGGATCGCTTCGGATAGAGAATTCTCGGACAGGCTCCTAGAGCGGGATGCGTTGAGGTGGAATCGCCGAAAACGCTGAATCCCGCGACCCAACAATGGCTAGAGCATGCACAGTGAGCGCAAGCGAACGCAGCATGCTCTAGGCCTGCGGCAGGACGACCACCGTCCCGCGCTTGGTGCCGGCCTCCACCGCCTCATGCGCCGCGGCGGTCTCCGCCAACGGGAAGGTGGCGGCCACCCGGTGCAGCCGCGTCCCCTCCCGCAGCCAGCGTGTGATGTCCTCCATCGCCTGCCGCCGGGCCGTGGCAGGCGCGCTGTTCAGCACCACGCCGCGCAGGTTGACGTTCTTCCGCATCAGCGTGCCGGACACCGGGATCGGCGGCGTCGGGCCGCCGCGGCTGGCATAGCCGATGACGCTGCCGTTCAGCGCGATCACCGCGGACCACAGCGCGACGTTGCCGGCGACATCGACCTCGACAATGCGGTCGATGCCGGCGCCGCCGGTTGCTGCCATGATCTGCTCCGCGCAGTCCGGCGCGCGGTAGTCGAACACCGCCTCGGCGCCGGCCGCCGTCGCGTCCGCGGATTTCCAGCCGCCACTGGCCGTCGCCAGCACCTGCGCCGCGCCGCCCCAGCGCGCGAGCTGCACCGCGTAGTTCCCCACCGCGCCGCCGCCGCCCGAGACCAGCACCCGCAGCCCCGCGACCGGTCCATCCGCGAACAGGCAGCGATGCGCCGTCATGGCCGGAATGCCGAGGCAGGCGCCGATGTCGAAGGACACATCCTCCGGCAGATCGTGCACGCAATCCGCCGGCACGCAGGTGAACTCCGCCGCCGTGCCGAAGGGCCGGAAGCGCTGCGCGTTGTAGATCCAGACGCGGCGGCCGAGCAGCGAAGGGTCGGTGCCTTCGCCCAGCGCCTCGACGAAGCCGGCGCCGTCGCTGTTCGGGACGATCAGCGGGAATTCGTTGGCGTAGGACGTCCCCGCCCGCCGGTAGGTATCGGCCGGGTTGACGCCGGAGGCGAGCAGCTTCACCCGCACCTCGCCCGGGGCGGGGAGGGGCAGGGGGCGCTCGCCGAATTGCAGGACCTCCCGCGCCGGTCCGGTCCGCTCGTACCACACTGCGCGCATGCTTCGCCCTCCCGCCTGTTTGCCGCTAGTCTGCGTCACGCCGCCCGGGTTTGACATCCCGTGCGCCACCCGGCTTGCTTCCAGCCCAAGGAGGATTCCGCCATGTCCCTGTCCGTCGAGGATTTCGCCCAGGCCTGCCGCGCCGCCCTGGTGGCCGAGCCCGGCCCCGCCGGCCGCGCCCAGGTTGTCGGGCTGGTCCAATCCGCGTTGAAGGATGTCGGCTTCGTCGCCGCCATCCTGCCGGAAGGCACGCCGGAACGGCACGTGCTGTATGAGGATCCCGATCTCGGCTTCACCATCCTCGCCCATGCCTACCAGGGCGCCAAGAACAGCAACCCGCACGACCACGGCCCCTCCTGGGCGATCTACGGCCAGGCGGAGGGTGAGACGGTGATGACCGATTGGGATTGCCTGGCGCGGCCCGAGGGTGGCCAGCCCGGCCGCGCGAAGCGCACGCGCGACTACGTCCTCAGGCCCGGCGACGCCTACCTGTATGAGCCGGGCGTGCTGCATTCCCCGCGCCGCGACGGTTCGACCAAGCTGCTGCGGATCGAGGGGCTGAACATGGACCGGGTGAAGCGTCAGGCCTACGTCGCGGTGGAATAGGCCGCCGGCTGCGCCTGCTGCCGGCCGCTGCCGCCGCGCAGCAGGGCAAGGCCGACCAGCAGCGCCGGCAGGCCGCAGACGATGAAGCCCAGGCCATGGCTGCCGGTCAGGCTGAGGCAGGCGGCATAGGCCAGCGGCAGCAGGAAGGCGCCGATCTGGCCGAAGGAGAGCACGCCGCCGGTCGCCTGGCCGCGCCGGCCCGGCGGTGCGAGCCGCGCCGCCTCGGCCAGCAGCACGCCGTGCCAGGACATCGCGGTCGCGCTGAGCGCCGCGGCGGCGAGGCCGACCACCAGCATCGGCCATTCCGCGCCGAACAGGCCGAGCAGCCCGGTGCTGGCCGCCATGCCGAGCGCCAGCCCCGCCATCACCACCCGCGGCGGCACCAGCACGCTGCCGAGCCAGCCCCAGAGGATGCGGCCCGGCACCGCCACCAGCATCGCCGCCGAGAAGATCGCCCCGGCCGCCGCCAGATCCTGCCCCAGCCCGACCAGGAAGATGATGAAGTAGGAGGTGAAGACGGTCTGCAGCCCGTTGAAGGCGAAGCAGGCCATCGCCAGCGTCCGCAGGTCGGGCGCGCTGGTCACGCTTTTCAGCGTCGTCCAGAAATCGGAGATGCGGAAGCGCTGGGAGGCGACGCGGTCGGAGTCGAATTCGCGCCGCAGCGGCTCCAG
>JBMOJU010000579.1:0-2420 GCA_049315625.1 Paracraurococcus sp.
GCCTCCAGCCCCAGCTTCACGTAGCTGTTGGCCCGCAGGGTGTTGGCGTAGTCGGCCCAGGCGCCCTCCGGCACCCAGTCCAGGTTGGGCCGGACGAAGAACCTGTCCGGCTGCGTGTAGGCGAGGGTGGTCCGCAGCACGTGCGGCGGCAGGCCGGCGACGCGGTTGTCGCGGTACTGCGGGTCGTTGCGGAAACGGAAGTCGTTGTAGGTCCACACCTGGCCGAGCGTGATCCGGTCCTCCGCCGCCAGCAGCCCGCGCCACAGGTCGTAGCGTGCGGCCAGCTCGACGCCCTGGTTCACCGTGGTGCCGGCGTTGAAGGTGCTGGCGGGGATGGAGGGGTTGACCGTGTATTGCAGCAACTGGCCGCGCAGGTCGCTGCGGAACAGCGTGGCGTCCCAGCCGCCGCGGTCGAACCGGCCGCGGGTGCCGAGCTCCACCGTCCAGGCCCGCTGCGCCTCCAGCGGCACCCAGAGCGGCCGGCCATTCGGGCCGGTCTGCAATTGGTCGGAGAAATCCGGCACGTCCTGGCTGCGGGTAAGGTTGGTGAAGACCTGCACCTCCGGCCGCGGCTGCCAGAGCACGCCGATCTTCGGGTTGAAGCCGTCATAGGTGCGGCTGAATTGCTGGCCGTTCAGCCGGTTCTCGTAGTCCCGCTCGTTGCGCAGCGCCTTGGCGCCGGCGACCAGCGCGACCTCCGGCAGGATCCAGAGGCGGTTCTCCAGGTACGCCTCATAATTCGTTGCCCGCTGCACGCCGTTGGCGGTCTGCACGCCGCGCGAGCCGCGGTTGTTGACGTATTGCAGGGCGTCGTTGCTGCCGGCGAAATACCGCCCGCCGACGATCAGGTCGTTGCGCAGGTCGCCGACCAGGAAGCCGGTGGTCCAGCGCGGCGCCACGCCCCAGGTCAGCCCGTCCTGGTCGATCACCTGGAAGATCGGGTGATACAGGGACTTGTGGATCAGCCAGCTGTCGATATCGACCTGCCCGGCATCGAGCCGCACCGTGGTCCGGTTCGCGAAGCGCTCGGCCTGGACGTTGCGCGCCTGGTTGCCGGCGAGCGCCGCCGGGTTCGCCATGCGCGGCGTGTTCAGCGCCTGGGTCAGGGTCAGCGCCCCGGGCAGCAATTGCCGCGTATCGTAGATGCCGACATAGAACCGGGTCTCGACGTTGTCCGAGACGCGGTAGCCGACATTGCCGTTGAACTGGTTGTAGCTGCCGCGGCTGTGCCGGCGCCAGCCATCGGTCGCGAAGTGCGAGAAATTGGCCAGCGCGTCGGCCTCGCCGAAGACCCGGGAGACTTGGCCGGACAGCCGCCAGGTGCCCCAGACCCCGGCCTCGGCGCGCAGGATGTTCGCTGCTTCGGCGGTCTGCGCCGTCGGCGTGACGAAATTGATCGCGCCGCCCAGCGTCGAGGCGCCGTAGGCCAGCGCATTGCCGCCCGGGAAGACCGAGACGCTGCGCAGCGCCAGCGGGTCGATCTGGTAGAAGTCGCCCGAGCCATCGGCGAGGTTCACCGGGATGCCGTCCTGCAGCACCTCGACGCCGCGCAGGTGGAAGCCGCGGGCGATGCCGCTGCCGCGGACCGAAAGCCGCAGCTCCTGTCCGTAGCGCTCCTGCACGAAGACGCCCGGCGTTTCGGCCAGCACGTCGCGCAGGGTGAAGGCGCGGCGGTTGCGGAATTCCTCCGCTTCGATGAAGCGGGCGGCGGCGGGGGTCAGCTCGACCTGCTTGCGCTGCTGCTCCACCGACGGGACGGTGAGTGAACCCGGCGCCTGGCCGAGAACTTCGGTGGCGGGCAGCGTGGCGGTCGGGGTCTGGGCAAGGCCGGCGGTGGGCAGCAGGACGACAAAAAGCGGCGCGGCGACGCGCGAAAGGATGGGCATGGCACTCTCCTGACGATGGGAAGCCAGGCCGCGCGGCGGCCCGGCGGGCGGTCTCGTCAGGCGAAGGGCGGTGCGCGGGGCTGTTGCGGCGGCGCGCGCGCCGGGCAGGGTGGCAGGCCGGCGGCATGCGGCCCCTGCGCGGCGGCGATCCAGCGGATCGGCAGGGCGGCGACGGTGGGCGCCTCCGGCCCCGGCGCGGCGCTGCCGGGGCAGAGCGGGCAACTATCGTGCGTCTGCCCGGCCGGGGCCTGCGGCTGGCCATCCGCCCCCAGCACCACCGTGCGGATGCCGTCCGCGGTGCAGATCTCCACCGCATGGCCGCCGGTGCCGAGCGGCGCCAGGCAATGGGCGAAGGCCGACCCCCACTGCACCGAGAGCAGCAGGACCAGCAGCAACCGGAGGGCTGTGGCGCGGCGAGCCATTGCGCGGCTATGCCGGATCACCGCGCCGCTGTCATCCCCCGGCCATGCCGCAATTGACCGCGGCCGGCTTCCGCAGGACTGTCCCGCCATGCCCGACGACCAGCCCCTCCCG
>JBMOJU010000168.1:0-10789 GCA_049315625.1 Paracraurococcus sp.
GCCATGATCGCCCGCAGCTTGGTGGTCTCGGTCGCGCCGCCCTCGACCGCCGCCACCGCCTTGGCCTCCGCGGCGCGGACCAGGTCGAGCGCGTGCAGCACCGCCTCGGCGCGTTCCAGCGGCACGATGACGACGCCGTCGGCATCGCCCACCACGATGTCGCCGCTGCGGACGAAGACGCCGCCGCAGACCACTGGCGCGCCGACCTCGCCCGGGCCGTTGGCGGCCGGCGACGTCGGCACGATCCCGGCGGCGAAGGTCGGCAGGCCGGTCGCCACGATCCCCGCCCGGTCGCGCGCCAGGCCATCCGTGACGAAGGCGGCGACGCCCTTGTTCTTCATCAGCCCGACGACGATGTCGCCGATCACCGCCGTGGCCCGGTAGGAATCGTTGGCGACGATGATGACATCGCCCGCCTGCGCCTCCCCCAGTGCGCCGAAGACGCCGACGACATCGGCCGGGTAGGCGAAGGCGGTCAGCGCCGGGCCGACGAAGCTGGCGCAGCCCGGGTCCATCGGCTTGATCTGCCAGTCCAGCGCGCCGCGGCCATCCATGGCATCCACGAGGTGGGAGGTCTGGGCACCGCGGAAGCGCTCCAGCAGCGCCGCATCGGGGCGTGCATGGCCGCGGTGCAGCTTCAGCAGCGGCGGGTTGTCGAGCATGGTCGTTCCTTCCCTTGGATGGGCCGGATGCTCGCCCGTCCGCCGCCGGGGCGCAACGCGTCGACCGGGTCCGGGCGCGAGGCTCAGGCTCAGGGGATCCGGATGCCGCGGCTGCGGATCAGCGCGCCCCATTTCGCCGTATCCGCCGCCTTGTGCGCGGCGAAGGCGGCGGCATCGCCCGCCAGCGGGATGAAGCCGGCCGCCGCCACCCGGTCGCGCACCCGGGTCTCGCGCAGCTCCCGCAGCACCACGGCCATGACGCGGTCCAGCACCGGCTGCGGCACGCCACCGGGCGCGATCATCGCCCAATAGGTGGCGCTCTCGAAGCCCGGCACGCCGGCCTCGTCCAGCGTCGGCACCTCTGGCATCCAGGGCACGCGGGTCCGGCTGGTGACGGCCAGCGGCCGGATCAGCCCGCCCGGCACCATGGCGCGGGCCAGCGCGGCCTCCATGAAGTTCAGCTGCGCCTCCCCGCTGAGCAGCGCCTGGGTCGCCGGGGCGCCACCGCGGTAGGGCACGTGCAGCATCGAAGTCCCGGTCAGCGCCATGAACAGCTCGGTCGCCAGGTGGCTGGTGAAGCCGATGCCGGCGGTGGCGAAGGCCAGGCTGTCCGGCTTCGCCCGCAGCAGCGCCACCAGCTCCGCCACGCTGCGCGCCGGGACATCCTTGTGGACGCAAAGGAAACTGGGCGCGCCGACCAGCAGGGCGATCGGCGCGAAGGCCGTCCCGTTGTCGTAGGGCATGGGATACAGATGCGGCGCGATGGCGTAGGTGCTGTTGGAGACGATGACCAGCAGGTGCCCATCCGCCCGGCTGCGCGCGGCGAAGTCGAGCCCGATGGTGCCGCCGGCGCCAGGGCGGTTGTCCATCACGACCGGCTGGCCGAATTCCGCGGTCAGCGCCGGGCCGAGCAGCCGGCCCAGCATGTCGCCCGGGCCGCCTGGCGGCACCGGCAGCAGGATGGTGATGGGCCGCGTCGGCCAGGGCTCCGCGGCGCGCGCCAGATGGGGCGCCAGGAGGGCGGGCGCGGCGAGGGCGGCAAGCAGCGCACGGCGGGGGGTGGTCGGCATGGGCGCATCCCGGCTGGCCGCGCCGGCGCCCGGCGCCGGCCGCGGGGAGGGCGCTTCCCCTTTGCCGTGACCGGGGCAGGCTATCGGCGCCGCGCGGCGGCGGCAACCGGGCCTATTCGGCGTAGATCATCTTCCGCGTCATGCCGCCATCGGTGACGAATTCGGCGCCGGTGACGAAGCCGCTTTCGGGCCCGCAGAGCCAGGCGACCAGCGCCGCCACGTCGGCCGGCGTGCCGACGCGGCCCACCGGGTGCTGCGCATGGTCTGCCTCCGACAGCGTGGCGCCCTTGGTCTCGATCCAGCCCGGGCTGACGCAGTTCACCCGCACCTCGGGGCCGAGGCTGATGGCCAGCGCGTGGGTCAGCGCCACCAGCCCGCCCTTGGAGGCGCTGTAGCTTTCGGTGTCGGCCTCCGACTGGTGTGCGCGGGTGGAGGCGATGGTGACGACCGCGCCGCTTGCCGCGCGCAGCAGCGTCTCCGCCGCGCGGGTCAACAGGAAGGTGCTGGTCAGGTTGGTGCCGAGCACGGCGTTCCAATCGGCGAGGCTGAGGTCGCGCAACGGCTTGCGGATCATGAAACCGGCATTGCAGACCAGCGCGTCCAGCTGGCCTTCCTCCGCGGCGATGCCATCGACCAGCGCGGCGACGGCGGCCTCGTCCGCGACATCGGCCTGCACGCAGCGGGCGGGATGCGCCGGCGCCGCCGTGTCGCGGTCGGCGATCACCACCTGCCAGCCATCGGCGGCGAAGCGCGCCGCCAGCGCCGCGCCGATGCCGCGGGCGCCGCCCGTCACCAGCGCCACCTTTGCCGTCATCCGCCCCGCCCTCCTTCCCAGCCGCGCCCGGGCCTGTAGCATGCGCGCCCAGAACGAGAGGAAACGCGCATATGGCCGAGCCGATGCTGTTCACGCCCATGCAGATCAGGGGCGTGACCCTGAAGAACCGCGTCGTCGTGGCGCCGATGCACCAGTACGCCGCGGTGCGCGGCTTCGCCACCGACTGGCACCTGATGAATGCCGGGCGCTACGCCGCCGGCGGCGCCGGGCTGATGATGGTGGAGAGCACCAAGGTGGACCGCCGCGGCTGCGGCACCATGGGCGATCTCGGCCTGTGGGACGATGCCTTCATCCCCGGCCTCGCCCGCATCGTCGAGTTCATCAAGGCGCAGGATTGCGTCGCCGGCATCCAGATCGGCCATTCCGGCCGCAAGGCCCGCCGCTTCCGGCCGTGGGAGGGCGGCGCGCCGCTGACCCAGGACGCGGTGGTCGAAGCCCTCGACCAGGCCGAATGGGATGCCTGGGACCTCGTCGCGCCCTCGGCCGACCGCTCGCCCGACAGCGACCCGCTGCCGCGCGCCTTGTCGCGGGAGGAGGTGAGGGACCTCGTCCTCCGCTGGGGCCAGGCCGCCCGCCGCGCGCATGAGGCCGGGTTCGAGGTGCTGGAGATCCACGGCGCGCATGGCTACCTGATCCACCAATTCCTTTCGCCCTTCTCCAACCGCCGCAACGACGAATATGGCGGCGACGGACTGGGCCGCATGCGCTTCTGCATCGAGGTGGTGGAGGAGGTCCGCCGCTTCTGGCCCGAGGACAAGCCGCTTTTCCTGCGCCTGTCCGTCGAGGACGATGTGGGCTGGGGCCCGGCCGAGAGCGTGGAACTGGCGAAGCTGGTGAAGCCCAAGGGCATCGACGTGATCGACTGCTCCTCGGGCGGCATGTCCGGCGCGCCGGTCACCAGCGCCGGGCCGATCGGCTATGGCTACCAGGTGCCCTATGCCGAACGGCTGAAGCGGGAGGCAGGCATCCTGTCCATGGCGGTCGGCCTGATCGTCCATGCCGACCAGGCGGAGGGGATTCTCCAGAAGGGCGAGGCGGACCTGATCGCGCTGGCGCGGGAGCTGCTGTACAACCCGAACTGGCCGATGGACGCGGCGCAGAAGCTGGGCGCCGATCCGCGGTTTGCCCTGGTGCCGCCGGCCTCGTCGTATTGGCTGGAAAAGCGGGCGCGGCAGGTCAAGACGATGGTGCCGAGCACCTATCGGGAGACGCTGGAGGCTTAGCGGGCGGCTTCCTCCACCCCGGCCGGTGCAACCGCACCGCCGGGAACCGAAACCGGCCTGACCTCGACCGGCGCGGTGCCGAGGTGCTTCAGGCCGATCTTCTCCGCGACCCGCGGCGTTACATCCACCACCCGGCCCTTCACATAGGGGCCGCGGTCGGTGATGCGGACGCGGTGCGACTGGCCGGTCTTTAGGTTCTTCACCTCGGCGACCGAGCCGAGCGGCAGGGTCCGGTGCGCCGCGGTGTCGGCGCCAGGATCCAAGCGTTCGCCGCTGGCGGTGCGCTTACCCGCGAAGCCTGGCCCGTAATAGGAGGCCTCGCCGCGCTGGACCGGCGCCGCCGCGGCTTCGGGCGGGAGAGGCGATGGCGGCGGCTGCGAACAGGCGCCAAGGCCGGCAAGCAGCAGGGCAGGGACCATGAGGCGGGGCATGCGCGGTGTCTCCGTTCCGGTGCGGTCCCGCAGCCGGATAACGCGCTCACGCCGCTGGGTTCGGCGCCGCTCGCGTCGATGTGCGCCGGTTCAGCCCTGGCCGACCAGTGCCAGCGTCCGCGGGTCCGGCACGCCGCCGAAATAGCGCGCCAGCGCGGCGGTGAAGACGCCCTCGCCCGGCCGCGCCGCGGCGAACAGCGTCAGGCAGGACCGCAGCTTCACCGCATCGATGCCGCCGAGGATCTCCTCCGCGCTGCGTTCCTCGACCGCGTTGACCAGCGCGGTGGAGTCCTCCAGCCGCGGCCCCAGCACGGGATGGGCGAGGTAGGCGCGCGCCTCCTCCAGCGAGGTGATCCCGTAGCGCTGCGCCATCGCGCTGGTCCCCAGGCCGCGCAGCTGCGGGAAGACGAACCACATCCAATGGCTGCGCTTGCGGCCCTCCCGCAGCTCGCGCCGGACCTGGTCCAGCACCGGCTCCTGCGCGGCGACGAAGCGGTCGAGCTCGAAGGGGTCCTGCATCGGGCGATCCTCCACGCTCAACCGGCCTCGGTCCAGGCCGCCGCGGCGCCGAGGGTCAGCGCCGCCCCCTGGGCGAGGGTCGCCGGCAGGCCGAGCCCGGCCAGGGCGATGAAGCTGCTGAACTGCGCCAGGAAGACCGCGGCGCCCAGGTTGAGCGGCGAGAGCGGCAGGGCGACCCGCCGACCCCCAGCCAGCGCGACGACCAGCCCGGCCAGCAGGGCAAGCAGGATGAAGGCGCAGTCCGGCGCCAGGGCGTTGATGTGTTGCATGCCCCGTCAACGCCCGGATGCGGCCGGGGTGCCCTGCATCGCCGCGGCGTGACGCCGGCCCTATACTCGGCCGCATGGCCCCCCGCCGCCCGCCGCCCGCCGAGGATCTCTTCGGCGGCCCGCCCGACCCTTCGCCCGAGACCGGGCCCGCCGGCCCGCGCCCGCTCGCCGACCGGCTGCGCCCGCGGGCGCTGGAGGAGGTGGTGGGGCAGGACCACCTGCTCGGCCCCGCCGGTGCGCTGGGCGGCATGCTGGCGCGCGGCAGCCTCGCCTCGCTCATCCTCTGGGGGCCGCCGGGGGTGGGGAAGACCACCATCGCCCGGCTGCTGGCGCAGCGCGCCGGGCTGGTCTTCGTCTCGCTCTCGGCGGTGTTCTCCGGCGTCGCCGACCTGAAGCGCGCCTTCGACGACAGCCGGCTGCGCCGGCGGGCCGGGCAGGGGACGCTGCTGTTCGTCGATGAGATCCACCGCTTCAACCGCGCCCAGCAGGACGGCTTCCTGCCGGTGGTGGAGGACGGCACCGTGACGCTGGTGGGCGCCACCACCGAGAACCCTAGCTTCGCGCTGAACGGCGCGCTGCTGTCGCGCTGCCAGGTGCTGGTGCTGCGCCGGCTGGACGATGCGGCGCTGGACCTGCTGCTAACGCGGGCGGAGGAAGAGGCCGGCCACCCCCTGCCGCTCGATGACGCCGCGCGCGGCACGCTGCGCGCCATGGCCGATGGCGACGGGCGCTATTTGCTGAACATGGCCGAACAGCTCGCCGCGCTGCCGCCGGGCACTGCGCCGATGGACCCCGGCGCGCTGGCCGAGCTGCTCGCCCGCCGCGCCGCGCTCTACGACAAGGATCGTGAGGAGCACTACAATCTGATTTCCGCGCTGCACAAATCGCTGCGCGGCTCCGACCCCGACGCGGCGCTGTACTGGTTCGCCCGAATGCTGCATGGCGGGGAGGATCCGCGCTACATCGCCCGCCGGCTGACGCGCTTCGCCGCCGAGGATGTCGGCATGGCCGACCCCCGCGCCCTGCCGCTGGCGATCGCGGCGTGGGAGACCTACGAACGGCTCGGCAGCCCGGAGGGTGAACTGGCCTTGGCGCAGCTCGTCGTCCATCTCGGCACCGCGCCGAAATCCAACCGCGTCTATGCCGCCTGGGGCGCCGCCCAGCGCGCGGCGAAGGAAACGGGAAGCCTGATGCCGCCGGCGCATATCCTCAACGCGCCGACGAAGATGATGAAGGAACTCGGCTACGGCGCCGGCTACGCCTACGACCATGATGAGGCGGAGGCCTTCAGCGGCGCCAACTACTTCCCCGACGGCATGCCGCGCGCCAGCTTCTACCGGCCCACCGACCGCGGCGCGGAGGCCGCGATCGGCGAGCGCATGGAACGCTGGGCGGCGCTGCGTGCGCGGAAGGCGAAGCGGTGAGCGCACTCGGCTGGCCCTCCCTGCTGCTGGTCGCCGGCGGCGGCGCCGCGGGGTCCGTGGCACGGTATGTCGTCTCGGTGCTGATGATCGAGGCCTTCGGCACCGCCTTCCCCTGGGGCACGCTGGCGGTCAACGTCGTCGGCAGCGCGGCGATCGGCGCGCTGGGCGGGCTGGGCGTTGCGGGCGAATGGCGCCTGCTGCTGGTCACCGGCGTGCTCGGCGGCTTCACCACCTTTTCCGCCTTCAGCCTGGAAACCGGCCTGCTGTGGCAGCGCGCCTGGTGGCTGGCGGTGGTCTATGTCGCGGCCAGCCTGGCGCTCGGCCTGGCCGCCTTCGCGCTGTGCTTTTGGCTGGCGCGGCGTGGCATCGCCGCGGGGTAGCGTCGCGACGAGTTGCAGCCGTTGCCGGTACCGGCGAGCACGACGCGGCGCCGCGCGCGGCGCGATCCTCCTGCCGCGGCAGGGCCCGCAGCAGGGAGCGATCGCGCCATGGCACTCATCATCGGCACCCGGCAGTCGGACACGTTGGCCGGCGGGGCGGAGGCGGACCTCATCCTCGGCCGCGGCGGCGCGGACGGGATCGTCGGCGGTACCGGGGCGGATACGCTGATCGGCGGCAGCGGCAACGATGTCATCAACGGCCAGCGCGGCATTCCGCTCGATTTCACCCAGGACGACAACCTGATCCTGGGCGGCAGCGGCGCGGACACGGTCTTTGCCGGGCTCGGCAGCGACACGATCCTCGGGGGGCCGGGCAACGACCGGCTGTTCGGCGGCTTCGATTCGTCCGGCTTCAGCCAGGGCGGCGCCGGCAGTCTCAACAGCGGCGACCTGGGGGATCTGATCCTCGGCGGCGCCGGCAAAGACTTCATCGATGGCAATGGCGGTGCCGACACGCTGTTTGGCGGCGCCGGCGACGACACCATCCGCGGCGCGTTCGGCGCCGATGTCATCGCCGGCGGGCCGGGCCATGACCGGTTCGTCTTCCAGCGCATCAACGACGTCGGCATCGACAGCCCGCCCGGGCAAGGCGCCCGCGACGTGATCCTGGATTTCCGCCACGGCGCCGATGTGATCGACCTGAGCTTCTATCTCAGCCCGACCTTCGGCTTCCCGCGGCCGGAGCCGGTCTTCCTCGGCACTGCGCCGTTCGAGCCCAGCCTGGCACTGCAGGTGCGCTATGACATCGAATGCGACCGGACGATCGTGCAATTCTACTCGGCGTTGGGCAGCCTGCAGCCGACCGCCGATATCGCCGGTGCGACCGGCGAGATCGAATTGGCTGGCCGGCATCACCTGACCGCGGCGGATTTCATCCTCTAGGCTTTCCCTGCCGGGCGTACCGGGTGAGCATGCACCGGCACGCCCGCGGGGGAACGCATGAAGGACAGGATGATCGGCATCTGGCGGCTGGTGGAGGTCCGCTGCACCGACCCCGAGGGGCGGCCCATCGCCTCCGAGTTCGGCCCGGCGCCGATCGGCACGGTGCAATTCGGCGACCAGCGCATGATGGCCGCGCTGGGCGACAGCCGGCCGCCGGTGGAGGGCGAGACGCGCTTCTGGGTGGCCTATACCGGCGCGTGGCGCTTCGACGGCACGGTGCTGTCGACGATGGTGGATGCGGCGCACCCGGCCAACCGTATCGGCACCGACCAGGTGCGGCAGGTGAGCTTCGAGGGCGCGAAGGTGGTGCTGCGGCCGCCGCCGCGGGTGGTGAAGGGGGTGATGAACCACCTGGCGCTGGTGTGGGACAAGGTGGGGTAGCAGCGGCAGGGGCCGAGGCAGGCGGTGCTGATCGTCTCGGCTGTCTGCGTCGTGCCTCGGCCGGTGCCGATGGGCGTGGCTGCGGGCGCCTTCCTGGCATCGGCCAAGCTCATGCTGGTGCAGCCCTGCGGATATCCCAGCGGCGACTGGCGAAGGCCTGGCATGCCGCCGCTCAGGCGTTTCCAAGGCGCCGCGCCATGTCTTTAATGTTTCGTAATGACTCACCGGCCTACCTGAGGTAGATTACCGCCGGTGCGGACTCCCGCATGCGGTCGGGTCCGCGCCCCATGATTGGGGGAGAACCACGGCATGACCACGACCCTGCTGATCGTCGCGGCCATCATCCTGCTGCCCATCCTCTGGGCCATCCTCACCTACAACGCCCTGGTGCGCCGCCGCACCATCGTCGACGAGGCCTGGAGCGGCATCGATGCCCAGCTCAAGCGCCGCGCCGACCTCATTCCGAACGTCATCGAGACGGTGAGGGGCTACGTCGCGCATGAGCGCGGCACGCTCGACGAACTCACCCGCCTGCGCATCGGCGCGCCGCCGGCCGCGGTCGCCGCCCGCGCCTCGGCGGAACAGGAGGTCTCCGCCGCCCTCGGCCGCGTCCTCGCGGTGGCGGAGGGCTATCCCGACCTGAAGGCGAGCGCCAATTTCCAGGCGCTGCAGGCCGCGCTGGCCGAGCTCGAGGACCAGATCCAGCTCGCCCGCCGCTTCTACAATGGCGCGGTGCGGGACCTGAACGTCACGGTCGGGCAATTCCCCTCCAACCTGATCGCGCGCCAGGGCGGCTTCGAGAGCGCCGAGTTCTTCACCCTGGAGAATGCCGGCGACCGCGCCCTGCCGAAGGTGAGCTTCGGGTGATGCGCCGCCTCCTGCTGGCGTTGGCCCTGCTGCTGGCCGGCGCGGCGCCGGCCGGCGCGGCGGAGCGCATCCTCGACTTCGTGGCGGAGATCGGCCTGGCGGCGGATGGTGCGCTGACCGTCACCGAGACCATCACCGTGCAGGCGGTTGGCGACGCGATCCGTCATGGCATCTACCGCGACATCCCGACCACTCGTCCCGATGCGCTGGGCATCCGCCGCCGGGTCGACTTCGCCGTGCTGGCGGTGACGCGCAATGGGGCGCCCGCCACGCATCGGGTCAAGCGGATCGCGGACGGGGAGCGGATCCACATCAGCGATCCCAGGGTCCTGCTGCCGCCCGGCGTCTATCGCTTCACCATCACCTACCGCATCCAGCCGAGGCTGCGCGTGCTGGAGGATGCCGACGAACTGTACTGGAACGTCACCGGCAATTTCTGGACGTTCCCGATCGACCAGGCCAGCGCGCGCGTCACCCTGCCGCCCGGCGCCGGCATCCTGCGCGTCGACGCCTACACCGGCCCGGCCGGTGCCCGCGGCCGGGCCGTCCGTGCGCGCTTCCAGCCGGACACCGTGGCCGAATTCCAGACCACCGCGCCGCTCGGCGCGGCGGAGGGGCTGACCATCGCCGTCGCTTTCCCCAAGGGCATCGTCGCATCGCCCGAGAAGGCGGAGGGCGGGCGCGGAATCCTGCAGGAGAACGCGCCCGTCCTGATCGCCCTGGCCGGGGTCGTCGTGGTGGCGGTCTCCTTCCTGGTGGTCTGGCGGCGCGTCGGCCGCGATCCGCGCCCCAATCCCATCATTCCGCGCTTCGAGCCGCCCGACGGCCTGCCGCCCGCAACCCTCGGCTACCTCTACCGCCGACGCTACGACATGGCGCTGTTCGCGGAGCCGCATAGCCACGCTTCGTCGCATTTGCTTTATCGCGCGCACGCGGCCAGCGCGTTTGCGGCACCGCGTTCGCTGATCATGGTCGACGACGAGCGCTCGACGGGGACGACGCTGACCAATCTCGCGGTGCGCCGCCAGTTGCACATCTCCGTGGCAAAGGGCCGTTACCGGCTTTCGCGCAGCGGGACGGCGGCGCCGGACGCGGGCCTGGCGCCGCTGGACGCCGCGCTGACGGCCCGGCTCTTCGCCGGCGGGCCGGAGCTCGACCTCTCGCAGGGTCGGGTCAAGGCGGTGAAGGAGGCCAATGCGCTGCTGCGGAGGGGCCTGCGCAAGCAGGCCCAGCCTGCCTGGTTCAGCAACAATACCTGGTGGCTGGTTGGTGGCATCGCCATCCTGGCGGTTGCGGTGGTGACGGCCGAGGTAATCCTCTTTTTGCGTGGCACCGAGGCCATTGGCGCCAGCGTGGTGCTGGCTGCGATCGTGGCGACTTTACCGAAGGCGCTGCGCGCCGTCGTGCGCGGCCTGCGGCAGCGGCGTAGTGGGCTCGCGTCCTGGATCGTGCTTGCTGTCACGTGCTTGGGACCAGCGATCCCGCTCATATTCGCTGTCCCCGTCGCCAGGGCCCTGGCCGAGGAGGGACCTGAATCCTTGGCCGTCGGCGTGCTGGCTGCTGCCGGCGCGCTGCTGTGCGTGGTGGCCAGCACGGCGCTGCAGGCCACGACGCCAGAGGGTGCGCGGCTTCGGGACGAGGCGGCGGGCCTGCGCATGTTCCTCACGATCGGGGAGCGGGAGCGGCTGGAGGCACTGTACCCGCCCAACATCACGCCGACGGTGTT
>JBMOJU010000169.1:0-10776 GCA_049315625.1 Paracraurococcus sp.
ATGCCGAGGCTGGCGGCCCGCCAGGGGCCGATCCGCACCTGCCCCATCCCCCAGCCGATCAGCGCCGCCGCCACCGGCAGCCCGGCCGCCATCACCGCCGAGCCCTGCGCCGCCGGCGCCAATTGGTACCCGGCATAGGCGCAGAGCGGGAAGCAGAGCCCGGCGAAGACCAGCAGCGCCGGCCAGCGCCGTGGCGCGATGCGCGGCAGACCGAACCAGGCGAGCAGCGGCAGGGCAAAGAGGAAGGCGCCGCCGAACCGCAGCGCCGCCACGTCCCAGGGCGTCAGCGCCTGCCGCACGGTCAACCGCGACATCAGGTGGAAGCTGACCCAGATGCACAGCAGCCCGGCGGCGCAGGCCCAGCCGAGCCAGCGGTCCCGCCGCGCCGTGGCGGCCGGGGAACGGGTCGCGGAGAGGCTCAGCCGGTATGCGCCCCGTTGCCGTTCTTCTTCCGCTCGCCGTTGCGATGAAGCAGGAATTCGCGGCCGACCTTCACCCGCTTCACGCCGTCATAGGCGATGATGTCGGCCGTCGCGTAGGTTTCCGACCAGGTGTCGGGGATGAAGCTGCCGGTGCCGACCACGTCGATCGGTGCCTTGGCCTCCGCCATCAC
The DNA here is from genome assembly GCA_049315625.1 of Paracraurococcus sp. Classification (GTDB taxonomy): domain Bacteria; phylum Pseudomonadota; class Alphaproteobacteria; order Acetobacterales; family Acetobacteraceae; genus Paracraurococcus. The sequence goes on from JBMOJU010000169.1 coordinate 614, forward strand.
CCGGCATTTCTGCACATTGAAGCCGGAGGAGGCGACGATCCGCACCTTGGGGAAGCCGGCCTCGTCCAGCGCCTCCCGCATCTTCCAGATGGCGCTGGCGGAGACGCCGGTGCCGACCAGGTGGCGGAGTTCGGTCTCCGACCGGTAGCGGCGGATGGCGCCGGGCGCGTGGCGTTCCAGCACGGCGTAGCTCTCGGCCGGGTCGAGCCCTTCGAGGAAGCGGCCGCCATGGGTGTCCAGCCGCACCGCCAGCCGTCCGGCGGCGGCGAGTTCGGCGAAGCGGCGGCAGACCGCCAGGCCATCGGTGACCTCCCGCCCGAAATAATCGGTCAGGACGGTCAGCGGTTCGTCCGGGAAGGTCTCGTGGAACATCTCGGCGGCGCGCAAGGTGCTGCCGGCATAGCCGATCAGGGCATGCGGCATGGTGCCGTAGCCGCGCGGCGCGCCGAACCAATGCGCGGTGGCGTCGGTGGCGTTGCCGATGAAGCCCTTCGCGCCCTCCTTGGACGCAGCGGCGCCGCCGACGCTGGCGGCATAGGCCATCATGTCGGCCATCTCGGCGCCGGCGCAGTGCCGCGCATCCATCGCCAGGAAGGCAACCTGCGGCAGTTCCAGGCACATCTGGTAGGCGTTGTGCGCGGCCACGCAGGGCGGGCCGAGCTTCTGCAGGTACAGCGTCTCCAGATCCGCCAATTCGGTGAAGGCGCCGGTGAGGGTGAGGATCGGGTCGCCGGCCCCGACCCAGGTGCCCTCCGGATGGATCAGGTCGATCTCGAAGCGCGTGCCGCGTTCCCGCGCCACGGCTTCGAGGAACTCCATCGCCAGCCGCGGCGCGCTGACCACGGGGCGGCGGAGGAACACGGCATAGGTGACGCGCGCATCGCCGAAGCGCTGCACGATCGCCCGCGTGCGGTTGAAATAGGCGTCCGTGCGGGCGGAGATCGCCGCATCGGTTGGCCCAGCCGGCGGCGATCCGTCCATTGGCGTTCCCTGCCCCGTCCTACTCGGCCGCGCGCGCCGCGGGTGCCGGGGCCGGCACGCGCCGGGCCTTCAGCTCCTCGGCGATCAGGAAGGCGAGTTCCAGCGACTGCTCGGCATTCAGCCGCGGGTCGCAGAAGGTCTGGTAGCGCAGCGCCAGGTCCGCCTCGCTCAGTTTATGCGCGCCGCCGAGGCATTCGGTGACCTCCTGGCCGGTCATCTCGACATGCACGCCGCCGGGCTGGGTGCCCTCCATCGCATGGGCGTCGAAGAAGCGGCGCACCTCGGTCAGGATGGCGTCGAAGGGCCGGGTCTTGTAGGCGCCGACGCTGGTGGTGTTGCCGTGCATCGGGTCGGATAGCCAGACCACGTTGCGGCCGGCCCGCTTCACCGCGCGCAGCAGCGGCGGCAGCTTGGCCTCCAGCTTGTCGGCCCCCATGCGGGAGATGAGGGTCAGCCGGCCCATCTCGTTGGCCGGGTTCAGCACCTCGGTCAGCCGCACCAGCTCGTCCGGGTCGGAGGTCGGGCCGACCTTGAGGCCGATCGGGTTCTTCACCCCGCGCAGGAATTCGACATGCGCGCCGTCCAGTTGCCGGGTGCGCTCGCCGATCCAGAGGAAATGCGCCGAGCAGGCGTAGCTGTCGCCGGTGGTGGAATCGACCCGGGTCAGCGCCTGCTCGTACGGCAGCAGCAGGCTTTCGTGCGAGGTGTAGAAATCCGTCTCCCGCACCTGCGGCAGGTCGGACATCCCGCAGGCCTGCATGAAGCCCAGCGTCTCGTCGATCCGCGCCGCCAGGTCCTGGTAGCGGGAGGCGAGCGGGCTGCGCTCGACGAAGCCGAGATTCCAGCGGTGCACCTGGTGCAGGTCGGCGTACCCACCCGTGGCGAAGGCGCGCAGCAGGTTCAGCGTGCCGGCCGACTGCATATAGGCGAATTCCATCCGCGCCGGATCCGGGATGCGGGCGGCGGAGGTGAATTCGGGGCCGTTGATGATGTCGCCGCGGTAGGAGGGCAGGGTCACGCCATCCTTGGTCTCGACATCCGAGGAGCGCGGCTTGGCGAATTGCCCGGCCATGCGGCCGAGCTTCACCACCGGGGTGCCGCCACCGAAGGTCAGCACCACCGCCATCTGCAGCAGCACCCGGAAGGTGTCGCGGATGATGTTGGCGGTGAAGTCGGAGAAGCTCTCGGCGCAGTCGCCGCCCTGCAGGACGAAGGCCTGGCCGTGGCCGGCCTTGGCCAGCGCGGCCTGCAGCCGGCGGGCCTCGCCGGCGAAGACGAGCGGCGGCCACTTGGCGAGGCGTGCCTCGGCCTCGGCCAGCTTGGATTGGTCGGGGTATTCGGGAACCTGCCGGATCGGCATGTCCCGCCAGCTTCCGGGGTGCCACCCGCGCGCGGTCATTAGGGCGTTTCCTAAGTCAAAGGGCGGGGAGCCTAGCGCAGCGGCGCGCCGGGGTGAACCCGGCAGGTGCAGGCGGCGCCCGCGGGGCTGCTATTCCGCCGCCGCACGGATGCCCGCCTCCCGCGTCCGGGTCCGCATCGTCACGAACTCCTCCGCCGCCGTCGGGTGGATGCCGATGGTGCGGTCGAAATCCTGCTTGGTCAGGCCCGCCGCCACCGCGATGCCGATCCCCTGCATGATCTCGGCGCTGTCCTCGCCCAGCATGTGGGCGCCCAGCACGCGCTGCGTCTCCTGGCAGACCACCAGCTTCATCAGGGATTTCCGCCCCGGCCGCTTGCTGATGGTGTGCCGCATCGGGGTGAAGCTGGCGACGTAGACATCCACCGGCCCCAGCATCGCGGCGTCGGCTTCGGTCAGCCCCACCGTGCCGATGGGGGGCGAGGTGAAGACGGCGGTCGGCACGTTCAGGTAGCTCGCCCTGCGCGGCTTGTTGCCGAACAGCGTGTCGGCCAGCGCATGCCCGACCGCGGTCGCCATCGGCGTCAGGTTCAGCTTGTTGGTGACGTCGCCGATCGCCCAGATGTTCGGCACCGTCGTCCGGTGCTCCTCGTCGATCTCGACCGCACCGCGCGCGTCGCACATGACGCCGGCGGCATCGAGGTGCAGGCCATGCGTGTTCGGCTCCCGGCCCGTGGCGAACAGCACCGCATCGGCCTCGACCGCCGCGCCGCCCAGCAACGAAAGGCGCAGGTGGTCGCCCTGGCGGTCCAGCCGGGCCGGGTGGTGGCCGACATGCTGACGGATGCCCTGCGCGTCCAGCGCCTCCTTCAGCGCCACGCGGATGTCGGCATCGAAGCCGCGCAGCGGCAGGTCGGCGCGGTAGACCAGATCGACCTCGGCCCCCAGGCCGCGGAAGACGCAGGCGAATTCCAGCGCGATGTAGCCGCTGCCGACCACCGCCAGGCGCTTCGGCACCTGCTTCAGGTCGAAGACGTCGTCGGACAGCATGCCGAGCTCGTCGCCCGGCAGGCCCGGCCGCACCGCCCGGCCGCCGACCGCGATGACGATCTTCTCCGCCGTCACCCGCTTGCCGCCGACATCCAGCGTATGCGCGTCGATGAAGGTGGCGCGGGCATCGAAGCTGGTGCAGCCGGCGCCGGCTAGCAGGCGGCCATAGATGCCGTTCAGCCGCGCCACCTCGGCATCCCGCGCCGCCTTCAGGACGGAGAGGTCGAAGCCGGTGCGCTCGATGCTCCAGCCGAAGGCCGCCGCATCCTCGGCCCACTGCCCGTATTCGGCGGCGTTCACCATGATCTTCTTCGGCACGCAGCCGACATTGACGCAGGTGCCGCCCCAGAAGCGCTCCTCGGCCACGGCCACCTTGGCGCCGTGCATCGCGGCGATGCGGGCGCAGCGGACACCGGCCGAGCCGCCGCCGATGACAAAGAGGTCGAAATCATAGGCCATGGGTGCTGCCCTTCCTCCGCCGGCCGCAGCCGGACCATCCGCCCCTATATGCGTCGGCCGGGCGGCAAAGGGTACCCGGGTCAGGCCGCCAGCCCGAACTCCGCCAGGAAGCGGCCGGCGCCCACCTCCGCCTCCCGGTCCGTGGTCCGCAGCAGGTCGAGGAAGGCGGTCTCCACCTCGCTTGGGCGGCGATTCCGCAGCCGTAGGATGGCCTGCTGCACGACCATCCAGGGTGCCCGCCATGGCAAGGCCACCAATTCTCCGGCGCGGATTGCTGCTTCGGCGACGCTGAGCGTGCAGGCCGCCACCGCATTCGATCCACGGAGGGCCTGCAGGGATGCGGTGGGGCTATCCAGGACCAGCGCCGGAAAGGCCGGGTGCAGTTCGCCGTCGCGGCGGGCCTGTTCGCGCGCCAGGGCGAGGGGCTCCTGCGCCCGGCGCGGTGTTCGGCCGAGGAAGACGAAGGGCCAGGCCATGATGCGAGCCAGGTCGAGCGGCAGGCCCGGCTCGGCCAGCGGATGCCCGGGCCTCACGAGGAAGACGCCCGGCATGGGGTGCAGCTGCTCCACCTCCAGGTCCGGCGCCTCGCCGAGATCGCTGACATCGGCGATGCCGATCGCCGCCTCCCGCTCCCGCACCGCGCGGGGGATGTCGGCCCAGTTGGCGGTGCCGAGCCTAAGCCGGACGGTGGGGTGCACCTCCAGCATCCGGGCAGCGGCGACCAGCGCGGTGGTCTCGGCGACATATGCGCCGGCGATGACGCTCAGGGTCTGGGTCTGGGCCCCGCGCACCTCCGCCAGATGGCGGTCCAGCCGCTCCAGCCGGCCGAGGATCTCGCCGGCCTCCGCCAGCAGCGCCCGGCAGAGGTCGGTCGGCGCCATGCCGCGCCGGCTGCGCTCGAACAGCGGCCCGCGGAGCCGGGCCTCCAGCCCCGCCAGGCTGCGGGTCAGCGCCGGCTGGCCGATCGACAGCACCCGGGCGGCGCGGGCCAGGCTGCCATGCTCCGCGACGGTGCGGGCGAGGATGAGGTCCTTGACCTCCAGCATATGCCGAATCCTGATGGATAACTTGCCGGGACGGCATTGGTAGCATCCTGGATGGAAGCCCCATAGTCCGCCCGCGGACCGGCGAGGGAACGAGTCGCGGCATGTCATTGGCGGAGCAAAGCGCGGCCTCGGCCTCGGCCGTCTCCGCCGGGATGGTGCGCGTCCCGGGCGGCCGTTTCCTCATGGGCTCCGACCGCCACTACGCCGAGGAGCGGCCGGCTCATTCGGTGACGGTCAGCGGCTTCTGGATGGATACGACCACCGTCACCAACGCCGAATTCGCCCGCTTCGTCGCCGCCACCGGCTATCGCACGGTGGCTGATCGGCCGCTCGACCCGGGGATGTATCCCGGCGCCGACGCGGCGATGCTGGTGCCCGGCGCGCTGGTCTTCCGCATGACCGACGGGCCGGTCGATACAAGCGACCTCACCCACTGGTGGCACTGGACCCCGGGCGCCTGCTGGCACCGGCCGGAAGGCCCCGGCAGCGGGATCGAGGGGCGGGATGCCCACCCGGTGGTGCATGTCGCCTACGAGGATGCCGAGGCCTATGCGCACTGGGCCGGCAAGGCGCTGCCGACCGAGGCGGAGTGGGAATTCGCCGCCCGCGGCGGGCTCGACGGACGTGAATTCGTCTGGGGCGACGAGCTGGCGCCGGGCGGCGTACACCAGGCCAATACCTGGCAGGGCCCCTTCCCCTGGCGCAACTTCGCCGCCGACGGCTTCGAGCGTACCGCGCCCGTCGGCTCCTACCCTGCCAATGGCTATGGCCTGTACGACATGGCCGGCAATGTCTGGCAGTGGACCACGGACTGGTTCGCCGCCCGCCATGCCGCCGACCCGGGCAAGCCCTGCTGCGCACCGGAGAATCCGCGCGGGCCACCGATGGAAGCGAGCTTCGACCGGACGCAGCCGACCATCCGCATACCCCGGAAGGTGGTGAAGGGCGGCAGCTTCCTTTGCGCGCCGAGCTATTGCCGCCGTTACCGCCCGGCGGCGCGGCACGCCCAGATGGTGGACACCGGCATGAGCCATATCGGCTTCCGCTGCATCCGCCGCGACCCATCCCCCGCCACAACATGAGAGACGAGCCCATGAGCAAAGGACGTTCACGCCGCGACATGCTGCTGGGCGGCAGCGCGGCGGTGGCGGCAGCCGCCAGCGGCGGCACGCAGCTGGCGCAGGCGCAGACCGCGCCGCAAGCGCGACCCGCCGCACCGGCCCCGGCCGCCGGCGCCGCACGGCGGCCGAACATCGTCGTCATCTGGGGCGACGACGTCGGCTACTGGAACCTCAGCCACAACAACCGCGGCATGATGGGCTTCCGCACGCCCAGCATCGACCGGATCTTCCAGGAAGGCATGACCTTCACCGACTACTACGCGGAGCAATCCTGCACCGCCGGGCGATCCGCCTTCATCACCGGCCAGGCCACCGTGCGCACCGGCCTGTCCAAGGTCGGCCTGCCGGGCGCCGAGGCGGGGATGAAGCCGCAGGACCCGACCATCGCCCGTATCCTGAAGGGCATGGGCTACGCCACCGGCCAGTTCGGCAAGAACCATCTCGGCGACCGCGACGAGCACCTGCCGACGATGCACGGCTTCGACGAGTATTTCGGCAGCCTCTATCACCTGAATGCGTCGGAGGAGCCGGAGAACGTCGACTACCCGAAGAACCCGGAATTCCTGAAGCGCTTCGGCCCGCGCGGCGTGCTGAACACCCGCGCCAACCCCGACGGCAGCCAGACGATCGAGGACACCGGGCCCCTCACGCGCAAGCGGATGGAAACGATCGACGACGAGATCCTGGCGAAGACGACGGACTTCATCAAGCGGAAGGCCGGCGGGACGGAGCCCTTCTTCGTCTGGCACAACTCCACCCGGATGCATTTCCGCACCCATGTGCCGGAAGCCTACAAGGGCAAGTCTGGGCTGAGCTTCTACGCCGACGGCATGCTGCAGCACGACGACCATGTCGGCGTCATCCTCAAGCAGCTGGACGATCTCGGCCTGGCGAACGACACCATCGTCATCTACGGCACCGACAACGGCCCGCACTACAATGCCTGGCCGGATGCCGGCATCACCCCCTTCCGGTCGGAGAAGAACTCCAACTGGGAAGGCGCCTTCCGGGTGCCCTTCGCGATCCGCTGGCCGGGCCGCGTCGCGCCGAACAGCGTGAGCAACCAGATCGTGTCAAACCTCGACTGGTTCCCGACGCTGGTCGCCGCCGCCGGCGACGCCGACATCAAGGCGAAGCTGCTGGCCGGCTTCAGCACCCAGGGCAAGACCTTCAAGGTGCACCTGGACGGCTACAACATCCTGCCGATGCTGACCGGCCAGACCGCGGAAAGCCCGCGCAAGGCGTTCTTCTACTTCAACGACGACGGCCAGATGGTGGCGATGCGCTACGAGCGCTGGAAGGTCGTCTTCATGGAGCAGCGGGCGCACGGCTTCGGCGTCTGGCAGGACCCCTTCGTGCCGCTGCGCGCGCCGAAGCTGCTGGACCTGCGCATGGACCCGTTCGAGCGCGCCGATACCGACAGCAACACCTACAACGACTGGTACATGGACCGCATCTTCCTGCTGGTCCCGGCGCAGGCCATGGCGAAGCAGTTCTACGAGACGTTCAAGGAATTCCCGCCGCGCCAGCGGCCGGATGCCTTTAACCTGGACGCCGTGCTGCGCAGCATGGAGCAGGCCGGCAGCCGCTGACCCCTTTGCCCGCCGCCATCCCCTCCTCGGCGGCGGGCGAACCGGAAAGCGGCGGCCGGCGGGCGCACCCCCCTGCGCCCGCCGGCCTCCCATCACCCGGGACCACACATGATGCAGAAATACGTGGTGGCGCTGGCACTGCTGGCCGCAGTGTTGCCCGGCGCCGCCCGCGCCCAGGCGACGGAACCGGGCTGGTCCTTCGCCGTCACGCCGTACCTCTGGGCGCCGTCGATCGACGGCAAGCTGCGCTATGGCCAGCCGCCCGGCAGCGGCGGCGGCGCGGCCGATGTCCGCATCGACAACGTGAACCTGCTGGAGGCGCTGAACGGCGCCGCCATGGTCGCGGCCGAAGCGCGCAACGGCCCGGTCTCGATCCTCACCGACCTGATCTACCTCAGCCTCGGCAATGCCGGCAGCAAGCTGGGCTCGGTCGATTTCGCTGGATCGGGCGGGACGGCGGTCTCCGCCAGCCTGAACCGCGGCACGGAGACGACGGTGCGCGGCGGCGTCGCCATGCTGGCGGGCGGCTACACGTTGGCGGAAGGCGCCTGGGGCAACCTCGACGCCATCGGTGGCCTGCGGCTGTTCGACATCTCGGCGCGCACCGATGTGCGGCTCGCCGCCGATATCGACGGGCCGCGCGCCGGGCAGTCCCTTTCGCGCACCGCGCATCTCAGCCGCAACGCCACCCTGGTGGACGGCATCGCCGGGCTGCGCGGGCGGATCGACCTCGGCAGCGGCTTCCACCTGCCCTACAGCGTCGATGCCGGCACCGGCGCGTCGCGGGTCACCTGGCAGGCCATCGGCGGGGTCGGCTACCAGACCGGCTGGGCTGGTGTCACGCTCGGCTACCGGCATCTCTATTACGACCAGGGCGGCAGCAGGCTGGTGCAGGACTTCGCCTTCAGCGGTCCCTTCCTGGCGGTGAGGATGCGCTTCTGATGGTCCACCCGGTTTCGCGGCGGGCGTCCCTCGGCCTGCCCGCCCTGCTGCTGCCGGCCGCGGCGCGCGCCCAGGCAGCCGACCCGCTGCCGAGCTGGCAGGACGGCGCGGCGAAGCGCGCCATGCTCGACTTCGTCGCCGCCGTCACCACGCCGGGCGGCGCGGATTTCGTCCCGGAGCCCGAGCGCATCGCGGTGTTCGACAATGACGGCACGCTCTGGGTGGAGCAGCCGGTCTACACGCAATTCCTCTTCTTGCTCGACCGCATCCGCGCCCTGGCACCCGGCCAGCCGGAGTGGCAGCAGGACCCGCTGTTCCGCGCCGCCATCGCCGGCGACCTTGCCGCGCTCGGCGCGAGTGGGATGGCGGGGCTGCTCAAGCTCGCCGGCGCCGCGCTGGCCGGCAACACGCCTGAGGAAGCCCAGGCGCTGGCCGCCGCCTGGCTGGGCGATGCGCGCGACCGCCGCTGGGGCCGGCGTTATACGGAACTCGTCTACCAGCCGATGCTGGAGGTGCTGGCGCTGCTGCGGGCGCGGGGCTTCACCAGCTTCATCGTCTCCGGCGGCGGGGTGGAATTCGTCCGCGCCTTCGCCGAGCCGGTCTACGGCATCCCGCCGCAGCACGTGGTCGGCACCAGCTTCGCGCTTGAGCCGGGGGAGCGCGACGGGCGCGTGGTGCTGACCCGCGCGCCACGCGTCGATTTCGTCGATGACGGGCCGGGCAAGCCGGTCGGCATCGCCCGCCATATCGGCCGCCGCCCGATCGCCGCCTTCGGCAATTCGGATGGCGACCTGCACATGCTGCGCTACGTCACCGAAGGCGCCGGCCGCCGGTTCGGCATGATCGTGCGGCACGACGACGCAGCGCGCGAATACGCCTACGACCGCGAAAGCCACATCGGCCGGCTGGCGAGGGCGCTGGACGAGGCGCCGCAGCGCGGCTGGACCGTGGTCTCGATGCAGCAGGACTGGACGCGCGTCTTCGCCTGAACCCCACCAATTCCCTTATCCGGAGACACCACCGATGATCCGCCTGACCACCCTCGCGGCGCTGCTCGCCGCCGGCGCCGCGCCCGCCCTGGCGCAGCCCGCGCCCGCCGGCGTGGCCCGCACCGCCACCCTCGCCGCCACGGTCGAGAGCATCGACCAGGCCAGCCGCCAGGCCGTGCTGCGCGGCGAGGACGGCACCCTGGTGACGCTGGAACTTTCGCCCGAGGTGCGCAACCTGCGCCAGGTGAAGGCCGGCGACCGCGTCACCGTCACCTACGAACAGGCGATCGCCGCCGCCATCTCCACCCCGGGCGACACCAGCCCGGCGCTGGAGACCGCCGCCGTCAAGGGCCGCACCAAGCCGGGCGAAACGCCGGGCGCCGCGGCCGGGCGCATGGTGCGGGCGCGGGTGACGATCGACGCCACCTCCGCCAGCGGCGACAGCGTGAGCTTCACCGGGCCGCGCGGCCGGCAGATCGTGGCGCCGGTCGCCGAGCCGGGCATGCAGAATTTCGTCCGCGGCCTGAAGCCGGGCGACCAGGTGGACGTGGTCTTCGCCGAGGCCATCGGCCTCCGGGTCGAGCCGGCGAAGAAGTAGCCGCGGCGGCGCCCGGGCACGAGCCCGG
>JBMOJU010000006.1:0-39512 GCA_049315625.1 Paracraurococcus sp.
GAGGCGGCGGCTGATGGGCGCCAGCGGCGCGGCCAGTGCCAGGCCGGCCGCATGCAGCGCCGCGGTCGTCGCCAGGAAGCCGGCGGCATAAGCGGCCGCGCCGCCCACCATCTCAGCCCCATGCGCCTGGCCGTGCAGCAGCCCGGCCAGCGCGACAAGTCCGGCGGCCGCCGCGACGGGCACGCGCACCGCGAGCACCGCCAGCGCCGCGAGCACGACGACGGAGGCGAGGATCCCGGCCTCCGCCCCCGGCAGCGCAATGCCCGTGGCGGCCAGCGCGAAGCCGGCCAGCATGGCGCCGAGGAAGGCGCCCGGCAGCGCCAGCCGCGCCGCGCCACCGAGGAGCCCGGCCCAGAGGCCGACCATCACCATGGCCAACAGGTGATCGGCGCCGCCGAGCGGGTGCAGCAGGCCAGCGACGAAGCCCAGCGGCTCCGCATGGCCGGGATGCGCGAAGGCGGTCGCCGGCAGCAGCAGCGCCGCGGCGAGAAGCGCGACGCGGCTCATGCCGCCCGCCGCGGCGCGATGCCGCCCTGGGCCAGGATGAATTCAGCGATTTCGGCCACGCCCTTGTTCTCCTTCAGGTTGGTGAAAATGAACGGCCGCGTGCCGCGCATCCGGCGCGAATCGCGGTCCATGACGGAAAGATCGGCGCCGACCAGCGGCGCCAGATCGATCTTGTTGATCACCAGCAGGTCGCTGCGGGTGATGCCCGGCCCGCCCTTGCGCGGGATCTTGTCGCCGGCCGAGACGTCGATGACGTAGATCGTCAGGTCGGCGAGCTCCGGGCTGAAGGTGGCGGCCAGATTGTCCCCGCCGCTTTCGATGAACAGCACCTCCAGCGTCGGGAAAAGCTGCACCATGTCGTGCACGGCGGCGAGGTTGATGCTGGCATCCTCGCGGATCGCGGTGTGCGGGCAGCCGCCTGTTTCCACGCCAGCGATGCGCGAGGGGTCGAGCGCCCCGGCGCGGGTGAGGAATTCCGCATCCTCCTTGGTGTAGATGTCGTTGGTGATGACGGCGATGTCGTGCGTGTCGCGCAAGTGGCGGCACAGCCGTTCGGTCAGCGCCGTCTTGCCGGAGCCGACGGGGCCGCCGATGCCCACCCTGAATGGCCCGTTGCTCATGATCTGAACAGCCTCGTGTACTGGGTTTCGTGCCGCATCGACAGCAGGTCGAGCATCGGCGCGGCGGTGCCGAGCGCATCAAGCTCGGCGGCCAGCGCGGCATCCGCCGCGGCTTCCACCACCGGGTGCAGCGCGGCGGTGGCGATCTGCCCATCGGTCTGGCCGAGCGGCACCAGCCGCACGCCGGCCGAGACAAGGTTGGCGGCGAAGGCGCCGAGCCAGCCGGCCAGCGCAGGGCGCAGCGGGATATCCTGGAAGCCGGCGGCGGCACCGAAGGCCACCGGATGCGCCAGCGCGCGCGGATGCCGCGCGGCGAAGGTGGCGAAGCGGGCATCGGGCCAGGCGGATTGCGTCACGCCGGTGAAGGCGGTGCCCTGCGCCATGCTTTCCAGCGCCGTCTCGGCCGTGCCGCGCCAGGCGGCGGCGAGTGATGCGGCCTCGTCCAGCGCCGCGTCGTCGCCGGCCATGGCCGCGCCCCAGGCAGCGACCAGCAGCGCGCCGTCGATGCGGCCGGCGCCGGCGCGCAGCACGGTGGCGATGTAATCGACCAGCGCCGCGCGCGTGGTGATGCGGCCATCCTCCACCGCCGTCTCCAGCCCGTGGCTGTAGGTATAGGCGCCGACCGGATAGGCCGGCGACAGCCAGGCCAGCAGCCGATACAGCGCGGCGCCGTCAGTGGTGGTGATGGTCGTGGTCATCGCCGTGGTGATGATGATGGTGGTGCCCCGGCTGGCGGTTGTGCTCGCCATAGGCGCCGCCTTCGGGGTTGAAGGGCGCGTCGACCTTCTGCAACTCCGCGCCCAGCCCTCGCAGCATGGCGACGATGACATGGTCGTCGCGGATGAGCAGGCGGTCGGCCTGGATCTCGGTCGGCAGATGGCGGTTGCCGAGGTGCCAGGCGAGCCGCATGAGGCGCTCCGGCGTCGTCGCGCGCACCTCGACCAGCGGCTCCGGCGCCGCGCGCACCAGGATGACGCCGCCCGCCTCCAGCAGAAGACCGTCGCCGTCGCGCAGCGGTACTGCGTCCTCCAGGTCCAGCAGGAAGGCGAAGCCGCTGGCGGCGACGTAGCGGCGGCGGCGGCGGAAGCGGTCATCGAAGTCGAGCGTGACGACATGCTTCGCGGTGCGTTCGATCCAGCCGCCCTTGGGCAGCACCCGGGTCGCGCGCGGGAGATCGTCGGTCATCAGGGCTCCCTTGGAAGATCGACGAAGAAATCCTCGACCGCCACGACAAGCCCGGGCGGATCAAGGTGGAGCGGACCCGCGGTGATCACCTGCGACTCGATCAGAGCAGCGCGGCGGGCGTGATGGATGACCTCGCGATACGCGGTGCGGACGATCAGGTAGTGCTGGATCGACGGCACGCGGAAATAATCGGCCAGCTTCTCGCCGGTATCGATCGAGGCTGTGGAGGGCGAGGTTACCTCAACCACGACGATCGGGTTCGGCGCGGCCACGCCGTCCCCGGCCGGCCGCGGCCCCGCATTCACCAACGCATCGGGTTCGTAATCCGTCCGATCGCCGATCTCGACGGTGGCGCCATCCCCGAGCGCCTCGCAATCCACCCCGGCTGCGCGGATCGCCGCATCCAGGGCCTGCCAGACGCGCATCTTAACCCGGACATGGTCGATCCGCTGCGCGTTCATCGGCACCACCTCGCCACAATACAGCTCATACCGTCCCGGCTGCCGTTCCGCCCAGGCGCGGAACTCGGCCCGCGTCGGGTTCTTCGGCACCGGCTCGGCCGGGCGGCGCGTGGGCAGCTGGTCCATGGCATGGCCTCCTCGCGGTGGGCTTCGCCTCCGTCAACGCATCAGAACAGGAAATACCGCTGCGCCAGCGGCAGCACCTTGGCCGGTTCGCAGACCAGCAACTCGCCATCCGCCCGCACCTCGTAGGTCTCCGGGTCGACCTCGATCTTCGGCAGGGCGTCGTTCAGCACCATGTCGCGCTTGCTGATCCCGCCGCGGCAATTCTCCACCGCCAGCAGAGTCTTCTGCAGGCCAAGCCGGTCGCCGATCCCATGCCCCAGCGCGGCCTTGGAGACGAAGGTCACGCTGCTCGCCTGCAGCGCGCGGCCGTAATTGGCGAACATCGGCCGGTAGTGCATCGGCTGCGGCGTCGGGATGGAGGCATTGGGGTCGCCCATCGGCGCCATTGCGATGCTGCCGCACTTCAGCACCATGTCCGGCTTCACCCCGAAGAAGGCCGGGGACCACAGCACCAGGTCGGCCAGCTTGCCGACCTCGACGCTGCCGACATGCGCGCTGATGCCCTGGCTGATCGCCGGGTTGATCGTGTACTTGGCGATGTAGCGACGGACGCGGAGGTTGTCGTTGTCGCCGCTCTCACCCTCCAGCCGGCCGCGCTGCGCCTTCATCTTGTGCGCGGTCTGCCAGGTGCGGATGATCACCTCGCCCACCCGGCCCATCGCCTGGCTGTCGGACGACATCATGCTGATCGCGCCGATGTCGTGCAGGATGTCCTCCGCCGCGATCGTCTCCTTGCGGATGCGGCTTTCGGCGAAGGCCACGTCCTCGGCGATGCGCGGGTCGAGGTGGTGGCAGACCATCAGCATATCCAGGTGCTCGTCCACGGTGTTCACCGTGTAGGGCATGGTGGGGTTGGTGCTGCTCGGCAGGAAGTTGGGCTCGCCCACCACGCGCAGGATGTCCGGCGCATGGCCGCCGCCGGCGCCCTCGGTATGGAAGGCCTGCAGCGTGCGGCCGGCGATGGCGGCGATGGTGCTCTCGACGAAGCCGCTCTCGTTCAGCGTGTCCGTGTGGATCGCCACCTGCACGTCCAGCGCATCGGCGACGCGCAGGCAGGTGTCGATCGCCTTCGGCGTGGTGCCCCAGTCCTCGTGCAGCTTCAGGCCGCAGGCGCCGGCCAGGATCACCTCCTCGATGCCTGCCGCCAGCGCGACGTTGCCCTTGCCGAGGAAGCCGAGATTCATCGGCAGGCCTTCGGCCGCCTGCAGCATGCGCGCCATGTGCCAGGGCCCGGGCGTCACGGTCGTCGCCAGCGTGCCATGCGCCGGGCCGGTGCCGCCGCCGAACATCGTCGTCACGCCGGCGGCCAGCGCTTCGTCGACCTGCTGCGGGCAGATGAAGTGGATATGCACGTCGAGCCCGCCGGCGGTCAGGATGCGGCCCTCGCCGGCGATCACCTCCGTCCCCGGGCCGATGATGATGGTGACGCCCGGCTGCGTATCCGGGTTGCCGGCCTTGCCGATGCCGGCGATGCGGCCGTCCTTCAACCCGACATCGGCCTTGACGATGCCCCAGTGGTCGACGATCAGCGCGTTGGTGATGACGGTGTCTACCGCCCCCGCAGCGCGGGTGACCTGGGACTGCCCCATGCCGTCGCGGATCACCTTGCCGCCGCCGAACTTCACCTCCTCCCCATAGGTGGTGAAGTCGCGCTCGACCTCGATGATCAGGTCGGTATCGGCCAGTCGCACGCGGTCGCCGGTGGTCGGGCCGTACATTCCGGCATAGGCGGCGCGGGAGATCCTCGTGGGCATCAGACCGGTCCTTCCGTCTCGCCGCGGAAGCCGTGCACGATCCGCGCGCCGGCATAGGGAATAAGCCGCACCGTGCGGGTCTGCCCCGGCTCGAACCGCACCGCGGTGCCGGCAGCGATATCCAGGCGGCGGCCGCGGGCCACCGCGCGGTCGAAGGCCAGCGCCGGGTTGGTCTCGGCGAAATGGTAGTGGCTGCCGACCTGGATCGGCCGGTCGCCGGTATTGCCCACCTCAACTTCGATGCTGTCGGCGCCGGCGTTCAGCTCGATCTCGCCGGCGGCGGGGAAGATTTCGCCCGGAATCATGGCATCGCTCCGCGATGGGGGATCATCGGATCGGCTCGTGCACGGTGACGAGCTTCGTGCCGTCGGGGAAGGTCGCCTCCACCTGGATGTCGTGGATCATCTCCGCGATGCCCTCCATCACCTGGTCCCGCGTCAGCACCGTGGCGCCGTCGCGCATCAGCTCCGCCACGCTGCGGCCGTCGCGCGCGCCTTCGACCACGTAGTCGGTGATCAAGGCCACAGCCTCCGGATGGTTGAGCTTCACGCCGCGTTCCAGCCTTCGCCGCGCCACCTGCGCGGCCATGGCGATCAGCAGCTTGTCCTTCTCGCGGGGCGTCAGGTTCATGCTTGGCCTCGGGTCTGTGCCGCGATCATGCGGCGCGTCGCGTCATGTCGTCCAGAGCCGCGGCAGCCGCGCCGGCAGGCCGAGCTGGGCGGCGCGCAGCGCGACGATCGCGGCCCCCACGGCCGCCCGCACCGCCGTGGCCGATCCCAGCCAGCGGGCCAGCAGCAGGCCGGGGCGGGGGAGGGTGGCCGCGCCGGGCGCCGCCTCCGGCAGGCTGCGCAGCAGGTCGCGCCCTGCCGCGGCATCGCCGCCCGCCAGCAGCAGCGTGCCCAGTGCCCCGGCGCCGGCGAAGCCGAAGGGGGCGGCCAGCGCGGCGGCCAGGTCGCCCTCCAGCGCCAGCGCATCGGCCCAGAGCAGCCCGGCGGGGCCGTGCAGCCGCCAGCGGTCGCGGATCAGGCCGTGGGTCATGGTCTCGCCCCGTGCGGCGCGGCCGAAGACCAGCGTCTCGGCGGCCAGCAGGACCGCGCCGGGGGCGAGCTCCGCCCGCATCCCGCGCAGCAAGCGGGCGCCGTCGAACAGGATCGTCTCCTGCGGGATCCACTCCAGCCGCGCGCCTGCCTCCAGCACGATGCGGGTCTCGACGCGCGTCTCCGGCCCCAGGCTGCGATAGACCTTCTCCGCCGCGGCGGTGCTCAGCGTCGCCTGCGCGCCGGCTTCCAGCCGCACGGATTGCCGCAACGCGTCGCCGCCCGCCAGGCCGCCGGCGCAGTTCAGCAGCGCGGCGGTCGGCGGCTCGCCCGGCTCCGGCGTCGGGAACAGGATGCGCAGCGGCGATTGCTGGTACAGGTCGCGCAGCACCGTCCCGCGCGGCGCCGTGCCGAAGACCAGGTCGAAGGCGCCGTCGGCGCGCTGGTGGCGGCCCGGCGGGGAAGGCGTATCGCGCGGCATCGCCCGGACCATGGCACGTGGGACGGCGGCGCGGAACCACCTGGCCGGATGCCACCCGGCGGGGCAGAGTGGCGTGAAAATGCCCATGGCGCGTCACAGGACGTCCCGGAACCGGCCCCGCGGGCCCATGGCATGATGGTTGCCTGTCGGTCACGTCGTCCCGGAGACCCGCGTGCTGTCCCGTCCCACGCCCGAAGCCATGAACGAGGCACCGTCGCTGCGCGGCCACACGCTGGATGTGCTGGGGCTCGGCGTGCGCTACGGCGCCTTCACCGCGCTGGACGACGTCGATCTCTCGGTCCGGTCGGGGGAGGTGCTGGCGCTGCTCGGCCCTTCCGGCTGCGGCAAGACCACGCTGCTGCGGACCGTCGCCGGCTTCGTCCGGCAATCCGCCGGCCGCGTGCTGATCGACGGCACCGGGATCGATGATCTGCCGCCGAACCGCCGCCGCGTCGGCATTGTTTTCCAGAACTACGCGCTGTTCCCGCATATGAGCGTGGCGGAGAACGTCGCCTATGGCCTGAAGGCGAGGCGCGAAGCGGCGCCGCGCATCAAGGCCCGCGTCGCCGAGCTGCTGGAGATGGTGCAGCTCGGCGCGCTGCGGGACCGCCGGCCGGCGCAGCTCTCCGGCGGCCAGCAGCAGCGTGTCGCACTGGCGCGGGCGCTGGCGATCGAGCCCTCGATCCTGCTGCTCGACGAGCCCTTCGCCGCGCTCGACCGCTCGCTCCGGCTCGACATGCAGATCGAGATCAAGCGGCTGCAACGCCAGCTGGGCCTGACCGCCATCCTCGTCACACACGACCAGGATGAGGCGATGAGCGTCGCCGACCGCATCGCGGTGATGCGCCGCGGGCGGATCGAGCAGCTCGGCACCCCGGTCGAAGTTTATGACCAGCCCGGCACGCTGTTCGTCGCCGGCTTTATCGGCACCACCAACCGGCTGCCCTGCACCGTCGACGCGGCCGCGGACGGCATCGTCTCCCTGCGGCTGGCGGATGGCACGGCGCTGTCGGTGCCCGCCCAGGCCGCGCCTGGCCCGGCACTGCTGACGGTACGGCCCGAGCAATTGGAACTACGCGACGAAGCCGGCCCGGGCTGCTTCCCGGTGGAACTCGGCCTCGCCCTGCCGCTCGGCGGCCAGACGGTGCGGGAGGCGCGGCTGGCCGACGGCACCCCGATCCGGCTGACCGAGCCGCGGCTCGGCGCCATCCGCGACCTCGGGGCGCGCGCCTTCTGCGCCCTTGCCCCCGGCGCCCGCCCGGCGCTGTTCCCACGCCTGCCGACCGAGGAGGAATGACCATGTCCCTGAAGCTGAACCGTCGCGCCCTGCTGGGCAGTGCCGCGGTGCTCGCCGCGCCCGGCATCGCCCGCGCGCAGAAGCCCGGCAGCGTCACTGCCGCCATCTATCCCGGTGCCTGGGAGGAAGCCTTCCGCGAGCTGGTGGCGCCGCCGCTGAAGAAGAGCTTCAACCTGGAACTTGAGATGCAGGCGCTGTTCGCGGTGGATCAGGTGGCGAAATTCGCCGCCAGCCGCGGCGCCCCGCCCTTCGACTGCTTCGTGCTGGACCCGGGGCCCCGCGCCACCGCGGCCGAGCGCGGCATGTTCGAGAAATTCGATGCCTCTAAGCTGACTAACCGCGCCGCCATCCCGGCCGCGCTGATCGATGAGTGGGGGATCGGCTGCAACGCGCAGGTGGTGGGCATCGCCTACAACCCGAAGAAGCTGCCGAAGCCCAGCGGCTATGCCGACCTGTTCAAGGAGCCCTGGGTCTCGCGGCTCGGCATCACCGGCTTCGGCACCACCTTCGGCACCGTCAGCCTGATCGAGATCGCCAAGATCTTTGGCGGCAGCGAGACCAATATCGACCCGGCCCTGGCCGAGCTGAAGAAGGTGCTGCCGAAGATCGCCGCGGTCAGCGCCCCGGCGGCGCTGCCCGGCCTGTTCCAGCAGGGTCAGTGCGACATCACCTACACCAACACCCAGACGGTGACGACGCTGAAGGACCGCGGCGTGGACATCGAATTCGCGGTGCCGGAGACGGGCGCGACCACATTCCTGACCACGCTGCACATCGCTAAGGGCTGCGACAATATCGACGCGGCCTACAAGTACATCGACACCGTGGTCAGCAAGGGCGTGCAGGACGCGCTGCAGAAGCCGCCCTACAACTTCATCCCGGTGAACAAGGAGGTCCCGCTGGGCAAGGACCTGCCGATGAAGAGCCTGGATGAGATGTCGAAATTCGTCCGACACGACTGGACCAGGATCAACCCGCTGCGCGGGGCGTGGATCGACCGGTTCAACCGCGAGATGGCGAAGTGAGCCACGCGGCGGCCTTGCCGGCGCCGCGCGCCCGCGGGGCCGCCGCGCCCTGGCGTTCCCCCTGGCTCCTCGCCGCTCCGCTTGGCCTGGCCTATGCCGCCTTCTTCGCGGCACCGCTGTTCATGCTCTTCGCCGTCTCCTTCTACGCCGACGAGCGCATGACCCGGTTCGGCCTCGACCAGTGGCAGCGCTTCCTGTTCGATGCCTTCCACTGGAAGGTCATCGCCCACACGCTGCTGCTCGGCCTCAAGGCGGTCGCCGCCACCGTGCTGCTCGGCTTCCCGCTGGCGCTGGTCTATCGCGCGGCCTCGCCGCGCTGGCAGCGGGTGCTGCTCTTCATCGTCGTCATGCCGCTGCTGACCAGCGTCGTCGTCCGCACCTTCGCCTGGATCGTCATCCTCGGCCGCGAAGGCGTGGTGAACCAGCTCGTCCTCGGCCTTGGCCTGGCTGCCGAGCCGCTGCGGCTGCTGCAGACCGAGCTAGGCCTGGTGATCTCTCTGACGCAGATCGAGATGCCGCTGCTGCTGCTGCCCTTGCTCTCCGTCATGGCGCGGATCGACCCGAACCTGATGGATGCCAGCGCCTCGCTCGGCGCCTCCCCCTGGCGGACGCTGTTCCGGGTGATCCTGCCGCTGGCCGCGCCCGGCCTCGCCGCCGGATGCCTGCTGGTCTTCGCCTCCGCCACCACCGCCTTCATCAGCCAGTCGGTCATCGGCGGCGGTCGGCTGGTCTACCTGCCTTCCATGATCTGGCAGCAGGCCATGGTCGCGGCGCATTGGCCCTTCGCGGCGACCGCCGCCATCGCCCTGCTGGTCTCGGTCTCCGCCGTCATCGCCGTCATCGCCTATGCCGGGCGGGTCGCCGGGGGGCGCGTGCATGGCTAGGCGACGCAGCGCGGGCGAGATCTCCTACGGCCTCGTCATCGGCAGCCTGGCGGCGCTGGCGCTGGTGGTTTTGATCGGCCCGATCCTGATCGTGCTGGCGACCTCCTTCACCGACAGCCGCTCCATCCGCTTCCCGCCCCAGGGCTTCTCGCTGCGCTGGTACGAATTGCTGCTGGACGAGGTGCGGTCGCGGCAGATCCACCGCGCGGTCGGCAACACGCTGCATGTCGCGGTCATCGCCGCCGGGCTGGCGACGCTCGGCGGTACCGCGGCGGCGCTCGGCATCTCCTGCATCGCCGGGCGGGTGGGGCGCCTGGCCGATGCCGCCTTCATGTCGCCGCTGGTGCTGCCGGGCCTCGCCTTCGGCCTCGCCGCGCTCATGTACTTCACGCTGCTCGGCTTCCGGCCCTCGCTCGACCTCATCATCGCCGGCCACCTGGTGGTGGTGACGCCTTTCGTACTGCGCACCGTCGGCGCCTCGCTGTCGCAGCTCGATCCCGCGCTGCTGGACGCTTCGGCCAGCCTCGGCGCCGGGCCGCTGCGGACCTTTCGCCGGGTTACCCTGCCGCTGATCGGGCCGGGGATCGCCGCCGGGGCCTTCCTCGCCTTCATGGCCTCGGTGGACAATGTCCCGGTCTCCCTCTTCCTCTCCTCGGCGCGGACGGACATGCTGCCGATCCGGATGTGGGGCATGATGGAGAGCACGCTCGACGTCCGGGTGGCCGCCGTCTCCGGTACGCTGATTCTCGTGGCCTTCCTGCTCATGCTGGTGATGGAACGGCTCACCGGCCTGACGCGCCGCATGCGGGGGTGATCCTTGATGTATCTGAAAGCCGAACCGCTCACCTCCGCCGCCTTCCTGCCCTATGGCGAGGTGATCGAATGCCCGGCCCGGCCCGGCCGCACCTATTTCGAGGACGCGCTGTCCAGCCTCCGCCCCGCTGCGCGCGGCAGCATCTCGCTCACCGTCAAGGCGCCGCTCACCGCCCTGCCGCTGCGCTCCACGACGATGGAGCGGCATGAATTCTCCTCCCAATCCTTCGTGCCGCAGGAGGCCGGGCGCTGGCTGGCGATCGTCGCGCCGCACGCGGCGGCCGGCGGCCCGGACATGGACCGCGCCCGCGCCTTCCTCTGCCGGCCGGACCAGGGCGTTACCTACGGCGCCAATGTCTGGCACCATCCCTTCACTGTGCTGGACCGCGAAGCCCGCTTCGTCATCTTCATGTGGCGCGACGGCACCAGCTCGGACGAGGAATTCGTCGAGGTTCCCGAATTCAGCGTGGAGATTCCCGATGCCGTATGAGGTGCAGCGCGACTTCCGCGGCTACGGCGCCGCCCCGCCCGACCCGCGCTGGCCGAACGGAGCGCGCCTCGCGGTGAATTTCGTCATCAACTACGAGGAAGGCTCCGAGCCCTCCTATGCCCTCGGCGATGGCGTCACCGAGACCGGCCTGACCGAATCGCACGGGCTGAACCAGCTCAAATCCGGCCGTGACCTGGCCGCCGAGGGCATGTTCGAGTACGGCAGCCGCGTCGGCTTCTGGCGGCTGCACCGGCTGTTCCAGGAACGCGGCCTGCCGCTGACCATCTTCGGCTGCGCCCTGGCGCTGGAAGCCAACCCGGAGGCCGCGACGGCGATCCGGGACGCGGGCTACGACATCTGCTCGCATGGCTGGCGCTGGGTGAAGCATTTCGAGCTCGATGAGGCGACGGAGCGCGAGCATATCGCCCGCGCCGTCGCCAGCATCGAGAAGACGATCGGCCGCAAGCCGGAAGGCTGGTACTGCCGCTACGGACCCAGCGAGAACACCCGTCGCCTGGTCATGGAACACGGCGGCTTCCTGTACGACAGCGACTACTACGGGGACGAACTGCCCTTCTGGCTGACGGTGGACGGCAAGCCGCAACTTGTCGTGCCCTATTCGCTGGTGAACAACGACGGGAAGTATGCCGGCTGGATGGGCACCGCCGACCAGTGGTTCAGCTTCATCCGCGATGCCTTCGACATGCTGTACGCGGAGGGCGCGACCCAGCCGAAGATGATGTCGGTCGGGCTGCACATGCGCCTCATCGGCCACCCGGCCCGCGCCGCCGGCCTGCAGCGGCTGCTGGACTACATGACGCAGCGCAAGGATGTCTGGATCACCCGCCGCGTCGACATCGCGCAGCACTGGATTGCCACGCATCCCTATCCGGGAAAGGGGCTGAACGAGTAGCGCCACGGCTTGCCGGGGGCGCCCGCAGGTCGCATCGTCGCGCCGCAATACGAAGGCTGCCGCATGCCGCGAGAAACCCTCCAGGTCGCCCTCGGCCCCCATCGCTACCGCGTCGAGCGCCCGTGGGGCGATCTGCCCGAAGGCCCCGGACGCATCAGCGACGTCGCCTGCGATGCCGCCGGCAACGTCCTGGTCCAATTCCGGACCGACCCCTCGGTCGACCCGCCTTCGCCCGGCATCGTCGTCCTCTCCCCGGACGGCGCGCGGATCGCCGCCTGGGGTGACGGCGTGGCGGACGGCCATATGTTCAGCGTCCATCCGGATGGACGCGTCTTCGTCGTGGACCGCGACGCGCATGAGGTGACGATCTTCGCCGGCGACGGCCGGCGGATCGGCGCGCTTGGGCGGCGGCACGTGCCCGGCGAGCCCTTCAACGCCCCCTGCGACGTCGCCTTCGCGCCGGACGGCACGACCTATGTCGCGGATGGCTACGGCAATTCCCTGGTACACCGCTTCGCCCGCGGCGGCGAGTACCTGGGCGCCTTCGGCGGCCCCGGCCGCCGCGGCGGCGAATTCTCGACGCCGCATTCGGTCTGGGTGCTGCCCGACAGCCGCGTCCTGGTGGCGGACCGGGAGAACAACCGGATCTCGGTCTTCACCGCGGAGGGCACGCATCTCCGCGACATCCTCGACCTGCACAAGCCGATGGACGTGCATGGCGGGCCGGATGGCAGCTTCTACGTCACCGACCAGGTGCCGCGGCTGTCCTGGTTCGGCGGCGACGGCCGCCTGCTCGGGCGTTGCCGCCCGGTTCTGAACGGCGCGCACGGGATGTGGCGGGAGCCGAAGAGCGGCATCCTCTACCTGGCGGAGCAGAACCCGAACCGCATCACCCGGCTGGTGCCGGCCTGACCGGCCCGGGCATCCCGCCCTACCTGGCGAGGTGCCGGTCGAAGAAGCCGGCGATCTCGCCGAATACCTCGCGCGTCTCGGGCGCCGTGTCGTCGCGGTTGTAGTAGGCATGCGCCTGCGCCTCGAACACCTGCAGGGATGCCTCGACGCCCGCGTTGCGCAGCGCGCGGTGCATCCGCACCGTGTTGCTCAGCAGCAGGTCGCGCGTGCCGGTGGTCAGGATGGTCGGCGGGAAGCCGCGGACGTCGCCATAGACCGGGGAGATCAGCGGGTCGGCCAGGTCGTGCCCATTGGCGTAGAACACCGTCGCCGCGTGGCAGAAGCCATCCACCGCGACCAGGACATTGTCCACCAGCGCATTGGTCCGGAAGCTGTCGCCGGCGCCGGTCGCGTCCGACATCGGCGTGCCCGGGGCGATCGCCGCCGGCAAAGGCAGGCCCGCCGCCTTCGCCTTCAGCACCATCTCCAATGTCAGCGCGCCGCCGGCGGAGCTGCCGAACACCGCCATGGTCTTCGCATCCTGCGTGGCCAGCGCCGCCTTCCATACCGCGATGACGTCATCCAGCGCGGCGGGGAAATACGCCTCCGGCGGCATGCGGTAATCGACCGAGACCACCCGGAAGCCGCCCAGCCCGGCCATCAGGATCGCCTCCGGCAGGCCCGCCTCGCCGGGGTTCAGCACGTAGCAGCCGCCATGGATGTGGATCAGCAGGCGGTTGCGGTTCTCCGGCCGGATCTCCCGCGGCGTCACCCGGAAGACCTTGACCCCTCCCATCTCGCCCGGCTCGACATCGACCTTCAGCCGGTCGCGCAGCCCGGGCAGCCCCTGCCGGGTCGCCGCGGCGCCGGCCTCGGCCAGGGCGCGCCAGCCCTCCGGCGTGGTCGGCGGGGTGTTCCAGCCGGTGCGCAGCGGCAGGCCGATGAGCTTCTGCATCTGCGGGCTGACCGTGCCCGGCACCGGCAGGCTGCGCGCGGGAAGCTCACGCGGCGGCACGCCCTGGGCGTAGCTGGTCGCGGGCAGCGCCAGCAGCGCCGCCAGCGCAAGGCGGGGGATCGGCATGGGTGTTTCCTCCGGGTTCGGCCGCACTCCACCCCAGCCCGGTCCGGCCGGCAAGCCGCGCGGGGCTTGACCCCGGCGACGTTTCCGGGCGGAACCGGCGGCGACAGGCGAGGAGACCCGCGATGCCGGCCATCGAGCTGAAGATCCTGGACGCACGGCTGCGCGACTGGGGCCTGCCCCGCTACCAGACGGCCATGGCGGCGGCGATCGACCTGCTGGCCTGCCTCGACGCCCCGGTCGAGCTCGCCCCCGGCAACGCGCCGGTGCTGATCTCCTCCGGCATCGCCATCCATATCGGCGATCCGGGCCTGGCGGCGCTGGTGCTGCCGCGCTCCGGCATGGGCCATAAGGGGCTGGTGCTGGGCAATTTGGTCGGGCTGATCGATGCCGACTACACCGGGCCGATCATGGTCAGCGCCTGGAACCGCAACGCCCCGGGCACCCCGCCGATCCGCCTGGCGCCGGGCGACCGCTTCGCGCAGCTGGTCTTCGTGCCCATCGTCCGGCCGGAATTCTCGGTGGTGGAGGAGTTCACCGCCGTGTCGGAGCGCGGCGCCGGCGGCTTCGGCTCCACTGGCCAGCGCTGACCCGGCGCCCCATATCCGGTCCATGGACCTCGATTTCACCGATGCCGAGCTGCACCGCTATTCCCGCCACATCCTGCTGCAGGATGTCGGGGCGGTCGGCCAGGCGAAGCTGCGCGCGGCGCGGGTGCTGATCGTCGGCGCCGGCGGCCTTGGCGCGCCACTGGCGCTCTACCTGGCGGCGGCGGGGGTCGGTACGATCGGCCTGGTGGACCATGACGCGCTGGAGCTTTCCAACCTGCAGCGCCAGGTGATCCACGCCACGTCCCGCATCGGCCGCAACAAGGCCGAAAGCGCGGCCGAGACGCTGGCCGGGCTGAACCCCGAAATCGCCGTCGAGATCCACCCGGTTCGCATGGATGCGGCGATCGCCCGCGACCTGATCCCCCGGTACGATTTGGTTTGTGACGGGACCGACAACTTCGCCACACGGTTCCTGCTCGGCGATGCCTGCCACCTGCTGGGACGCCCGCTGGTCTCCGCCGCGGTGCTGCGCTTCGAGGGCCAGCTTTCCACCTACAAATCCCACCTCGGCGCGCCGCACCCCTGCCACCGCTGCCTGCACCCGGAACCGCCGCCCGACGGCCTCGTGCCCACCTGCTCCGAGGCCGGCGTGCTCGGCGCCGTCACCGGCGTCATGGGCACGCTCCAGGCGACCGAGGTGCTGAAGGAGATCCTCGGCATCGGGGAGGGCATGTCCGGCCGGCTGCTGCTGTGGGACGCGCTCGATACAAGGTTCCGCACCATCAAGCTGCGCCGCGACCCGGGCTGCGCCCTGTGCGGGGAGGCGGCGACCATCCGCGACCTCGCGGCGCATGCGGCGCCGGCGCCGCTGGTCTGCAGCGCCGCCTGAATGGCGCGCCCGCTCGGCATCCTGCTGCTCGCCGGCGACCACGACCGGGCGCACTACGCCCTGGTCGTCGCCACCGGCGCCGCCGCGCTGGGGCGGGAGGTCACGCTCTTCGCCACCAATGCCGGCTGCGGGCTGTTCCGTGCCGATCGGCCGCTGGAGGCGGACCCGCGCGAAACCGTGCTGGCCGGGCGCGGCGTTGCCGGCATCGCCACCCTGCTTGATGCCGCCGCCGAGCTCGGCATCCGCCGCATCGCCTGCGAGGCGGGGCTGCGCGCCGAGGCCATCCCGGCCGCCGACCTGCTGCCGGGGATCGAGGTTGCCGGCATCGTCACCTTCCTCACCGCCGTGGGCGATGGCCAGATCGTCACGCTGTAGCTTGACCCGGGGCCTCGCGGCTTGGCATGGCGTGGCTGTGCAAACCTCCTTCCGCGTCGCGCTGCCCGCCCTTGCCCTGCTGCTCGCGCCAGCGGCCTGGGGGCAATCCAGCCTCGGCCAGCCGGGCAGCGTGCCGCCGCCCCGCGCCGCGGCCCCCGCCGCCCCGCCGGCCCCCGCCGCGCCGAAGCCGCCGGTGAGGCCGCCGACCCCGGCGAAACCGGCGGCGACCGCCCCGGCCAAGCCGCCGCCGACCGTGCAGCAGCGCCCAGGCACCAGCAATTCGGCCAAGCCGGTCCCGCCGCCCCCCGCCGGCACGGCGAAGCGCAAGGCGTCGCCCGCCGCCGCGGCCGCGGGGGCCGCGGCCGGCGCCGCCGCGATCGGCGCCCCCACCGCACCCGCCCCGGCCGCGCCACCCCCGCCGCCCAAGCCCAGCCTCGGCAGCGCCACCGGCCTGCCCTTGCCGCGCTACGCTGCGCTCGGCTCCAACCAGGTCAACCTGCGGATCGGCCCCGATCTCCGCTACAAGATCGAGTGGACCTACCAGCGCAAGGACCTGCCGGTGCAGATCGTGGAGGAACACGAGAACTGGCGCCGCATCCGCGACCCGGAGGGGACGGAAGGCTGGGTGCAGCGCCCGCTGCTCACCTCCCGCCGCAGCTTCCTGGTGCTGGGGGAGGAGCGCGCCCTGCGCCGCCGGGCCGAGGATGCCGCGGAGCCGGTCGCCCGGCTGAAGCCCGGCGTGATCGGTGCCATCCGCAAATGCGAGGCCGCGAGCCCCTGGTGCGAGGCGAAGGTCGGCGACTACCGCGGCTTTATCCGGCGCAGCGAGATCTGGGGCGTCACCGGGGACGAGGCGATCAATTGACGCAGGCGGGCGTCGGCGCCTCCGCCGGCACCAGCAACGCGAAGCCGTAGCCCGGCAGCGTCCCGTCCGCGACGCCGAAGCCGCCCAGCCCCCCCAGGCCTGCCACCAGGCCCGGCGGCAGCGCCACCTCCCCCGCCGCCAGGTTGAACAGCAGCGTCACCCGCTGGCCCGCCGCCTCCCGCACGAAGCCGAAGAGTGGCGCCGGCAGGTCGAGCGGTGCCGCCGCGCCATGCCGCAGCGCCGGCGTCCTGCACCGCAGCGCCAGCAGCGCCCGCGTGACGTTCAGCGTGCTGCCCGCATCGGCCTCCTGCCCGTCCACCGCCAGCGCCCGGTGGGCTGCCGGCACCGGCAGCCAGGGCTAGGACCAGGCCGGGGTGAAGCCGCCGAAGCGCTCCGCGCCGACCCAGGGCATCGGCGTGCGGCTGCCATCGCGGCCCTTGAATTCCGGCCAGTAGGTGATGCCGAAGGGGTCGCGGATCTCGTCCTCCGCCAGCACCGCGTCGGGCAGCCCCAGCTCCTCCCCCTGGTAGAGGCAGGTGCTGCCGGGCAGCGCCAGCAGCAGCGCCAGCAGCAGCCGGGCGAAGCGCGGATCGGCCACCCCGCCTGGTGCCCAGCGGGTCGCCGCGCGCTCGACATCGTGGTTGGAGAAGGACCAGCAGGGCCAGCCGCGCCCGCAGGTCGCGATCGCCTCGCGCAGCAGCGCCTCCAGCGTAGGCCGGTCGAAGCCGTGCCGCAGCGGGCGCAGGGTGTAGGCCATGTGCAGCAGGTCGCCGGCCCCGGTATAGTCGGCGATCCGGTTGAAGGCGCCCGGCTGCGAGGACACCTCGCCCAGCGCGACGCGGCCCGGGTATGCGTCCAGCAGCGCCCGGATGCGGCGCAGCACCACGATGCTGGCTGGCTGGATCATGTCGTGGTCGTGCCGCTGCAGGGCGAACAGCTTGGCCGGTACCTGGCCGTCCGCCGGCGGCACCGCCGGATTGCTGCGCAGCGCCGGGTCATGCGTGAGGAAGTCGATCGCATCCAGCCGGAAGCCATCCACCCCGCGGTCGAGCCAGAACCGCGCCACGTCCAGCAGCGCCTCCAGGCAGCCGGGGTGCTGCAGGTTCAGGGTCGGCTGGCTGGGCAGGAAGTGGTGCAGGAAGTACTGCCGTCGCCGCGGCTCCCACGTCCAGGCGCTGCCGCCGAAGACGCTGAGCCAATTGTTCGGTGGCGTGCCGTCCGGCGCCGGGTCGGCCCAGACGTACCACTCCGCCGTTGGCGCCGCACGGCCGCGGCGGCTGGCATCGAACCAGGGATGCTGGTCCGAGGTATGGCCGCCGACCAGGTCGACCAGCAGCTTCAGGCCGCGGGCATGTGCCGCCGCCACCACCGCGTCGAAATCCGCCAGCGTGCCGAAGGCCGGCTCGATGGCGCAGTGGTCGGCGACGTCGTAGCCGAAATCCCGCTGTGGTGAGGCATAGACGGGGCAGAGCCAGATCCCGTCCACGCCCAGCGCCGCGATATGGTCGATCCGGGCGAGCAACCCGGGCAGGTCACCGACGCCGTCGCCATCCGAATCCGCGAAGCTGCGCGGATAGACCTGGTAGAGGACGGCACCGCGCCACCATTCCGCCTGCTGCACCCTGCACCCCGTATCCAGGTGGCGAACCACCATCGGCCTGTATACCGTGAAAGGTCGCGTTTTCGCGAGCTTTCGTCCAGCGAAATGCGCGTCCAGGCTGCCATGCCAGGGCAAAGATTCGTGTATTCGGACAGCGGACGGGCTTTGGCGCTTTCATTTTGGTTTCCGTGTCGGATAGCCTCGGCCGAAGCCGGACCAAGCCCTCCTCGACCGCGCGCGCGGCGCCTTCCTCGGCCTGGCGGTTGGCGATGCGCTCGGCACCACCCTGGAATTCGCGGACCGGGACTCGCTGCCGCACCATGCCGACATCACCGGCGGCGGCCCCTTCCACCTCGCCCCCGGGCAATGGACGGACGACACCAGCATGGCGCTGGCGCTCGCCGAGAGCCTGGCTGCCAGACGGGGGCTGGACCCGGGCGACCTGATGGATCGCTTTGTCTCCTGGTGGAAAGCGGGCGAATTCGCCTGCACCGGGCAATGCGACGACATCGGCATGACGACGCAGGACGCGCTGGCGCGCTACCTGGTCACCGGCGAGCCCTTCGCCGGCTCCGACCGCCCCGGGACGGCAGGCAACGGCTCCCTCATGCGGCTGGCGCCGGTCGTGCTGCATGCGCTGCGCGATGCCGCCGCGGCCCGGCAGCTTGCCGCCACCCAGAGCCGCACCACCCACGCGGCGCCGGAGGCGGTGGAGGCCTGCACCCTCTTCGCCGAACTGTTGCGGGAGGCGATCCTCGGCGCGCCCCGCGCCGCGGTGCTGGCACCGCGCGGATGGCCTGGCGAGCCGGCCATCGCCGGCGCGGCGCGCGGCCGGTGGCGCGGCCGGCCGCGGGCGGAGGTGCAGGCCTCCGGCTACGTGGTCCACACCCTGGAAGCGGCGCTCTGGGCCGTGGACAGCACCGACAGCTTCGAGGCAGCGCTGGTCCTCGCGGTCAATCTCGGCGGGGACGCCGATACGGTCGGCGCGGTGACCGGCCAGCTGGCCGGCGCGCTGTACGGCATGGCGGGCATCCCGCCGCGCTGGCTGGCGCGGCTGGCCTGGCGGGACCGGCTTCTCGCGGCAGCCGATGCGCTGCTGCTGCCGCGGGCGCCGGGTCAGGCCGCGACCCGGTAGCCTTCCTCCGCCACCAGCGCCGCGACCCGGTCGCGCGGCAGCTGGGTCTCGGCGCGGAGGGTGCCGGCGCCGAGATCGACCTGCACCGTGGCCGCCGGGTCCTCGCCCTGGATCGCCTGCGTCACCGCGCGCACGCAATGCTGGCAGGTCATGCCTTCGACCTTGAGTTCGATCACGCCTGGCGTCCTTCCAGTTCATCGAGAATGGGGCAGTCGGGCCGGTCGTCGCCGTGGCAGGTGGCGGCCAGGTGCTTCAGGCTCGCCGCCATGGCCTGCAGGGCGGCGGCCTTCTGCTCCAGCGCCGCCACATGGCTCAGCGCCATGCCGCGCACCTCGGCGCTGGCGCGGCCGCGGTCGTGCCAGAGCGCCAGCAGCCGGCGGATATCCTCCAGCGGGAAGGCCAGGTCGCGGGCATGCCGGATGAAGCGCAGCACGGCGATGTCGGGCGCGGCATAGCGGCGGTAGCCATTCGCCTGCCGCGCCGGGCGCAGCAGGCCGATCGCCTCATAGTGCCGGACCATCTTCTCCGAGACGCCGGAGGCGCGGGCCGCCTCGCCGATGGTCATGGGTGGTGCCCCGATGCGGCGCCGTGCGCCCCGGCCGGCGGGGCGGGCACCCGCCAGCGCGACAGCCGCAGCGCATTGGCGAGCACCGAGACCGAGGAGAGCGCCATCGCCGCCCCGGCGACCGGCGGGGAGAGCAGCCCGGCCGCCGCCAGCGGCAGCCCGATCAGATTGTAGCCGAAGGCCCAAACCAGGTTCTGCCGGATGGTGCCCAGCGTCCGCCGGCTGATGTCGAGCGCCGCCGGCACCAGCGCCGGGTCGCCGCGCAGCAGGGTGATCGCCGCCGCCTGGATCGCCACGTCGGTCCCGGTGCCCATGGCGATGCCGAGATCGGCCGCCGCCAGCGCCGGCGCGTCGTTCACCCCGTCGCCGACCATCGCCACCCGCTCCCCGGCCTGCTGCCAGGCGCGGACCTGCGCCGCCTTGCCGTCCGGCAGCACCTCCGCCGCGACGTCGTCCAGGCCGAGCCGGGCGGCGACCGCACCGGCCGCCGCCCGGCTGTCGCCGCTGAGCATCGCCGCCTTGACGCCGAGCGCGCGCAGCCCGGCGATCGCCGCCGCGGCGCCGGGCTTTTCGGCATCCTCGAAGGCGAGCAGGGCGAGGACGCGCGGGGCGGGCGCGGTCTCGATCAGCCAGGCGAGGGTGCGGCCCTGCGCCGACTCGGCCTCCGCCGCCGCGGCGAGCGGGCCGGGATCGGCGCCGGATTCGGCCAGCGCGCGCGGGCTGCCGAGCAGCAGGGCGCGGCCTTCCACCTCGCCGCTGACGCCGCGGCCGGGCAGGGCGCGGAACCCGGTCACGGGCGGGAGGCTGGCGCCCGCCGCGGCCAGGACCGCGCGGGCCAGCGGGTGCTCGCTGCCGGATTGCAGCGCGGCGGCGAGGCGGAGCAGGGCGTCGCCGCCCGGGGAGGTATCTCCTCCCCCCGTCCCATGCACCGCCGCCAGCCTTGGCCGCCCTTCCGTCAGCGTGCCCGTCTTGTCGAAGGCCACCAGCGTGATGCCCGGCGCCCGCTCGATGGCCTCGGCGTCGCGCAGCAGGATGCCGGCGCGCGCCGCCGCGCCGGTCCCGGCCATGATCGCCGCCGGCGTCGCCAGCCCCAGCGCACAGGGGCAGGCGATGACCAGCACCGCCACCGCCCGCAGCACCGCCACCTCCGCCGATCCTTCTCCGCCTGGGCCGGCCAGCAGCCAGCCCAGCAGCGTCAGCAGCGCGAGCCCGATCACCACCGGTACGAAGACCGCGCTGACCCGGTCGACCAGCTTCTGTACCGGCGCCCGGCTGGCCTGCGCCGCGGCGACCAGCGCGGCGACGCGGGCCAGCACCGTCTCCCCGCCCACCGCGTGGGCCTCGACCACCAGGCGGCCATCGAGGGCGATGGTGCCGGTCGAGACCGTGTCGCCCGGCCCCTTCTCCACAGCCCGGCTTTCGCCGGTCAGCGCGCTCTCGTCGACGCCGGCGCGGCCGTCCAGCACCACGCCATCGGCCGGGATGCGCTCGCCGGGGCGAACCACCAGGCGGTCGCCGAGGGCGAGGGCGATGGCCGGCACCTCCTCCTCCGCGCCGGCCGCGTCCAGGCGCCGCGCCGTCTGCGGCCGCAATTCCAGCAGCGCCCGGATCGCTGCCCCGGTCGCCCGCCGGGCGCGGGCCTCCAGCCACTTGCCGAGCAGGATGAACAGGATGACGGTGGCGCTCGCCTCGAAATACAGGTGGTGCGCGGCGTGCTGGCCATGCTTCGCCAGCATCCAGAGCGACAGGCCGAAGGCGGCCGAGGTGCCGAGCGCGACCAGCAGGTCCATGTTGCCGGTGCCGGCCCGCAGCGCCGCCCAGCCGGCCCGGTAGAACCGCGCGCCGAGCCGGAACTGCACCGGCAACGCCAGCGCCAGCTGCACATAGGGGGGCGGCATCCAATCCGCCCCGAAGGCCATGCCGAGCATCCCGGCGAGGAAGGGCGCGGTGAGCAGCGCCGCCAGGATCAGGTCCCGTCGTTCCCGGCTGCCCGCCTCGGCGGCATCTGCGACCGCGGTCTCCGCCCGCCGCACCGTGTAGCCGGTGCGGGCGATGGCGGCGGCCAGCGCCGCCTCCTCCGTCCCCGCCACGATCCGCACCGAGGCGGTCTCGGTAGCCAGATTCACCGCCGCCGCCAGCACCCCGGGCACCGTCGCCAGCGCCTTCTCCACCCGCAGCGCGCAGGTGGCGCAGGTCATGCCGCCGATGCCGAGCTCGATCCGCGCCTCCGGCACCGTGTAGCCGGCCCGTTCCACCGCCGCGACCAGCGTGGGCAGCGGCGCCGTGCCGTGCAGCTCGGCGCGCTCGGTCGCCAGGTTCACGCTGGCCCCGGTGACGCCCGGCACCTTGCCGAGCGCGCGCTGCACCCGCCCGGCGCAGGCGGCGCAGCTCATGCCGGCGATCGGCAAGGAAAGGGATGGCGGTAGGGCGAGGGGGGCTTCGGGCATGGTACCAGCGCATGTGGGGTCTCCCACCATGGGAGGGTCAAGCCCCCGGCGCCTTGCGCCGGATCATCCCCGTCTGCGGCGCAGGCCCGACCTCGCCGCCGCCCTGCGCGCCCTGGCCGCGCGCCCGCCGGCCGGGCGACGGCACGGCGATGCCGGCCTGCCCGGGGGCGGCGGCGGCGCGACAGGCAGCGCCGGCATGAGCGGCAACGGTCGGGCGCTTCGGGCATTGGCAAAGCGTCAAGCCTTGCGCGGCCAGGATGCGGGCACGGCGGCGCCGGTGCCGCCGGGACCGGGCCTTGCGGTCGCGCCGTGTTTGCGCCCCTCACGGGTGCATGGTAGGCGCCCCGCGTGGTTTGCCACGGCAGGGCGGAGTGGATACGGGCGCGATGCTGGGCCGTCTTGCGAACCGTCTGCGCAGCCTGTGGTGGGCGCATGGCCCGGTGCTGTCGGCCCACACCGCGCCGCCCGGCGGCCTCCTGCACCTCCATGAAATCCGTGAAGCCCCGCGCTACGCGCTGGAATGCCGCGCGCGCGCCCTGTCCGCCGCGGTCTATCTCGGCGACCGGCAGGCGCTGTGCCGGGTGCTCGGCCGCTACAAGATGTTCGTCGATACGCGCGACCGCGGCCTCGGCAGCCATCTGCTGCTGGATGGCTACTGGGAGATCTGGCTGACGCGCTTCCTCGCCCGCGCGGTGCGGCCGGGCATGGCCTGCGTCGATATCGGCGCCAATCTCGGCTACTACGCGCTGCTGATGGCCGATATCGCCGGCCCCACCGGGCGGGTCCTGGCGATCGAGCCGAACCCGCCGATGGCGCGGCTGCTGCAGGCCAGTCTCGACATCAACGGCTTCGGCCCGCGCGCCGAGGTCCTGGCCATGGCGCTCGGCGACGGCAGCCTGGCCAGCGGCACCCTGGCGATCCCGCATGGCGAGCCGAAGAACGCCGCGCTGGTCCCCGCCCATGCCGCGGGCCACTACGCCGGCCATGCCGAGGTGGTGGAGGTGCCGGTGACGGCCTTCGACAGCCTCGTCACCGGCCTGCCGCGGATCGACCTGGTGAAGATCGACGCCGAGGGCGCGGAGGACGGGATCCTGCGCGGCATGGCGGCGACGCTGCGGCGCGACCGGCCGCTCATGGTGCTCGAATTCAACCCGGCCCGGCCCTATGACGGCCACGCGGTGCTGGCGATGCTGCTGGAGATCTACGGCGCGGTGCATCGGCTCGACAGCGGCCGCGGCGTGCTGCCCACGACGATCGAGGCGGTGATGGCCGCGACCGACCGGGAAGACCAGTTGCTGGTCTTCGGCGAGGCCGAGAGCCTGCGCATCGCCGGCGCGCCTTAGAGCATGCTGCGTTCGCTTGCGCTCACTGTGCATGCTCTAGCCATAGTTTGGTCGCCGGATTCAGCGTTTTCGGCGATTCCGCCTCAACGCATCCCGCTCTAAGCCGGCGGACCCGCCCGCAGCACCAGCCCCAGCGAGGTGACATCGTACCCGGCATGCGCCATGCGCAGATGCGGCGGCTCCACCGTGCCGCGGGCGCGCTCCTCCAGCGTCTGGTAGGGCGGCAGGTCGATGTAGAGGTCGAGCGGGCTGGGCGGCGGCTGCGGCACGCGCGGCAGCAGCGCATGCCCCGCCGCGGCGACGCGCCGCGCCAGCCGGTCCACATGGCGGTCCTGCAGCAGCACCGTCGTCCCGGACTCGATGGTCGGGCCCGCGGACACCAGATTGTACTCGGTGGTGTGCACCGCGATGCCGCCCGGCTTCAGGCAGCGCATCGCCTGCACCACGAAGTCGAGCGTCGCCTCGATCGAGCCCAGATGCTCGATCGCGCAGACCGACCAGAGGAAGTCGAAGCCGCCGTCGAGCAGATCGGCCGGCAGGGCGTTCATGTCCACCGGGCGGAAGCGGACCCGGGCGTCGAACGCCTCCCGCCCCAGCAGCGCCGGGCGGTACAGCGCGGCGGCGCCATCGGCATGCTGGGTGGTGTCGCGCCACACCCGCGCCTTGCTGTCCTCCGCCGCCAGGTCGGTGGCGAGGATCTCGGCGCCCTCGGCAGCAAACAGCGCCGGCATCGCCTCGGTGCCCACGGCGAAGCCGAGGCCGCGCCGGCCGGGGGCGAGCATCCCCGCCTCCCACAGCATCTGCACCACCCAGGCGTCTTCCCAGACCTTGCGGTGGTAGAGCGGCGCCAGGCCGAGCCGCCCGCACCAGTGGCGCAGCCAGGGGCTTTCGATGTCGGCCTGGCAGCAGGCGCGGCTGCCGAGCCCGGCCGGCACGGGCGCGGCCGGCGCGGCGAAGCCGCCCTGCTGGGCGGCATAGGCCTGCATCGCCAGGGCCGAGCCCAGCGCCTTGACGTTCCAGCGCAGCAGCGCCGCTTCCCGCCCCTCGCGGCCGCGGTGACGCCAGGCGGCACCGACGCGGTCGAGGAACCGGCGCATGCCCGGCGCCTCAGCCGTCCAGCCGGATCCCCAGATCGCGGATCAACGGCCGCCATGCGGCGTTCTCGCGGGCGACGAATTCCTGGAATTCCGCCGGGCTCCAGGGCGCGCTCTCGATGCCCAGCGTCTTGAAGCGCTCCTGCAACTCGGGCGAGCCGACCGCGGCCTTCAGTGCCTCCGCCAGCCGCCCCACCACCGGCATCGGCGCGCCGGCCGGGACGCTCATGCCCTGCCAGCCATAGGCGACGGCGTTGGCGAAGCCGAGCTCGCGCAGGGTCGGCACCTCCGGCGCGCGTGGGCTGCGGGCTTCGGAGAAGACACACAGGGTCTTCACCCGGTCGCTGGTGATGAAGGGGATGCCGGTGGCGCAGTCGATCACCACGCTGTCGACATTGCCGGCCAGCAGGTCCTGCATCGCCGCCGGGCCGCCGCGATAGGGCACGTGCACGGCGTTCAGCCCGGTGCGGCGCTTGACCATCTCCATCGCCAGATGGTGCGGGGAGGCGACGGCGGGCGAGCCGTAATTCGGCGCCCTGGCCTTCGATTGGGCGACGAATTCGGCGAAATCCTTCGCCGGGTGGTCGGGGCGGACCACGATGAACAGGGGGAAGCGGCCGATGAAGCCGACGCCCTGCAGGTCCTTGTCCGGATCGAAGGGCAGCTTCGAATAGAGCGCGGCGTTGTAGACCAGGATGCCGTTGTCGACGTGCAGCAGGGTGTAGCCATCCGCCGGGCTGCGCACGACGGTGTCGCTGGCCAGGACCGCGCCGCCGCCGGGGCGGTTCTCCACCACCACGTTCTGGCCGAGCGTCGTGGCCATCTGGGCGCCGATCAGCCGGGCGAAGGTGTCGCTGGCGCCGCCGGGCGGATAGCCGACGATCCAGCGCAGCGGCCGGTCCGGCCAGGCCTGTGCCGACACCGCCCCCGGCCGCAGCAGCGCCGCCGCCCCGAGTCCCGCCACAACCCCGCGCCGTCCCAGCATGGCATCCGCTCCGATCTCGTCCCTCGCATGTACCGGAATTGCGCGGCCCCCGTCACGACCCCAGCAGCAGGATCCACAGCGGCAGGGTGATGATGGCCAGCAGGTGTTCCAGCGTGGTCAGCGCCGCCATCAGCGGCGCGTCGCCGCCCATGGCCCGGGCCATGACGTAGCTGGTGGTCGCGGTCGGCAGCGCCATGAAGACCAGCGCGGCGGCCAGCGCCAGCGGTTCCAGACCCAGCGCCCGGCCGATCAGCAGCACCATGGCCGGCACCACTACCAGCTTGATGATCGCGGTCGCCAGTTGCAGCGGCAACCGCTGCCGCAGCGCGCCCGGCGACAGCGCGGCGCCGACGCAGAGCAGGCCGAGCGCCACCGAGGCCTGGCCGAGCGAGCGGGCCAGCGGTGCGACGCCGGGCGGCAGCCCGCCGGCGAGCGCGACGGCGAAGCCGGCGACGCAGCCCAGCAGCAGCGGGTTCAGCGCCAGCTGGCGCGCCGCCCGCCAGGGCGAGACGCCGCGCCCGCCAAGCGCGAAGACCAGCGAGGTCAGCACCTGCACGAAGGGCACGATCAGCCCAGTGGTGACCGCGCCCAGCGCCGTGCCGGGGGCGCCGTAAAGCGCGCCGATGATGGCGAAGCCCATCAGGTTGTTGAAGCGGATACCGCCCTGGAAGACCGAGGTCGTCGCCGGATGGTCGACCCGCGCCAGCCGCGCCAGCGTCAGGGACAGGCCGGCGCCGCCGAGCAGGGAAAGCCAGATGGCGGCGCCCAGGCCGCCGACCGGGAGGGTGCCGAGATCGACTGCGCCGATCGCGGAACACAGCAGCGCCGGCATCAGCACCCAGAAGACCAGGCGCTCGATGCCAGCCCAGACCGCCGCATCCCGCAGCAGGTGCCGGCGCAGCAGGGCGCCCAGCAGCAGCAGCCCGAAAGGCGGCACGAAGACATCGAGGTAGAGGGTCACGGGACTCCGGCCGGGGCTGCGCCGTGCGATAGGGCAAGCTGCCGGCGCGGCTGTCTAGGGCACCGGGCGGGGGAAGGAACTGTCCGTTGCGCGCCACCTAACAGGCAGGCCTTGGTGTACGCCGCACGCATCCACCGCCCGCTCCGCTCTGCGGTCCAAAGGTAGGGGCTTCATCCGGCTGTAGCGGGAGCGCGCCCAGGACGGGTTCACGCGCTTGGACGACCTGGGCGCCGGCTAGGCCGTCGCGTCGCTCCGCCAGTCTGGCCGGTCCGGTGCCGGCGACCGCCGTGCGGCCAAGCCTGCGCCGGCGGTGCCCATCGGCGGGGCTGACGTCGCGGGGTCGCGGCTCTACCGTCGTGGGACGCTGGGCAGATGGATCACCACGTCCGGGACGTGTCTGCGACACACCGAGCCGAGAAGCGCGCCCTCATTCCCACCGCGTGGCCGCGCGTCGCCGCCGTCGCGTGGTTGCGCTATCAAATTGCGTGAGTATCATTCGATCATGCCGTCGGCTTCTTTCCGGCTGACCCGGTCGTCGTAGTACTGGTGTGTTCTTTATTCCGATCTGAAGTGTCCGGGGTGCCCAGCCCCCCGGCTGGGATCACCAATGATCGGGCTTTCCCGACGTGGCTTGGGTTTTCCTCTTTGTGGCCGCGTTCCCCATCGCCAGAGCTAGTGGTGTCGGACAAGATTGACCTCCTCTTGGAAAAGCACGACTTGCAGCGTGCGGACGTGTAGCAGCAGAATTGTGTCACACGGTCCGTACGATCGCAAGGTATTTACCAGTCTACGATTGTACGTTGGCTGCGCAAAGCGACAGTCTAACAGATCAATGTATAATTTGCTCAACGTATGTTAGGTTAAACATTACATAGATCGTCATAATAGATTTTTTGATATGATATTGTTATCAATACGATTTAATATTTAAGCCCGACCGATCTGCTCGATGATTGACAACCTGCTGGCGAAAACGGGAATGGCACCGCGTCCAGCCGGAATCGCGGAAATCGCAAAGATAAAGACATGGCAAGGCCGCGCCCGGCTCAGGCGCCTCCATCCAGCCGGGGCGTGACCGGCCCGCCGGCAGCGGCCGCAGGCCCAGCGGCGCGCTGTCCAGGGGTCTCAGCCGGTCTCCAGCGCCGCGATCAGCCGCAGCATCGTCGCCGCATCCGGCATCGGCACCGCATCGTCGATGCTGGGCCGGATGAAGCCCGCGACCGCCGCGGGCAATGGCGGGCCGCCGGCGCCGAGCGGGCCACGGAAGCCATGCCGGCTCCAGGCCTGTTCCTGCACGGCAGGGCGCAGCATGGCATCGACCAGCGGCACGGCCTCCCGCCGCAGGGCCAGCAGCGGGTGGGCGGCGAGGACGGTGGGTTTCGGATAGACCATCACCGGCCGTGCCGGGGCGGCGGCCTCGACCCGCTTCCAGCGCTCGGCATCGTCCAGGATCCATTCGACCAGTTGGTTCTCGTAGCCGAGGATGAGCGGCGCCACGCCGGGGCCGCCGGCGATGTAGTCCTCGAACAGCCG
Organism: Paracraurococcus sp.; assembly: GCA_049315625.1. Lineage (GTDB taxonomy): Bacteria > Pseudomonadota > Alphaproteobacteria > Acetobacterales > Acetobacteraceae > Paracraurococcus. The sequence continues at coordinate 27,906 of JBMOJU010000006.1, forward strand.
GGCGGAGGAGGGCGGCTTGAACCCCATGCCGGCGAACAGCCGCACCACATCCGGCAGGATGCGGTCGAGCAGCGGGCCGGTCGCCACCTCCCCGGCCAGCAGCGTCGCCGCCAGCCCGGCGAACATGAAGCCGGAATTCGACCGTGTCGGGTCGGTGACCAGCAGCCGGGCCCGGCCGAACTGGCCCGGCACGCCAAGCGCGGCCCAGTCCTTGCCCTCCAGCAGCGCCTTGAGCACGCGGTCGAGCGCGAGTTCGTAATGCCGCGGCCCGATCTTGCGGGCGAGGCCGCCGGCCACCAGCCCCTCGGCGATCCGGTCCCAGGAGAACAGCACGATCGGGGCGTTGAGGATCACTTCCTCCCGCAGGATCGTCAGCCCGCCGCGATGGGCGATCTCGGCGGCGACGGCCGAGGAGGGCCAGAGGAAGGCAGGCTGCTGCCGCAACAGGGCCGGGTCGCGCACCATCTCGATCGACCCGGCGCGGCGCGGCGTGACGACGAAGCCGGCCGAGCGCAGCGCGGCGGCGACGGCGGGGTCGGCGAGGAAATCCTCCTTCTCCCCGCCGACGAAGCCGGTCAGGCCAGTGGCGGGGCCGAGCCCACCGAGCAGGCCGGGATTGTCGCGGAGTGCTTCGAGGCCGGCGGCCCCGGCCGCGGTGGCGCCGAACAGGCCAAGGCCGAGGCTGCGGCGGGACAGTGCCATCAGGGGATCCCCTTGCCGGCATCGGCCTCGGCCAGCGCCTGTTCCAGCAGCTTGAGCTCGAGGTCGAGGGCGCGCAGTTCCGGCTCGGCCAGCCGGTCCTTGGTCCGGGTGAAAGCCTCGTCCAGCCGCACGGTGATCTCGGTCAGCCGGCGCTGGCGCTCGGCATCGGGTGCGGCCTGCGCCTCGATCAGGCGCAGGCCCTCGGCGATCTGCGCGGCGCGCGGCAGCAGGTAGGTCAGCAGCCGCTGGCCCTGGCCGATCCGCGCCGGGTCCGCCGCCAGCGCCTGCATCACCCCGGTCGTCGTCGCCGCCATGCTGGCGAAGCGGGACCCGAGCGCCGGGTCGCGCAGCGCCGCGGCGGCGGCGTGCAGCCGGGCCAGTTCCGGCTCGGCCTCGGCGATCAGCTTGCGCACCAGGTCGCCGCGGCCGCCGCTGGGGATGCTCTCGGCAAGGCCAGGCCGGTGCAGCACGGCGGTGAGCACCACGCCGCACAGCAGGCCGCCGGCGAAGGCGATCGGGAAGCCGAGCCCGGCGCCGAATTGCAGCGCCAGCAGCAGGGCGGCGGCGGCGCCCCAGGCCGGCAGCCAGTGCGGACCGTCGCGCAGCATGGTCAGTTGTAGCCGCGGCTGGCCCGGAAGGCCGCTTCCAGGTCGCGGCGGCCATCGAAGACCCGGGCCCGGGTGGCCGCGGCGATGCTGTCGAGCTGCCGGCGGTCGGCATCGCCGAACAGCACGCCGAAGACCGGGATATCGAGGTCGGTGGCGCGCCGCGCCTCGGCCTGGGCCTGCCGCAGCAGCGCCTCGGCCTCCTCCGACTTGCCGTCGGTCATCAGCAGGACTGCCGGCAGCGCGCCGGCCGAATCGGTGGCCAGGCGGCGCTGCAGCGCGCGCACCGCCTCCGCGGCGCAGGCATAGATGTTGGTGCCGCCGCCGGCCCGCAGTGCCTCGACCGAACGCAGCAGCGTGGCCTGCGACCCGGGCGTGCCGGTCGCCTCGAAGCGGTCGACGATCCGGTCGTTGAAGGTGAAGACCATGACGCGGTCGGCCGGCGTCCACTGCGTCAGCGCCTCCTCCATCCGCAGCGGCGTCAGCAGGAAACGCATGGCGGTCTTCAGCTCCTCGATCCCCTTGCCCTCCATGGAGCCGGAGATATCCAGGCAGATCGCGGTGAGGGACGGCTTGCGCCAGGCCGCCTGGTAGAGGCCGAGGGCGCGGAACAGCAGCGCCGACTCCGGCGGGCGCAGCGCGACCAGCGGCTTGGCGGGGTCAAAATTCCAGCTCGGGTCGGCGGCTGGTGGCGTGGCCGCGCTGCCGAAGGCCGGGCGTCGTCCGGTGGCGACGATCCGGGCCTGCACCGCCGGCGACAGCAGGTGTTCCTGCAGCGCCAGGAAGAAGGCCTCCGCCTTGGGGTCGCCGCCGCGGGCGAGGAAGCCGAGCGGTGAATCGGCGATGCCAACGCCGCCCTGCGGCGTCACCGCCACCAGCAGCTCCCGCCGCATGCCGCGGAGGGCGTCGTTGGTCTCCTTCAGCACGGCCTCATAGTTCCACATGGCGGCGTAGCCGCGGCCCTGCCGCTCGCCTTCCAGGAACAGCTCACCCAGCCAGCCGGAGGAGCCGGAGGAGCGTTCGACGCCGGCCAGCAGCGCGCGCACCGTGGCGGCGACCTGCGGGCTGTCGAGGCTGCCGGGCTCGATCGCATCGGGTGCGCCATCGGCGGCGGCCAGCATCGCCAGGAAGGCGGCGGCGCCGGAATTGGACTGGGTGGCCGACGTCATCAGGAAGCGCAGCCTGCCGGCACGCACCGCGGCGAGGATCTCGGCCATCGGCACGTCGCGGCCGACCCAGCCCAGCTCCCGCGCCAGCGGGGCGCGGACGCCGAGCACCACGGGGGAGACCGCGATGGATCGGGCATGCCGGACCCGGCGTTCGGTATCGAACAGGTCGAGCCAGAGCCCGGCCGCCGGCCAGACCGCATCGGCCGGCGGCGGGAAGCCCGGCCGCAGCGCCAGGCCGATATCCAGCGACCCCTCGTAGGTGAATTTGCAGGCGGTGCCACGCTGCTTGCAGAATTCCGCGACGATCGGCTCCAGCGCCTGCTGTTCCGAGCCGGCCAGGATGGTGAATTCGCGCGGCCCGTCTTCGTTGCAGCCGAGCAGGAGGAGGGCCAGCAGCAGCCCGAACAGGCGGCGCATCAGCCGCGCCCGGACTCGACCAGGGCGGTGCGCAGCGCGCCGTTCATGGCCTCCATCCGCCGTTCGGCGTCCAGCCGCTTGGCGCGGCCTTCCTGCTGTACCGCCAGCACGCCGCGAAGGGCGCCGATCATGTCGGCGTTGGTCTTCTCCAGCGTCTCGATGTCGACGATGCCACGTTGCGACTGGCGTTCGATGGCGATCGCCTGGTCCTTCATCATCTCGGCCGTCTGGCGCAGCATCTGGTTGGTGGCGTCGGTCACCGTGCGCTGCATCTCGAGCGCCTGCTGCTGGTGCGACAGGCCGAGCACCAGCACCATCTTCTGTTTCCAGAGCGGGACGGTGAGGTTGATGGTGGCGCTGAGGTTCTCGGTCAGTGTCTCGTCGCCCGACTGGACGATGCGGATCTGCGGCAGCTGCTGGATGCCGACCTGGCGCGCCTGCTTCAGGTAGAAGACGCGCTTCTCCAGCCGGTCCAGCGCCTGCATGGTGTCGTTCAGCCGCTGTGCCGCGAGGATCGCGTCGGTGCCGCCGGCGCCGCCTGCCGCGGCCTGCAGCTTCGGCACCTGTTCGGCGCGAAACTGCGCGGCGTAGCGTTCGCCGGCCAGGATGAAGGCGTCCAGTCCGGCGATCGAGCGCAGCGTCTCGGCGTGCAGCTCGTCCAGCATGGCGATGTCGCGTCGCAGCGTGTCGCGATGCCGGTCCAGCTCGATGGAAATGCCTTCGATTTGCGTCGAGACGGTCTCGAACTCCAGGGCGAATTTGCGGATCCGCGATTCCAGGGAGCCGAAGATCCGGCCGAGCCAGCCGCGTTCCTTCAGCCCGGCGGGATCGAGCCCCTCGGCCTTGAGGATGATGTCCTGCAGCAGCTTGCCGGTATCGCCAAGGTCGCGGTTGCGCGCCTGGGCGAGGATGCGGTCGGCGAAGTCGACCACCTCGCGCTGCGCCTGCTCGCCGAAGCCGGAAAGCCGAGCGCGGTCGGACAGGTCGATCTGGCGGGAGATGCTGATGATCTGCTGATCATCGGGGGCGGGAACAGCGGGCAGCGCCACGGCGCCTGCACCGGAAACATCAGCGGACATGGCCACGCCACGGTCCTTCCCTATGGGGGTGCAACCGTAGGTCGGCAGCCCCCCACGCGCCAAGTGACAGTATTATGCAAGGACGCAACAATCCGGCCGGGGCACGGCCGGGCCCGCCTCAGGCGCCCGCATCCGGGCGGGGCACCGCCTGGCCGTTGGCCGCCGGCAGTGGCCGCAGCCCCTGCGGCGCGGCGATGTCGCGCAGGCAGGCCGCTTCGGTGCGCGCTTCGGCGCCTTGCGCCCTGGCCGCGGCATGCGCCACCGAAAGCCCGCGGCCGGCCGGATAGAGGATCAGGTCAAGCGCGCAGGCATCCCCGGCATAGAGCCAGACCTCGGCATTCCCCTCCGGCCGGCGGAGCGAGGGCTCGCCCAGCCAGCGGCGCAGCGTGTCCGGCCCGGCGCCGAGCAATTCGGCGGCGCTGGCCGGCCGGGTCCCGGCGGGGGCACCAGTGAGGTCCGGCCGCTCCACGCGGGGCACCGGCCGCGCCGGGGCGGTGAAGGCCACCGGCATCACCGGCGGCGCCACCGCGGCCAGGCTGGCCTGGCCATTCTCCATCGCCGCGCGCATGGCGATGGACTCTCTCTCCCCCGGCGCAGTGCAGCCGGCAGGCAGCAGCAGGAGCAGCAGGCGGAGGCGGGGCGCCATGGCCGCGCAATCTCCGGTGCGGGGGCCGCCAGCGGGGCGGGCCCGGGGTGGAGGCCCGCCACCGGTCGCCCGGCGGCGGGCGCAGGGTCAGGCGTCGGCGGGGGTCGGCACCGCCGGCGTCGCCGGGCGCGGCGCGATCGGCGCGCTGGCCTGGGCGTCGGTCAGCATCTCCATGTGGCCGGAGACCTGGCCGCCTTCCTCGACGGACAGCTTGCGGCAACGGGCGACGCCGTTGACCTTGCCGCTGGCCCGGATCACCAGGCTGTTTCGGGCGGTGATGGTGCCGTCGAACAGGCCGGCGATCTCGGCATCCTCGACCTGGACCTCGCCCTTGAAGACGCCGGCCTGGGCGACGAACAGCTCGGTTGCCTGGATCATCTGGCTCTCGACCGTGCCTTCCACGACCAGCCGCTCGGCATCGGCGACGGTGCCCTGCAGGCTGATGCCGCGGCCGACGACCAGGGTGCGGCGTTCGCCGGCATCGACGCGGGCCGGCGGCCGGGCCGGCACGCCGACGGGGGCGGGGGGACGGATGCCGACATTCGGGGGGGCAGGCGGGGCGGTCGGCTTCGGAGCCAGAGACATGTTGGGCGCGTCCTTCGATGCGGGGCGGAATGGCGGCACGCCGAAATCGGAATCCTTGGCGGCGGGAATTGCCGTCGGAGCGGGCTCGGCGGCCGGCGTCGCCGGCCCCTCGTCACGTTTACGGCCGAAAATGGCCATGCTGCCCCCCTTCAGAGCGGTGCGGCGGACAACGCGTCGGGCGGTCCCGCGCGGCGTGTCGCGCAATGGCACCGGGCTACCATGCGGGATCGCGCACGCACAACGGCAGCATCGCATTATTGCGAGGATTCTGCTGGATATTCCGCTTTAGCTGCGATGCAGCAGATGGGTCATCGCGGCGGTACCCAAAACCGGAACCAGGAGATTAACCAAAGGCACGAAAGAGAGCGCCGCGAACACGCCACCCAGCGCCAGCACCGCGCCCTCCCGCCGCCGCCGCAGCGCCCGCGATTCGGCCACCGACATGCGCCGCTGCGCCACCCCTTCGAACAGCCCGTGGCCGAGCGCGAAGGTCGAGATCAGCCAGAGCGCGGCGGCGCCGAAGGGCGGCGCCAGCAGCGCCAGCGGCAGGGCCAGCAGCGACAGCGCCGCCACCTTCAGCCCGAAGCCGATGTTGAAGGCGGCCTGGGCGCCGAGCCCGGCGGCCCGCGCCGGCGGCAGGCCCGGGTAGAAGCGCCGCTCCACCGCCGCCGCCACCGGGTCGAGGAACAGCCCGGCGATCGCCAGCATGGCCGGCACGAACAGCCAGAAGGCGAGGCCGAGCGTCAGCACCCCACCCAGCGTCGCCGCCAGGGTGGCCAGCCAGCCGGTGCCACCGGCCAGCCCCGCCGTGCCCCAGGCGGCGAGCGCCGAGAGGCCGGCGAAGACCACGACGGCACCGAGGAAGCCCTTCAGCAGGGGGCCGAGGAAGGCGGGGTCGGGCAGTTGACGCAGGGTCAGCAGGCAGGCAGCGAGCATCGTTCCATCCATGCGGGCATCGGGTTGCCGCCCCGGAGATGGGGGGCTATCCGGTCCGCGCCCCGCCCGCAACGCAAGCCAGACGCAAGAGGTCGCACCCGACATGAGCGAGCCCACCCTCGATATCCTCGGCATCGGCAACGCCATCGTCGACGTGCTGGCCCGCGCCGAGGACGGCTTCCTCGCGCTCCATGGCCTGGACAAGGGCGCCATGCGCCTGGTCGGGCCGGAGGAGGCCGAGGCGCTCTATGCCGCGATGGGGCCGGGGACGGAAAGCTCGGGCGGCTCGGCCGGCAACACCTGCGCGGTCGCCGCGGCGCTCGGCGCCCGGGTCGGCTTCCTCGGCAAGGTGGCGGACGACGAACTCGGCCGCACCTTCGGCCACGACATCCGCGCCGCCGGGGTGCATTTCCCGACCGCACCCCTGGCGCAGGGGGCACCCACCGCCCGCTGCCTCATCCTGGTGACGCCGGACGCGCAGCGGACGATGAACACCTTCCTCGGCGCCTGCGTGCATTTCTCCGCCGCCGACGTGGATGCGACCGAGGTGGCGCGCGCCAAGGTCCTTTATATGGAGGGCTACCTGTTCGACCCGCCGGCGGCGCAGGAGGCCTTCCGCGCCGCGGCGCGCATCGCCCACCAGCATGGCCGCCAGGTGGCGCTCAGCCTGTCGGACGCTTTCTGCGTCGGCCGCCATCGCGACGCCTTCCGCCAGCTGGTGCGGGAGGAAGTGGACATCCTGTTCGCCAACGAGAGCGAGATCCTGTCCCTGTACGAGACCGAGGATTTCGAGGCGGCGGCGCGCCAGGCGCAGGCCGAGGTGGCGCTGGCCGCGCTGACCCGCAGCGCCGCCGGCAGCATCATCGTCGCCGGCGAGGTGCGGCACGCGGTCGCGGCGGTGCCGACCCAGGTGGTGGACACCACCGGCGCCGGCGATGCCTATGCCGCCGGGTTCCTGGCGGCCTACACCCAGGGGCTGGCGTTGCCGGAATGCGGCCGCTGGGGCTCGGCAGCGGCGGCCGAGGTGATCTCGCATTTCGGGGCGCGGCCGCAGGCCGACCTGAAGGCGCTGGTCGGCGCCCCTGCCGGGAACCGGCCGGTATCCAGCGTGTTGGGCTGACGCGGGCCGGACACGACGGGGAGGCGAATGCCCCGGGCGCGCCGGCGCCGGCCAAGGCCGCTCACCTGGAGCTGGCGGGTGCGACCCGCCCCCGGATGAGAGAGACCCCCACGCGTCGAATCGACTGTCTTGCCGCCGCGCTCGGCGCGGTGCTGCTGGCCAAGCCTGCCCTGGTGCGGGCGCAGGAAGCGGGGCGCGGCCCGATCATCCTCGCCCGGGGCGGCACCGGCGCTGACAGCGGCGGCGGGGTCTCCAGCGGCGCGCCCGGCTCCCCGGGGGCCGGCAACCTCGGCAGCACCCCGCAGGTAATGCAGGGCCGCAGCCAGCAGCCGGCTCAGGGCGCCGCAGTGCCGCTGGCGCCGAGCAGCGGCCGGGGCGGCCCGGACCCGAGCGCCACGCCGGGTGCCATGCCGGAAGCGCCGGGCGGCACCGGCGTGATGCCGGGTGACCGGAAGCAGCCGCGCCGCTGACGCGCGCCGCAGCCCAGATCCTGCCCCGCGTCCAGGTTCCGGCTGCCCCGCGGCATTGAGCCCTCGCTTTTCCCGCGCCGACTCTCTATCTGTGCGGCGCAACATGCCGCCTGCCTGCGCCGCCCGTCCCGGTCGCCCGATGCGACCGGGACGCGCGTTGCTTTGCGTTGCGGCCGCAAGGGACTACCCCCATGGAACTCCGCAACGTCGCGATCATCGCGCACGTCGACCACGGCAAGACCACGCTGGTCGACAACCTCCTGAAGCAGGCCGGCGCTTTCCGCGCCAACCAGCACGTGGCCGAGCGCGCCATGGACCGCAACGACCTGGAGCGCGAGCGCGGCATCACCATCCTCGCCAAATCCACCGCGGTGGAATGGAAAGGCGTCAAGATCAACATCGTCGACACTCCCGGCCACGCCGATTTCGGCGGTGAGGTGGAGCGCATCCTGTCGATGGTCGATGGCGCCATCGTGTTGTGCGACGCCGCCGAAGGGCCGCTGCCGCAGACCAAGTTCGTGCTGACCAAGGCGCTGGCGCGCGGCCTGAAGCCGATCGTCGTGATCAACAAGGTCGACCGCCAGGACGCCCGGGCGGACGAGGTCCACAACGAGGTGTTCGACCTCTTCGCCGCGCTCGGCGCGACGGATGAGCAGCTCGACTTCCACACCATGTTCGCCTCCGGCCGGCAGGGCTGGGCGGACATGGAGCTGAACGGCGCGCGCAAGGACCTGGCGCCGATGTTCGACCTCATCCTCAGCCACGTGCCGCAGCCGAAGGTCGATCTCGACAAGCCCTTCGCGATGAACGCCGCGATCCTCGAGGCCGACAACTTCCTCGGCCGCATCCTGACCGGCCGGGTGGAGCAGGGCATCGCCCGCATCAACATGCCGGTGAAGGTGCTGCGGCAGGATGGCAGCCAGGTGGAAACCGGCCGGCTGACCAAGCTGATGACCTTCTCCGGCCTCGACCGTGTGGTGGTCGAGGAAGTCCAGGCGGGCGACATCATCGCCATCGCCGGCCTGTCCGATGCCACCATCCCCGACACCATCTGCTCCCCCGAGGTGATGGAGCCGCTGCACGCCATCCCGGTCGACCCGCCGACCCTGGCGATGACCTTCCGCATCAATGACGGCCCGCTCGGCGGCCGTGAGGGCAAGAAGGTCACCTCGCGGCAGATCCGCGACCGGCTGTTCAAGGAGACCGAAGGCAACGTCGCCATCAAGGTGAAGGTGTCCGAGGAAGTCGACGCCTTCGAGGTCGCCGGCCGCGGCGAACTTCAGCTCGGCGTGCTGATCGAGACGATGCGCCGCGAGGGCTTCGAGCTGACCATCGGCCGCCCGCGCGTGCTGACCAAGATCAACGAGGAGACCGGCGAGCGCGAGGAGCCCTTCGAGGAAGTGCTGGTCGATGTCGACGAAGGCTATTCGGGCGTTGTCGTCGAGAAGATCAGCATCCGCAAGGGCGTGATGCAGGACATGCGGCCCTCGGGCGGCGGCAAGATCCGCATTACCTTCGAGATGCCGTCGCGTGGCCTGATCGGCTACCATGGCGAGTTCATGACCGATACCCGCGGCACCGGGCTGATGAACCGCATCTTCCTCGGCTACCGCCCCTGGGTCGGCACCATCCCGGGCCGGCGCAACGGCTCGCTGATCTCCTCCGAGCCCGGCGAGGCGATCCAGTACGCGCTGTTCTATCTGCAGGAACGCGGGACGCTCTTCGTGGACCCGGGCGTGAAGGTCTATGAGGGCATGATCCTCGGCGAGCATTCGCGCGAGAACGACCTCGACGTGAATCCGATCAAGGAGAAGAAGCTCACCAACATCCGCGCCGCCGGCAAGGATGAGGCGCTGCTGCTGATCCCGCCGCGGCGCATGAGCCTGGAGCAGGCGATCGCCTATATCGAGGACGATGAGCTTGTCGAAGTGACGCCCGCCGCCATCCGGCTGCGCAAGCGCTATCTCGACCCGCATGAGCGCAAGAAGAACGCCCGCCGCTCGGACAGCGAGGCGGCGTAAGCCCCGCCGACATCGCGGTGACGACGAACGGCGCCCTGCCCCGCAGGGCGCCGTTGTTGCATCCGGGGTCCGGGACGGCGTAAGCCGATCCAATCGGATCGGATGTGGATAGAATGCCTAAGCTATCGAACGCGCCGCGGATGCTGCGGGCACGGGTGGATGCCAAGGGGCGGATCACCCTGCCGAAAGCGTTGCGCACGCAACTCGGCCTGACGCCTGGCAGCCAGGTGCTGCTGCGGGCGGAGGGCGAGGAATTGCGCGGCATGACGCCGCCCGCGCTGCTGCGGCGCCTGCGCGGGGCGCGCCAATCGCTGCAGCGGCGGTTGGCGACCGGCGAACGGGATTGAGCCTTCGACTGGCAAATAAAGCCGCGCATGGCAGGCGGAGGATATCTGCCAGGCACTTGGTTCACGCCATTACTCCCAAATTTCCATTGTCTTCCAAGATGGCTCGGTATACCATTCGGGCGCTATGAGGGTAGGCGCCATGGAGCAGGTCACGGTCAGGGTCGACGCCTCCGGCCGCGTGGTCATTCCGCGCGACCTGCGCGACGTGCTCGGCATCCCCGATGGCGGTGAACTCCGTCTTTCCGTCCAGGATGGGGAGCTGCGCGCCACCACGCGCCTCGCCGCCCTCGGCCGGATCCGCGCCGAATTGCGCGCGCTTGCAGCTGCCGATCCGCTGCTGCCCTCCGAAGCCCTGATGGCCGAACGGCGCGCCGAGGCGGCCCGCGGCCTGAACGAGGACCAGGCCGCCGCCCCGGGCCGGCCGCGTGGCTGAACCTGCCCGGCTGCTCGACGCCTCCGCGCTGCTGGCCCTCATCTTCGAGGAGCCGGGGGCGGAGCGCGTGCTGGCGGCGCTGGACGGCGCGGCGATCAGCGCGGTGAATCAGGCGGAGGTCGTCGAACTGGCCGGCAGGCGGGGCATCGACTGCGCCCGGGCCGCCGCCTGGGCCGAGGAACTCGCCTTGCCCGTCCTCGGCTTCACCGCGCCGATGGCGGCGCAGGCCGGCGCGCTGCTTGCCGCGCATCGGCGGCGCGGCCTGTCGCTCGGCGATGCCGCCTGCCTCGCCACCGCGGCCGTGCTTCGCCTGCCGGTGCTGACCGCGGATCGCGCCTGGGCCGGCCTCGGGCTCGAACTCGATATCCGGCTGATCCGCTGAGCGGGATGGGTTGGTGCGGAATCGCCGAAAGCGCTGAATTCCGCGACCAGATCATGGCTGGAGCATGCGCGGTGAGCGCAAGCGAACGCAGCATGCCCTTAGCGCGGGCGGAACCATCGGCAGGCTGCCCAGCGTTGCCTTAGCCCGTTGTTTGCAAAGCAGATTCATACCTCCGGGCGATTCCACCTTGCGCTGATCTGCTTTAGGCTGGACCCGCCTCGTCCCGGGAACCGCCATGCCGCCGCAGATCGACACCCGCGTCACCCGCCTGCTCGGCATCCGCTACCCGATCGTCCAGGGCGGCCTGGCGCGCGTCGCCACCGCGCCGCTCGCCGCCGCCGTCTCCAATGCCGGCGGGCTGGGCCAGATCGCCTCGGCCGGCCTCGATGGGCCGGAGGCCTTGCGGGCGGAAATCCGCCGTTGCCGGGCGCTGACCGCGCTGCCCTTCGCGGTGAATTTCCCGATCGGCCGGCAGGATATCCGGCCGGGGCTGGAGGCGGCGCTGGAGGAAGGCGTCGGCGTCATCGCGCTCACCGCCGGCAACCCCGCGCCGTATATCCGCCGCTGCCAGGAGGCCGGGGCGAAGACCCTGGTGCTGACCGCAGGGCCCGAATTGGCCCGGAATGCGGAGGCCGCAGGCGCCGACATGGTGGCGACCGTGGGCTATGAGGGCGGCGGGCATCTCGGCCGCGGCG
>JBMOJU010000580.1:0-2391 GCA_049315625.1 Paracraurococcus sp.
ACGCGGCAATGCCGGCACCGCGTGCCCGTCGACCTCCAGGTCCAGCGTCGCGCGCCGGCAGGCCCGTGCCCAGAGCTTCGCCGGATCCATCGCCTGCCGCATCGAAGGCCGGTAGCGGCTGGCGGCATTGTCGAGGAAGGCGTTCGCCTCCTTGGTCCAGGGCCGGACCGCGTCATCCGCCGGAAACGCAACGATCTTGATGAGGTGGCTCAGGGCCTGGACGAGGTTGCCCTCGACCACGAAGCGCTGCTCGTTGCCCAAATCCTCGATCTCCTCGGCAACATGCTCCAGGTCGAGATCGTTGGGTAGGCGCAGGCCAGCCCGCCCGAGTTCACGCAGTATGCGCGCCTGCTCCTGCGACCAGGCATGGAAGTCGCCCTCGTAAAGCGTGGTCCGGTCCATGGCGCCCATGTCTACCCGCCCGGCAGCAAACCCCCAGAAAAAAGTGAGGGGGGTTTGGGGGGAGAATTCCTCTCCCCCCGATCGTCCTACGCCGCCCGCATCTGCGCCCGCGCCACCTCGTTGTTCGTCGTCCGCCGCAATTCCCGCGGCTCGTCCAGGTCATACGCGCGCCCGCGATGCAGCGTGCAGCGGTTGTCCCAGATCAGCAGGTCGCCGACCTGCCATTCGTGCCGCCAGCGCCAGGCCTTGTCGGTCGCGTGCTCCAGCAGGTCGAGCAGCAGCATCTTCCCCTCCGCCAGCCCCATCCCGAGGATCCGCCGGGCATGGATGCCGGCGAACAGCGCCGTCCGCCCGCTGCCGGGATGCACCCGGGCCAGCGGCCAGACCACTGCCGGCAAGGCGGCCTGCTGCTCCGGCGAATAATCGGTGTCGCCCAGCAGGGTCATGCGCGAATGCAGCGCGAAGTGCTCGGCCTCCAGCCCCCGCACCTGGTCCTTCAGCCGGTCCGGCAGCGCGTCCCAGGCGGCGCGGAGGTCGACGAACTCGGTCTCCCCGCCCCAGCTCGGCAGCCGCACCGCGGACAGCATGGAATAGCTCACCGCCGGCGCCTGGAAGCTGCTGTCGGAATGCCAGAGCTGGTTGGCCAGGCCGCTGATCACCTTCTTGGCGTCGCGCGGCAGCGGCTGGCCATCCGGCCCGAGGTTGGAGATATCGATCAGCGCGTGTTCCTTCAGCCGCTCGGTCTGCCGGCCGATCTGCTTGAGCCCCGGGTTGAGCGGCCCGAACTGGGTGGCGAAGGCGACCTGCTGGGCCTCATCCATCGGCTGGCCGCGGAACAGCAGCACGGCGTAGCGGTCCATGGCCTCGACCACGGCGTCGATCTCGGCCGGGGCCAGCGGGCGGGTCAAGTCAAGGCCGGAGGCCTCGGCCGCGAAGACCGGGTGCAGCGGGCGCAACGAAAGCGGCATCGGCGTTTCCCCATTCTTGTCTGCGGGGATGTTAGAGCGTGACGGCCTGAGGCGGAATCGCCGATCAGCCTGAATCACGCGACCGAACAAGGGCTGGCGCGTGATACGTGAGCTAACGCGAACGCATCACGCGCCAGCGCGGTCCGCGACCGGGGACAGCAGCCGCATCGCGCCGCACCCTCCCCTGCCCGGCCCCGGGCGTGGTAAGCCGGGGGTAGCAAGGGATTCTCGCATTGAGCCTCTGGGGCAAGATCATCGGCGGGGTGGCCGGATTCGTGACCGGCGGGCCGCTGGGCGCCGTGATGGGCGCGGCGCTGGGCCATGCGGCGGATGCCGGTGGCGCCCGCGCCATGGGCGGCATGTTCGGCCGCCCCTCGGTGCGGGAGGCCGCCGACCTCGCCGCGATGCTCGGCTCGAAGGAGCAGCTCTTTGCCATCTCGGTGGTGGTGCTGGCGGCCAAGCTGGCGAAATGCGACGGCCCGGTGCGGCGGGAGGAGATCGACAGCTTCAAGCGGCTGTTCCGCATCCCGCCCGAGAGCCTGCGGGAGGTCGGGCAGCTCTTCGACCAGGCGCGGGATTCGGCGGATGACTACCGCCCCTTCGCCAAGCGGCTTGGCGAGGCCTTCCAGGACAACAAGGGGATGCTGGAGGACGTGCTGGCCGCGCTGTTTCAGATCGCCCGGTCGGACGGGCCGCTGACCAAGTCGGAGGTCGCCTTCCTGCAGCATGTGCAGCTCGGCTTCGGCCTCGACTCACCGTCCTGGGAACGGGCGCGGGACGGGCGGACCCAGCACCAGGCCACGGCGGCGGCACCGAGCGGGCCGGACCCCTATGCCATCCTCGGCGTCGGCCGGGATGCCAGCGACGACGCGCTGCGCCAGGCCTGGCGCCAGTTGATGCGGGAGAACCACCCGGACAGCCTGGCGGCGCGCGGGGTGCCGCAGGAATTCATCAAGCGGGCGACCGACAAGGTGGCCGAGATCAACGCCGCCTGGGACCGCGTGAAGCGGGAACGCAAGCT
>JBMOJU010000581.1:0-2387 GCA_049315625.1 Paracraurococcus sp.
GGCTGGGTGCTGCCGATCGAGCGGAGCTTGCCGAACGGCGGGCGAAGTGGCCGCCGGCCGATGCCACAGCGCTGTCACGCTCGACTTGATTCTACGATTTAAGAACCAGACATCGGGCGGAAGGAGCATTCTACGATTTAAAAGAAACCAACAGCGGGGATCAAGACCAAGCTGGCACGCCGCGACCAGGAACGCACCCGCCGTGCGCTGCGGGCACCGACGGCAGCCAGGGACAAGGTTGTCGGGCCGCCGGAGCCCACGGCACCCGATGCTGCGGATCCCGGCCCCATCCTGCCCTTCGAGGTCGAGGAGTGGTCGTGACGGCGTACGAGCACCTTGATGCCAGGCACCGCGCGCTCGCCGCCCTGCCGGATGACGAGCGCATTCAATGGATCCGCGCCGAGCGCTGGATCAGCCACCCGGCGGCGGAGCTGGCACTGGAGACGATGGGCGAGCTGCTGACCTACCCGCAGCGCAACCGCATGCCCTGCCTGCTGGTCCATGGTCGGACCGGCATGGGCAAGACCATGATCCTGAAGAAGTTCTGCCGCGATCATCCCAGGATCGTCGATCCGCGTCTGGGCCTGGCGCAGACCCCGGTCGTCCTGATGCAGCTGCCGCCCGAGCCGGTCGAGGTGCCGTTCTACGAGGAGCTGCTGGGCGCGCTCGGCCTGCCGCTGGTCGGCGAGGTGAGCCGGATCCGGGCCCGGCGCATGGCCCGCGACGCGCTCAAGATCATCGGTGCGCGCATCCTGATCATCGACGAGATCCACGCCCTGCTGGTCGGGGGAGAACGCCAGCAGCGGGTCTTCCTCAACGTCATCCGGCTGCTGGCGAACGAGCTGGAGATGCCCCTGGTCTGCGCCGGCACGCCGGAGGCGCGGCGCGCGCTGCTGACGGACAACGGCCTGGCGGACCGCTTCGAATCCGTCGAGCTGCCGCGCTGGACCAACACCGTCGCCTTCCGCCGCCTGCTGGCGAGCTTCGGGGCGGTGCTGCCGCTGCGGGAACCATCGGAGTTGGATCAGGACGCGGTCCGCGCCGTCATTCTGAAGCTGTCGGACGGTATCACCGTCCGCATCGTCCGGCTGCTCGAACGCCTGGCGGTCGAGGCGATCCGTGGCGGCACCGAATGCATCACGCTGCGCAGCTTCGACGCCTTGCCGGCGCGGGCGCCGCTGCTCTCCATGGAACACCGGCGCCGGTCCGAGGCGCCACTGTGAGGGCAGGGCACGGGACTTTCCGCCCCGCCGGCGTATTGCCGGTCGTCCCACCGCCCGAGGAGGACGAGCTCGTCTCATCCTGGCTGGACCGGACGGCCAGGTTCTACGGTTTGCCGATTGCAGCCCTGCTCGCCGATGCCGCTCCCCGATCGCGGCCGATCGAGTTGTCGGGCCTGGACCTTGGAGTTTCGCCCGCCACGCTGACGCCGATTGCGGCCCTGCTCGGCATCACCGTGGAGTTCCTCGCCGGCCAGACCATCGCCGCCGCCTACCCCTGGGCGGTCAACCTGGTCGCGCGGGACGTCGTCGCGCCGGGCGATAGGCGCCGGCCACGCCTGCGCTACGCGGCCTGCCCCCACTGCCTCGAGCAGCAGCGGGCGGAGCGGGGCTTCTCATGGCTGCGACGCGAGTGGGTCCTGGCGCCGCGGACGGTCTGCTCGTCCCACCATGTCGTGCTGGTCGAAGGTGCCATCGGCGACATCGCCCATCCCGTCTGGGCGGACTTCCTGCGCCGGCATCGCTGCGTCGGGCTTGCTGTCTCCGCCATGGTTTCGGGCTGCGCCGAGCCGGCGCATGCTACCCGGGAGCAGGCCGGGGATCGACCTTTCGGCGATCTCCACCGACGGATGGCTGGCATTCAGGATGCCATGCTGGTGGAAGCCGGCTGGGGTCAGGCTTCTGGCCCCCGGAGCGCTCTGGCCGAGGAGGCAATCATGGTCGGCGATCTCGTCTGGGCCTTCACGCGCCGCGACAGCCTCTTTGCTGATCGGCTGATCTACGAGGCGTTCGCGTCCGACCTGCTGGATAGTCGTCAACTCCTTGCTCGAAGCCGCCGGCCAGGTCCTGTCGACCACACCAACCTGCATCTGGGACAGCGGCACCGGATGATGGCGACTGCCACACTGTTCCTGAGCCCTCCCGAAGCCCGTCTGGCGCTGTACGGGATTGCAGGAAACCAGGCGGCCGATCTTGCGGGCCTGGCCAGAAGGCTGGGTGCTGCCGATCGAGCGGAGCTTGCCGAACGGCGGGCGAAGTGGCCGCCCGCCGGTGCCACAGCGCTTTCACGCTCGACTTGATTCTACGATTTAAGAACCAGACATCGGGCGGAAGGGGTAGCGTCCGAGGACGTGGTGGAAAATCCGGCTTCGGTCGGGGTGTAGGGCT
>JBMOJU010000170.1:0-10630 GCA_049315625.1 Paracraurococcus sp.
TGGGCTTGGGCACGGAATGCTTCACCGCGCGGACGATGGCCTCCAGCATCGCGTCATCCGGCGTATAGGGGATGAAGCGCGCGGACGCGCCGGCGATGATGAAGCCGAATTGGTGGATCGGGTAGGAGGGGTTGGGCACCAGGATGGTGTCGCCGGGCGAGGAGATGGCCTGCGCCAGGTTGGCCAGGCCCTCCTTGCTGCCGAGCGTCGCCACCACCTCCCGCTCGGGGTCCAGCTTCACCCCGAAGCGGCGGTCGTAGTAGCCGGCCAAGGCGCGGCGCAGGCCTGGGATGCCCTTGCTCATGGAATAGCGATGGGTGCGCGGGTCCTGCACCGCCTCGATCAGCTTGGCGACGATGTGCGGTGGCGTCGGGCTGTCCGGGTTGCCCATGCCCAGGTCGACGATGTCCTCGGCCGCTGCCCGTGCCTTGGCCTTGGCTGCGTTCACCTCGGCGAACACATAGGGCGGCAGGCGGCGGATGCGGTGGAATTCCTCGGTCATCGACTTGGGTCCATGTGGTGGGCCCGCGCCTGCGGTCGGCGCGGCCCGCCGGTATAGAGGGTATTGCCCCGCGGTGTCAGCGTCCGGCGCACGCCGGCGCGAAAATCCCGGCTAGCGCGGCAGCGGCGGCGGGCCGAGCAGCTCCGCCGGCGGCGCGGCGGGCGCCTCCGCCGGCATCTCCGGCAGGGTGGGCGCCGGCGCGGCCGGCATGGTCGCACCATCGATGAGCGCACGCGGCCGGGCCGGCGCCTCGCCCCAGGGGATGCCGGGCGCGGCCGCCAGGTTGGCGCGGCGCGGTGGCGCGGCGGGCATCGGCGGCTCGCCGGCCAAGGCTCCGCCGGAAGCGCCGGGTGCCGGCACGCTGCGCAGCACCAGCGGGTCGCGCGCACTTGCCCGATCATTGGCCAGGGCATCGGTCACCGATTGGCGGAATCCCAGCGGCGGCCGTTCCGGCCGCGGCGGGATGCTGGCCAGGTTGGGAAGTGGCCGGTCCATCCCCGGAGGCGGCAGGCGCGTTTCGTCATCCTTGCCGGAGACCCGGTTGTAGATCGCCACCGGGTCCAGCGGCTCCGGCACGGCACAGCCGCCGCCCAGCAGGCAGATCAGCAGCCCGGCCCCGAACCCGCCCCGCCGCAGCCGCAACGCCCGCATGCCGTCCGCACCCCGCTTGCCGCCGCCAGGGATAGGGCAAATCGCCCGGCCCGGAAATGCATCCCGGGCCGCCCACCGCCTGTTGCGTGCCGTCGCCTGCGTTCCGTCACAGGTACATAAAGCCGGCCACACTGGAGACAGACGCCACCGGCGCGGTAGTATGGCGGGATGGACCAGGAAAAGACGCCCGACCAGCCAGCCTTCCGCCTGCCGGACCCGGCGCTGGTGACCCGCACCATGGCGGAGGTGGCCGAGCGCGGACAGCGGATCGTCACCGATTTCCTCCGCCGCCAGGCCGACTCGGGGACGACGCCGGACCCGTTGAACATCGGCGGCGCCTTCCTCGACATGACGACGCGGCTGATGGCCAACCCGGCCCAGCTGGTGCAGGCGCAGCTCGGCTTCTGGCAGGATTACCTGACGCTTTGGCAGAACACCGCGCGGCGGATGATGGGCGCCAACGCTGCCCCGGTGATCGCCGAGGACCCGCGCGACCGCCGCTTCAAGGACGAGGCCTGGCGGGAGAACGAGGTCTTCGACTTCATCAAGCAGTCCTACCTGCTCAGCGCCCGCTACTTCCAGACCGTGGTCGGCGGGGTGGAGGGGCTGGACCCCAAGGCGGCGCAGAAGGTCGATTTCTACACCCGGCAATTCGTCGATGCGATGAGCCCCTCCAACTTCCTGCTGACCAACCCGGAAGTGCTGCGCCGCACCGCGGAAACCGGCGGTGAGAACCTGCTGAAGGGCCTGTCGCACCTGCTGGCGGACCTCGAGCGCGGCCGCGGCAAGCTGCGCATCCGCATGACCGACGACAGCAAGTTCAAGGTCGGCGAGAACATCGCGGTCACCCCCGGCAAGGTGGTGTACCAGAACGACCTGATGCAGCTGATCCAGTACGCGCCGACGACGGAAAAGGTGCTGAAGCGGCCGTTGCTGATCCTGCCGCCCTGGATCAACAAGTACTACATCCTCGACCTGCGGCCGCGGAACTCCTTCATCCGCTGGGCGGTGGACCAGGGGCATACGGTCTTCGTCACCTCCTGGGTCAACCCGGACGAACGCCTGGCCGAGAAGGGCTTCGAGGACTACATGCAGGAGGGCATCTACGACGCCCTCACCGCCATCGAGCAGGCGACCGGGGAGAAGCAGATCAACGCGATCGGCTATTGCCTTGGCGGCACCCTGCTGGCGACGACGCTGGCGCACATGGCGGCGAAGCGCGACACCCGCATCAAATCGGCCACCTACTTCGTCACGATGACCGATTTCGAGGAGGCCGGCGAGCTCGGCGTCTTCATCGACGAGGAGCAGTTGCACTGCCTCGAGGAGCGGATGCAGAAGCACGGCTATCTCGAAGGCCGCGAGATGGCGACGACCTTCAACATGCTCCGCGCCAACGACCTGATCTGGTCCTTCGTGGTGAACAACTACCTGCTCGGGCAGGAGCCCTTCCCCTTCGACCTGCTCTACTGGAACGATGATTCCACGCGCATGCCGGCGAAGATGCACAGCTACTACCTGCGCCACATGTACCAGCAGAACGACCTGGTGAAGCCGGGCGAGCTGGAACTGCTCGGCGCCAAGATCGACCTGCGGAAGATCAAGCAGCCGAGCTACCTCGTCTCGACGCGGGAGGACCACATCGCGCCGTGGAAGTCGACCTACCGGGCGACGCATGTCTATGCCGGCCCGGTGCGCTTCGTGCTGGCCGCGAGCGGACACATCGCCGGCGTGGTCAATCCGCCCGACAGCGGCAAGTACAGCCACTGGGTGAACGAGCAGCTGCCGGCCGATCCGGATGACTGGTTCAAGGGCGCCACCGAACTCGCCGGGTCCTGGTGGCCGGACTGGCACCGCTGGGTAACGGGGCTGGGAAAGGAGCAGGTGCCCGCCCGCGTGCCGGGCACCGGCAAGCTGCCCGCCATCGAGGATGCGCCCGGCAGCTACGTGAAGGTGATGGCAACGGATTGAGGCGCCGCCAAGGGCCTCAATAGCCGACGCCGGTATTCCCGCCGAGGCCGAACACCGTCACGGTGTTGCCGCTGGCATCCACCGGCCGGCCGCCGAGCCAGCGGCCTTCCGCATCCAGCCGCGCCACCACCTGCTGCACCTGGCTGCTGGCGATCGCCGCCTGCGGCAGCGGGCCGAGCTCGCCCAGCCGCGCCACGCTGCGCTCCCCGCCCGGGCGGAACAGCGGCGCCGGCAGGGCCTGCGCGGCGCGCGCCGCATCGCCGGCCCGCAGCGCCGCAGCGGCCTCCAGCAGCGGCGGCACCACGCGCTCGGGCGGCGCATCCTCGGCGACGCCGAGCGCATCGCGCACCTCCTGCCGCGCCAGCAGCAGGTCGCGCCGGACGCTTTCCGGCACCGGGGCGTAGCGCGCGTCGCGCGGGATCGCCGCGGTGACGAATTCCAGCTGCGCCACCGCCTGCGCCGCCTCCGCCGGGCGGCCGGCGAGGCCGCGGGCGCGGTCGACGAAGGCCGGCGCCATGGCCTCGATGGCGCCGCGCACCGCATCGGCGCTGCCCGGCGCCAGCGCCGCGGTGGGCACGGCCTGCGGCGCCTGCCGCACCTCGGCGCAGCCGGCGGCGAGCGCGAGGAGCAGCAGGGCGCCGCGCCGCATCAGAAGCGGCCGCGGCCGGCTTCGCTGCGCTGCAGCGTCTGCGATGCCGTCACCGCCGCCTCGTTGGTCAGCGGCAGGTTGGGCAGCGACGCCAGGCGCAGCAGCGCGGTCTGCCCGCCCTGCGGGAAGACGTTCGCCGGCAGGGACGCCGCGGCGGCATCCTTCTGCCCGGCCTGCAGCGCGCGGGACGCGGCGAAGAGCGAGTCGATCACCGCCTGCGGCGTCTGCTCCGTCGGGATG
Organism: Paracraurococcus sp.; assembly: GCA_049315625.1. Lineage (GTDB taxonomy): Bacteria > Pseudomonadota > Alphaproteobacteria > Acetobacterales > Acetobacteraceae > Paracraurococcus. Next base: position 4,014 of record JBMOJU010000170.1, read on the forward strand.
CCGAGCGCGCCGCGCCATTCGCGCCGCGCCGCGGAGAATTGCGGGCCGGCCGTGGGGGAGAGGTTGGTGAAGCGCGGATTGCTCGGCATCTGCACCGCCAGGTATTCCATCTGCGCCACGGCGCGGGCCGCCTCGGCCGGACGGCCGGCGAGCTGCCGCGGCGAGCCGAAGACGACCGAGGTATTGGCCGCGGCGCTGCGCAGCGGGTCCCCGGCGCCGAACACGGCATCCGGCGGCAGGCTGGCGAATTCGGCGGGTGGTTGCGGCGCGCAGGCGCCGAGCCCGAGGAGCAGGGCGAGCGGCAGGAAGGCCTTGGTCATGCGCGAAGTCTCCTGGGTTCGAGGCGGCGCGCAAGGGCGAGCCCGGCAGCAGCAGCCGATGGTCGCAAGGCGGCGCCTTCCGGCCGCAGCATGCAAGCTTTGGCCTCTCGACACAATTGCCAGAGCCTCACCGCTTCGTCATGCGGGCGATACAGTCAGTAGCAGCCGGCCAGCCTTGCCCGGGTCCGCAGCAACGCCAGAACCGTACGGCAGGTCGGCGCCGGCAGTCCGGTGATCTCCGCCAGCTCAACCACGCTGCCGAGCAGCGCATCGACCTCCATCGGCCGGCCGCGCTCCAGGTCCTGCAGCATCGAGGTCTTGTGCGCGCCCACCTCGGCGCCGCCGGCGATGCGCTTGTCGACATCGATGGCGAAGCGGACGCCGAGCGCCTCGGCCACCGCCTGCGCCTCCAGCATCATCTGCCGGCAGACGGCGCGCAGTTCGGCGTCGCCGGTGATGATGTCGAGCGTCGCGCTGGTCAGCGCGCTGAGCGGGTTGAAGGCCAGGTTGCCCCAGAGCTTGATCCAGATCTCGTCGCGGATCTTCGGCCGCACCGGCGCCTTGAAGCCAGCCGCCGACAGTGCCGCCGACAGCGCCATGGCGCGCTCGCTGCGGCTGCCGTCCGGTTCACCCAGGGTGAAGCGGTCGCCATAGGTGTGCTCGATGACGCCCGGCTCGGGCACCTCGGCGGCAGGATAGATGATGCAGCCGAGCACCTTCTCCGGCGGCAGCAGCCGGCCGACCTCGCCGGTGGGATCGACACTCTCGACCTGGCGGCCTTCGAAGGGGCCGGCGAGCTTGTGGAAGTACCACCAGGGCACACCGTTGACGGCGGAGACGATCGTCGTCCCCGCCCCGATCAGCGGCTGCATCTGCGCCGCGGCGCCGGCCAGCGCCGGGGCCTTCAGGGTGATGACGACGTAGTCCTGCGGCCCGGCCTCGGCGGCACTGGCGACGCAGCGCGGGTGGACGACGCTTTCCTGGCCCTCCGAGATCAGCTTCAGGCCATTGGCCTGCATGGCGGCGAGGTGCGGGCCACGGGCGATGACGGTGACGTCAACCTCCCCCTTGGCCGCAAGCTTCGCCGCCATGAGCCCGCCGATCGCGCCGGCGCCGAAGATGCAGAGTTTCATGGCAGGTCCCCGGTCTCGGTTCCCTCCCCCGCGAAGCGAGGGAGAGCGGCTTCAGGCGGTGATGCCGAGCTTCTCGGCCAGGCCGATGCGCATCAGCTTGCCGGTGGCGCCCTTCGGGATCTCCTCCAGGAAGATCACCTTCCGCGGCACCTTGAAATCGGCCAGGTGCTTCGCCGCGAAGTCGCGCAGCTCGCGGTCGGTCACCGCCATGCCCTCGCGCAGCACCACCGCGGCGCCCACTTCCTCGCCCAGCATCGGATGCGGGATGCCGAAGGTCAGCGCCTGGGCGACCGCCGGGTGCTCGGACAGCACGCCGTCGACCTCGAGCGGGGAGACCTGCTCGCCGCCGCGCTTGATCAGCTCCTTCAGCCGCCCGGTCAGGCACAGGTAGCCGTCGGCGTCGAACATCCCCTGGTCGCCGGTGCGGAACCACCCATTGGTGAAGGCCTTGGCGTTGGCCTCCGGGTTGGCCTCGTAGCCCTTGGTCACGTTGGGGCCGCGGATGACGACCTCGCCGATCTCGCCCTGCGGCAGGATCGTGCCGTCATCATCCATGATGGCGACCTCCGGCCCCGCCGGCAGGCCGACGATGCCGGGCTTCTGCGCGCCGGGCGGCAGCGGGTTGCTGCACATCTGGTGGCTGGCCTCGGTCATGCCGTAGCTCTCGATGACCGGGGCGGAGAACACCGCGGCGAGGTCCTTCATCGCCTGCGCCGGCAGCGAGGCGGAAGACGAGCGGATGAAGCGCAGCGGCGCGCGGGCGATGATCTCGGCGTTGCGCTCGGCCCGCGCCAGGATGGTCTGGTGCATGGTCGGCACCGCCGTGTACCAGCTCGGCCGCTCGGCATCGAGGAGCGCGAAGAAGCGCAGCGCGTTGAAGCCGCCGGTGCAGATCACCGCGCCGCCGCCGGCCAGCGAGGCCAGCGTCGCCGCGATCAGCCCATGGATGTGGAACAGCGGCATGACGTTGAGGCAGGCATCCTCGGCGCCCAGCCGCAGGGTGCGGGCGATGTTGCCGGCGGAGGCCGTGACGTTGGTATGGGTCAGCGGCACGATCTTCGGCCGCGCCGTGGTGCCGGAGGTGTGCAGCACCAGCGCGACGTCCTCCGACTCGGCCATGCCGGCAATCGCGGGGGTGGACGGCGTGCCGCCTTCCAGGGTGAATTCGCCGGCCGCCGCACCCGCCACCAGCTCGATCACCGGGACGCCGAGGCGCTGGGCGACGGCGCGGGCCGGCGTCTCCCAACCCTGCTGCACCACCAGGGCCTTGGCCTTCAGGTCGGTCAGGTAGAACTCGAATTCCTCGTCCTTGTAGGCGGGGTTCAGCGGCGCGGTGGTGGCGCCGCAGGCGATGGCGACGAAGCTGGCGGCCATCTCCGGCCCGTTCGGCAGGACGATCGCCACCCGGTCGCCGCGGCCGATGCCGATGCCGTTCAGCGTCGCCACCGTCCGCTCCGCCAGCGCCCGCAGCCCGGCATAGCTCAGCATCGGGCGTTCCGGCGCGCGCACGGCCGGGCGCCCGGCCTCCCCGATATCGAGCAATGCGGCGATGGTGGTGGCAGCGGTCATCATTCTATCCCCGTGCGGGCCTCGGCGGCGCTGCTGTGCATCAGCCGTCCGGGCACGGCAAGGGGCGGGCGGCGGCCGGTTTGCCGGGCGCACGAAATTTTCGGCACGTTTTACACGCTTTTCGTTGCTTTACCTGACTTTCCCCCCGACTCCAGGGAAACGCGCGACCGGACCCCGTGTTCGGAACGCTGAATGGTGCGCCGCAAGGCCAACGGGACGGGATAGAATGACTACAGCGACGACACGCCGGGCGGTTCTGCTTGGCGCGGCCAGCATCGCCGCCACCGCGGGCGCCGCCCGGGCCCAGCGCGGCTGGGAACCGGTGCGGCCGGTGCAGTTCGTGGTGCCGGCCGGCACCGGCGGCGGCGCCGACCAGATGGCCCGGGTCATCCAGGGCATCATCTCCAAGCACGGCCTGATGAAGCAGCCCATGGTCGTGGTGAACAAGGCCGGCGGCGCCGGCGCCGAGGGCTTCCTGGAAGCCAAGGGCGCGCGCGGCAACCCGCACATGCTGGTCATCACCCTGTCCAACCTGTTCACCACCCCGCTGGCGACCGGCGTGCCCTTCAACTGGAAGGACCTGACCCCCGTCTCCATGATGGCGCTGGATGAGTTCGTGCTCTGGGTGAAGGCGGATTCGCCCTGGAAATCCGTGCCGGAATTCATCGCCGCGGCGAAGGAGCAGAAGCTCAAATTCGGCGGCACCGGCTCCAAGCAGGAAGACCAGATCATCACCGCCGCCATCACCAAGGCGACCGGCGCGCAGTTCACCTACGTGCCGTTCCGCGGCGGCGGGGAAGTCGCGGTGCAGCTCGTCGGCGGGCATATCGACGCCACGGTGAACAACCCGATCGAGGCCGTCACCCATTGGCGCTCCGGCGCGCTCCGGCCGCTGTGCGTCTTCGACGAGAAGCGCCTGCCCAACACCGCGAAGATGACCGAGACCATGGCCTGGTCCGACATCCCGACGGCGAAGGAACAGGGCCTCGACGTCGATTACCTGATGCTGCGCGGCATCTTCATGCCGGGCGGCGCCAAGCCGGAGCAGGTCGCCTTCTACGAGGGCCTGATGGCCCGCGTGCGGGAGACGCCGGAATGGCAGGACCTGATGCAGCAGGGCGCCTTCAACACCACTGCGCTGACCGGCGAGGCCTTCCGCGGCTGGCTGACGCGGGAGGAGGAGCGGCACAAGACCTTGATGCAGGAAGCGGGCTTTCTGGCCTGAACGAACGGAATAGGGAATCAGGCAGATGAGCATCACCACTCTCGACATGGCGCCCGTCGGCGAAAGCACGTCGCAGGGCGTCACCCGCGCCACGATGGAGGTCGCCACCTCACTCACCCTCGCGCTGATCGGCGCGGCGGCGATCTGGGACAGCGCGCGGATCGGCGCCGGCTGGGGCGCCGATGGCCCGCAATCGGGCTACTTCCCCTTCTGGATCGGCGTCATCCTCGCCGGGTCCAGCTTCGCCAACATGCTGCCCTTCCTGCGCGGCCGGGGCGCGGCGCAGGGCGAGCTCTTCGTCTCCTGGCCGCAGCTGCGCCTGGTGATGTCGGTGCTGGTGCCGACGGTGTTCTACGTCGCCGCCATCCCGCTCGTGGGTATCTACCTCTCCTCCGCCGTGCTGGTCGGCTATTTCATGATGCGGCTCGGCGCGTTCACCTGGCGCAGCGCGGTGCCGGCCGGCCTCGCCACCGCGGTCGTCGCCTTCGTCACCTTCGAGATCTGGTTCCTGGTCGGCCTGCCCAAGGGCCCGATCGAGGACTTCCTCGGCTTCTGAGCCGCGGGGCGGCACCGCGCCGCCCTTTCCCGACATTGCGCTGCCCCGCGCGGCGAGGCCTCACGGCCTCGCCCGACGCGCGTCCAACGGATACCCTGATTCATGGAAGAACTCGGCCTGCTGATGCAGGGCTTCGCCGTGGCCCTGCAGCCCGAGAACATGCTGCTGATGCTGGTCGGCGTCGTGCTCGGCGTGCTGATCGGCGTGCTGCCCGGCCTCGGCGGCGCCAACGGCATCGCCATCCTGCTGCCGCTGACCTTCGCCATGCCGCCGGTCTCGGCGGTGATCATGCTGTCCTGCATCTATTGGGGCGCGTTGTTCGGCGGCGCCATCACCTCCATCCTGTTCAACATCCCCGGCGAGCCCTGGAGCGTCGCCACCACCTTCGACGGCTACCCGATGGCCCAGCAGGGCCGCGCCGGAGAGGCGCTGACGGCGGCCTTCACCGCCTCCTTCGTCGGCGCCTTCGTCGCCGTCGTCATGATCACCTTCGTCGCGCCGGTGGTCGCCGGCTTCGCCTTGCGGTTCGGGCCACCTGAATTCTTCGCGGTCATGTTCCTCTCCTTCGCCAGCTTCGTGGGCATGGCCAAGGGATCGCCGCTGAAGACGCTGGCGGCGATGATGCTCGGCTTCCTGCTGGCCGCCGTCGGCATGGACACCGTCACCGGCCAGCTCCGCATGACCTTCGGGTCGGAGGAGATGATCCGCGGCTTCGACTTCCTCGTCGCCGTCATCGGGCTCTTCGGCATCAGCGAGATCCTCTGCTCGATCGAGGACGGGCTGCGCTTCAAGGGGCAGAAGGCGAAGATCGACCTGAAGGTGGTGCTGCGCACCTGGGCCGAGATGCCGAAACACACCCTGCTTGCCGCGCGCTCGGCGCTGATCGGCGTCTGGATGGGGATCACCCCGGCCGGCGCCACCCCGGCCTCCTTCATGTCCTACGGCGTCGCCCGCAAGATGGCGAAGGACCCGTCCGGCTTCGGCCATGGCCGGATCGAGGGCGTGATCGCACCGGAGACCGCGGCGCATGCCGCCGGCACCTCCGCCCTGCTGCCGATGCTCACCCTCGGCGTGCCGGGCTCGCCGACCGCCGCGGTGCTGCTGGGCGGGCTGATCATGTGGGGGCTGCAGCCGGGGCCGATGCTCTTCGTGGAGCAGAAGGAGTTCGTCTGGGGGCTCATCGCCTCCATGTATCTGGGCAACATCGCCGGGCTGCTGGTGGTGCTGGTGGCGGTGCCCTGGTTCGCCGCCATCCTGCGGGTCCCCTTCCCGATCATCGCCGCGCTGATCCTGACGGTCTGCGCCATCGGCGCCTATACGGTCAGCAACGCCGAATTCGACATCGTGCTGATGCTGCTCTTCGGTATCGTCGGCTACGTGATGAAGAAGCTGGACTACCCGCTGGCGCCGCTGGTCCTCGCCCTGGTGCTGGGCGACCGGACGGAGGAGGCCTTCCGCCAGTCGCTGCTGGTCAGCGAGGGCGACATGGGCATCTTCTTCCACAACTGGCTGAGCGGCGGGATCATGGCGGCCGGCATCGCGTTGCTGGCCTGGCCGGTGGTGGGGATGGTGATGGGCGGCCTGCGGAAGCCGCGGGTGGCGTAGCGGCGGGGGGGGGGGCGCTGCCCCCCTGCCAAAGGCCGAAAGGCCCTTGGAAACCTCGGGTTTGGCTAGAGCGGGATGCGTTGAGGCGGAATCGCCGAAAACGCTGAATCCCGCGACCAAACTGTGGCTAAAGCATGCACCGTGAGCGCAAGCGAACGCATCCCGCTCTAGGAGCCTGTCCGAGAATTCTCTATCCGAAGCGATCCAAG
>JBMOJU010000171.1:0-10628 GCA_049315625.1 Paracraurococcus sp.
GACCGAGCTGCGCGACGGGCGCCGCTTCACCCTGGTGCCGGGGGTGAGCTACCAGGTCTCCGATTTCGGCGATGCGGCGCATCGCTCCTCGACCCGGACGGGGGCGAAGCTGTTCATCGTGGATTGAGGTTGACGGCGGCCGGGCGGCTGCCGAAATTCTGGCCATGAACGCGATCCGCCTGCCCCAGCTCGATCCTGACTTGCAGGCCTGGCTGTCCCGTCGGGCGGCGAGCCATGGCGTCAGCCTGGCGGAGGAGGTGGCGGCGATCCTGCGGACGGAGCAGGCGCGGGAGGCGCCGGCGGCCGGGGCCGATGCGGCTGCCTGGGACCGTCTCCTCGGCCAGCCCATGCGGCTGCCCCCGGGAAGTCCCTCCTCCACCGAAATCATCAGGCAGATGCGGGACGAGCGCTGAGCTTGCCGCCTTGGCTGGTGGTGGACGCCTCGGTTGCCGTTGCCTGGATCACGGAAGAGCCGATCAGCCCCTGCGCACGGGGGCTGATCGGACAGGGCTACGGGATTATCGCGCCACCGATTTTCTGGACGGAGTGCGCCAACGCCTTCTGGCGGATCGCCCGTACCGCCAAGGGCGACCGCTTCGATGCAGCCGCCGCGCTCGGCCGCATTCTCGCGTTACCGGTGGACATCTCGGCTCCCGACCCTGCGATGGCAGCCACGGCCCTCGCCCTCGCCACCCGCCTGGACCACCCGGTCTACGACTGCCTCCATCTGGCGCTCGACCTCGCGCGCGATGCCGCCCGCGCCACCGCGGATACGCGCGTCGCCCGCGTGCTCCGGCACGCCGGCGTGCTACCTGCGGCGCGGCTCCTCACTCCGCCGGTACCCGCTTCGCCGCCGTAACGGCATGCCCGCTCACCGCCTCCCCCGCATCCGGTGCCAGCCGGGCGAAGAAGGGGGCGGAGGCGGCGACCACCATGGCCGCCACGACGAAGGCTGCGGTAAAGTCCGGCGCCGAAAGGCCCGGCCGCCCGGCCAGCAGCGCACTCGCCTCCAGCGTCGTCGTCGCCAGCACAACCCCCAGCGCCGGGGCCAATTGCTGCGCGGTGCCGGAAAAGCTGGTGGCAGCCGAGAGCCGCGCGGTGGGCACGTCGGCAAACGCCAGCGTGTTCAGCGCGGTGAATTGCAGGCTGCGGAACAACCCACCCAGGGCGAGCACGGCGAAGATCACCGGCAGCGGCCAGGCCGGGGTGAAGGCGGCCGGCAGCGCCACCCCGACCGCCGCGACCAGGGATGCCCCGATCAGCGCCTTCCGGAAGCCGAATTGCTTCAGGATCGGCCGCGCCAGCGGCTTCATCGCCAGGGCGCCGAGCGCGGTGGCGAAGGAGACCAGCCCGGCCTCCGACGCCGATTTGCCGAAGCCGACCTGCAGCAGCATCGGCACCAGGAAGGGCGAGGTCCCGGCGCCGACCCGGAACAGCGTCCCCGCCAGGGTCGATTGGCTGAAGGTCGGGATCTGCAGCAGGGAAAGATCGAGCGCCGGGCGCGCCACCCGCCGGCAATGCCGCACCGCCATCCAGCCGAAGCCCAGGCCCAGCACCAGCCCGACCTGCGGCATGCCCTGCGGCACCACGCCGCGGCCGATCGTCTCCAGCCCGAACATGAACAAGGCGAGCGCGCCGCCGATCAGCAGCAGCCCGATCCGGTCGGGCGGGCCGGGATTGCCGGGCGCGATGGCGGGAATCTTCCACGCCACCATCGCCAGCCCCAGCACGCCGATCGGCACGTTGATCAGGAACACCGATTGCCAGCCGAGGGCATCCGTCAGGAAGCCACCCAGCGGCGGGCCGCTGATCGGGCCGATCATCGCCGGCATGGTCAGCCAGGCCATGGCCGACAGCATCTCGTCCTTGCGGATCTGCCGCAGCAGCAGCAGGCGGGCGACCGGCACCATCATCGCCCCGCCGACGCCCTGCAGGACCCGGGCGGCGATCAGTTCCGGCACGCTGGTCGAGCGCCCGCACAGGACGGAGGCGCAGGTGAAGACCACGATCGCCAGCATGAACACGCGCTTGGCGCCGAACCGGTCCGCCACCCAGCCGGAGACCGGGATGAAGACGGTCAGCGCCACGAGGTAGGAGGTGATGGCGGCGCCCAGCCGGGCGGGCTCGACCGCCAGGTCGCGCGCCATGGCCGGCAGCGCGGTGGTGACCGCGCTGGCGTCGAGGTTCTGCATGAACAGCGCGCTGGCGACGATCGCCGCGATCATGCGCGGGTCGGCCTTCTTCACGGGCGCGGTCGGGGGGGCGGGGGGTGTCCCGCCGGCGTCACTCATGCCGGCAGGCTACGCCTCGCCCGGCCGCAGCACCACCCGGCCGACCGCATTCCGGCCGCGCACCTCGGCCATGGCGGCGCGGAATTGGCCGAGCGGGAAGCTGGCATGCACCTCCGGCCGCAGCCTGCCCGCCGCCCACCAATCGACCAACTGCTGCCAGAGCGCCCGGGCGCGTGGCGCATGCAGGTGGCGATTGTCGCCGGGGGACCAGCCGACATAGGTGCCCCAGTTCAGCCCGGCGACGGCGATGTTCTTCAGCAGCAGCAGGTTGATGGGCAGGGTCGGGATGCCGCCGGCGGCGAAGCCGATCGTCACCAGCATCCCGCCATCGCCGAGGCAGCGCAGGTTGTCGTCGAAGACAGGGCCGCCCAGCGTGTCCAGCACGGCCGCGACGCCGGCGGCGCCGGTCGCCTCCCGCGCCGCGTCGCGGAAGGGCAGCGCGCTGTCCAGCACGACGTCCGCACCGCGGGCTTCCGGCACGTGGCGCTTGGCGGCGCCGCAGCGGGCGATGACCCGCGCACCCAGGGCTTTCGCGATCTCGACGCCCGCCAGCCCGACGCCGGCCGCGGCACCATGCACCAGCACCCACTGGCCGGGCTCCAGCCGCGCCCGCCACATCAGGGCGGACCCCGCGGTCGGGTAGCTGATCGGCATGGCGACGGCGGCCTCCAGCGGCAGCCCGTCCGGGATGGGTACCACATGGATGCCGTCCGCCACGGCTTCCTCCGCCAACCCGCCCCAGTCGAGCACGGCGAAGACCCGCGTCCCCGGCGGCAGCGGGTTCGCCACGTCGGGGCCGCTTTCCAGCACCGTGCCGGCGACCTCGGTCCCCGGCGTGAAGGGCAGGGGCGGCTTGCGCTGGTACTTGCCGGCGACGACCAATTGCGTGGCGAAGCTGACGCCCGACGCCTCGATGCGGATGCGCACCCCGCCCGGCCGCATCGGCGGCGCGGGGATGTCCTTAACCTCCAGCGCGTCGAATTCGCGCCAGGACTCGCAGACGAGCGCCCTCAATCCAGGGTCACGCGCGCGTCGCGCACGAGCCTTCCCCAGCGGTCGTATTCGCGGGCGCAGAACATGGCGAATTCCTCCGGCGTATCGGCGACCGGCTCGGCGCCGAGGGTGGCGAGCTTCTCCCGCACCTCCGGCACCTGCACGGCGGCGGCGACCGCCTGCTGCAGGCGGCCGACGATTGGTGCGGGCGTCCGCGGCGGCGCCCAGATGGCGTACCAGGTGGCGATGTCGAAGCCGGGCACCCCGGCCTCGGCCACCGTCGGCAGCTCGGGATAGGCCCCGACGCGCGTCGCCGTGGTGACGGCCAGCGGCCGCAGCAACCCGGCCCGCACCGCGCCGGCGCTGCTGGGGATGCTGTCGAACATCAGCTGGATATTGCCGGCGATCAGGTCCTGCACCGCCGGCCCGGCGCCGCGGTAGGGCACGTGCACCATCTCGGTGCCCGTCATCAGCTTGAACATCTCCCCCGCCAGGTGCAGGGCGGAGGCATTGCCGGAGGAGGCGTAGGAGGCGCGCCCGGGATTGGCCTTCAGGTAGGCGATCAACTCGGCGATGCTGCGCACCGGCAGGGCGGGGTTCACCACCACCACCAGCGGCACCATGGCCATGTTGGTCACCGGGGTGAAATCGGCCAGCGCATCGAAGGGCATGGCCCGGTTCAGATGCGGGATGATCACATGGATCGAGGCATTCATCAGGAAGGCCTGGCCGTCCGGTGCGGCGCGGGCGATGACCTCCGAGCCGATGACGCCGGAAGCGCCCGGCCGGTTCTCGATCACCATCGCCTGCTTGAGGTCCTGCGCCAGCCGCGCGGCGACGACCCGGCCCAGGATGTCGGTCGGCCCGCCCGGCGGGTAGGGCACGACGAAGCGAACGGGACGGGCGGGCCACTCGGTGCCCTGCGCCCGCGCCGCCGGTGCCGCCAGCAACCCGCCCAGTGCCAGCCGCCGTGTCACAGCTTTGCCGGTCATCCCTTCCCCTCGCCGCCGATCCGGGCAGGATAGGCCGGGTGGAAGGGAAGGAAAGCGCCATGGCCGATCGGCTGCAGCCCTATGCGGGCCTGTTCGTGCTGGATGCCAGCCAGGGCATCGCCGGACCCTATTGCGCCAGCCTGCTGGCCGCCTGCGGCGCCACGGTGGTGAAGATCGAACCGCCCGCCGGCGACTGGTCCCGTGGCCTCTCGACCCGGGAGGGGACGCAGAGCGTCATGCATGTCGCCTTCAACCGCGGCAAGCGAAGCGTGATGCTGGATTTGCAGTCGGAGTCCGGCCGCGCCGCGATGCTCAAGCTGGCCGCCAGGGCCGATGTGATGCTGGAAGCCTTCCGCCCCGGCGTGGCAAAGCGGCTCGGCATCGTGCCGGAGGCCGGGAAGGCGGACGTCGTCTTCCTGTCCATCTCCGGCTTCGGCCAGCAGGGGCCGAATGCCGAGCGGCCGGCGACCGATGGCGTGGTGCAGGCCTATAGCGGCATGGTTTCGCTCAACATCGGCGCCGACGGCATCCCGCACCGCACCGGGCAAATCATGGCGGTCGACATGACCACGGGGCTGTCGGCGATGATCGCGGTGCAGGCGGCGCTGGCCGGCCAGGCGCAGGACCGCGCTTCGGGCGCGGCACCGCAGCGGCGGGTGCTGGATGTCTCCCTGATGCAGAGCGCGACCGCGCTGATGGCGTTCAACATCGCCGAGGCCGGGATGCTGGGCGCGGTGCCGCCGAGCGCCAATACGCCGTCTGGCACCTACCAGGGCAGCGACGGCCGCTGGTTCATGATCGCCATGCTGCGGGAGCCGGAATTCCACCAATTCTGCGGCATCATCGGCCGGCCCGACCTGGCGGAGGACCCACGCTTCGCCGGCTTCGCCGCCCGGCATGCGAATCGGGAGGCACTGCTGCCGGCGATCCGCGCCGCCATCGCCGCCGAGCCGGCGACGGAATGGGTGCGGCGCTGCCAGGCCGGGCGGATGCTGTGCGACATCGTCAATACGCCGCTGGACTGGCTGGCCGACCCGCATGCGCAGGCGGTAGGCGCGGCGGTGCCGCTGGCGCAGCCGGGGCTGGGGACCCTGCCCTTCCCGAAGCTGCCGGGGATCGGGCCATGGAGCGTGCCGGCGCCGGGGCTGGGGGAGCATACGGAGGAGGTGTTGCGGGAGATCGGGTTGTGACCCTGCCGATGGCGGCACCCGCACCCCAACCGGATTCCCCACCCATGCCCCTCGCCGCCGCCATCGCCGCCCAGGGCCAGCTGGTCCAACGCCTGCTGGACGCCCTCGCCGCCATCGGCGCCGACCCGCCCGGCATCACCCGCGACGCCTATGGCCGCGGCGAGAACGCGGCGCAGGCGCTGATCGCCACCGCCGGCGAGGCTCTGGGCCTCGAACCCCGCACCGATGCCGGCGGCAACCTCACCCTCCGCTGGCCGGGCACCACCCCCGAGGCCCCGCCCATCCTGATCGGCTCGCACCTCGACAGCGTGGTCCAGGGCGGCAATTTCGATGGCGCCGCGGGCGTCGTCGCCGGGATCGCCGCGGTTGCCGCCCTGCAGGCGGCCGGCCTCCGCCCGCGGATGGATATCGAGGTCCTGGCGCTGCGCTGCGAGGAGGCAGTGTGGTTCGGCCTCGGCCTGATCGGCAGCCGCTGCCTGCTGGCCCGGCTGCCGCCCGGCGCGCTGGAGCTGCGCCACGCCCGCGGCGGCCTGACGCTGGCCGAGAGCATCGCCGCCTGCGGCGGCGACCCGGCGCGCCTCGGCACCCCGCTGCGCGACCCTTCGCGGATCGGCGCCTACCTCGAAGTCCATATCGAGCAGGCGCCGCAGCTGGTCGAAGCCGGCGCGCCGGTGGCGATCTGCCTCGCCAACCCCGGCAATGTCCGCCACCCCTTCATCCGCATCACCGGGGAGGACGCGCATACCGGGCTGCCGCACCGCTTCCGCCGCGACGCCGCGCTGGCCGCCGCCGACCTGGCCCTGGCGCTGGAAGCGATGTGGCTGGAGGAAGAGGCCGCCGGCCGGCCCATGGCCGTCACCATCGGCCGCTTCCATACACCGGCCGAGCGGCACAGCCTGACGATGGTGTCCGGCCGGTTCGAGCTCAGCCTCGACCTGCGGGCCTACTCGGCGGCGCATCTCCAGGCGCTGGAGACGCGGCTGGCGGAGATCGTCGCCACGGTGGCGGCGCGTCGCAGCGTCCGCATCGACCTCGGCGAGCGCAGCGCCGCCGCCCCCGGCTTGATGGACCCGGGAATCATCGAAGGGCTTGCTGATGCCGCGACCCGCGCCGGGCTGCCGGCGCCACGCCTCAACAGCCCCGGCAGCCATGATGCCAACAACTTCGCGGCATCCGGCGTGAAGACCGGCATGCTGCTGGTCAGGAACCGTAACGGCAGCCACAACCCGGACGAAGCCATGGAGACCGCGGACCTGATGGCCGCCATCGCGGTCCTCGTGCATTGGCTGGCAGACCGCGCAGACGCTCAGGGCGGGATGCGTTGAGGCAGAATCGCCGAGAACGCTGAATCCTGCGACCAAACAAGGGCTGGAGCATGCGCAGTGAGCGCAAGCGAACCCAGCATGTTCCAGGGAGGCACGCACCATGCAGCAGGACGCCCAGGGCAATGCGATCACGGCCGGCAGCGCCGCGGCCGCCCGTGCCTTCGACCACACCATCGCCGGCTATCTCGGCTACCGCTTCGACACCTCGCAGCGGATGCAGGCACTGCTGGCCACCGACCCCGACTGCGGCATGGCGCATGCGCTGAAGGCCGCCTTCCTGCTGCTCGGCTACAAGCAGGCCCTCCTGCCGATGGCACAGGAGGCGATCGCCAGCGCCGCCCGGCTGACGGCGACGGCCACGCCACGCGAGCAGGCGCATGTCGCCGCCCTCTCGGCCTGGTCGGAGAACGCGATGGACCGCGCGCTGTCGGTCTGGGAGGGCATCCTGGCGGACCACCCGCGCGACATCCTGGCCTTCCGCCTGCACCATTTCTGCGCCTTCTGGCTCGGCCGGCCGGAAGCGATGCTCACCTCGGTGGAGACCATCCTGCCGGCCTGGACCCGTGACGTGCCCGGGTATGGCGGCGTCCTTGCCTGCCGCAGCTTCGCCAATGAGGAAGCGGGGAACTACGTGGTCGCCGAGGCCGCCGGCCGCGCCGCCATCGCGCTCGATCCCGGCGATCTCTGGGCGGCGCATGCGGTGGCGCATGTGCTGGAGATGCAGGGCCGCCGCAGCGAGGGCATCGCCTGGATCAGCGCGCTGGAACCCAACTGGGAGGGCGGCAACAACATCATGCACCACCTCTGGTGGCACCGCGCGATGTACCACCTGGAGCAGGGCGATTTCACCGCGGTGCTCGAGCTCTACGACACCCGCTTCCGCAACCTGGACAGCCCGGTCACCCAGGCGCAGCCGGATCTCTACATCGACGTGCAGAACGCGGCCTCCATGCTGTTCCGGCTGTCGCTGCACGGCGTGCCGGCCGGCCAGCGGTGGGAGGAACTGGCGGACAAGGCGGAGGCGCGGATCGGCGACACGCTGTCGGCCTTCACCCTGCCGCACTGGATGATGGCGCTGTGCGGCGCCGGGCGCTGGGCGGCGGCGGAGCGGATGCTGGCGGCGCTGCGCGACGCGGCGCGCAGCAATGCCGGCACCAACGGACCGCTGATCGCCCGCTATGCGCTGCCGGTGAGCGAGGCGGTACTGCAGCATGCGCAGGGCGATCACGCCGGCGCGGTGGCGGCGATGCGGCCGGCGGTGCAGGGCATGTACCAGCTCGGCGGCAGCCACGCGCAACAGGATGTCTTCGAACAACTCTTCTTGCATGCGGCGATGCGGGCCGGCCAGGCGACGGATGCGCGGATGCTGCTGGAACGCGTGGCCGGGCGGCATCCGGTGCCGCCGGAGCGGCGGGTCGGGTATGCCGAGGCCGCCCGCGCCGTGGCGCACTGATGCCGACGCCCCTGAACGTTGACACGTTCAGGGGCCCCTCAGACGCCGGGCGCAAACCTCCGGTTGGCTTCGCGCCGTCGCGCCGTACGGCGCGACGCGCGGCGCCCATCCGGGCGCTCGGACCGGTCAAGCGACCGGTCCGTCGGTATGAGGCTCAGCCCTCCCGCCGCCGCCCGGCGATCCAGGGATAGAGCGTGGGCAGTACCAGCAGGGTTAGCAAGGTCGCCGTGACCAGGCCGCCGATCACCACGGTGGCCAGCGGCCGCTGGACCTCCGCCCCCGCGCTGGTCGAGATCGCCATGGGCAGGAAGCCGAGGCTGGCGACGGTTGCCGTCATCAGCACCGGGCGCAGCCGGAGCATGGCGGCGTTGCGGGCGGCCGCGATCGGCGAAGCCCCCTCGATCCGCTGCTCGACGATGGTGCTGACCAGCACGACGCCGTTCAGCACGGCGATGCCGAACAGCGCGATGAAGCCGACCGCAGCCGAGATGCTGAACGGCAGGTCGCGCAGCCAGAGCGCGAGGATGCCGCCCGTCGCGGCGAAGGGCACGTTGACGAAGATCAGCGCCGAAAGCGCCAGGCTGCGGAACATCACGAACAGCAACGCGAAGATCAGCGCCAGCGCCGCCGGCACCACCACCGTCAGCCGCGCCGTCGCCTCCTGCAGGTTCTGGAACTGGCCGCCCCACTCCATGGAATAGCCGGGCGGCAGTTGCACCTCCCGCTGCACCGCCGCCTGCGCCTCACCGACGAAACTGCCGATGTCGCGGCCGCGGACATTCGCCTCCACGGTGATGCGGCGACGGCCCTTTTCCCGGCTGATCTGCGCCGGCCCGTCCTCCACCACCACCCGCGCCAACTGGGTCAGCGGCACCGCGCGGCCGGAGGCATCGGCGATGCGGAGGCTGCGGATGCGGTCGGGGTCGCCGCGATCCTCAGGCCGCAGCCGGACGCGGATATCGTAGCGGGCATTGCCCTCCACGAGCGTGCCGACGGTGCGGCCGCCCAGCGCCTCCACCACGTCCAGAACGTCCGAGGCATTGAGGCCGTAGCGGGCCACCGCCTCGCGGTCGATGATCACCCGCAGATAGGGCTGGCCGGCGGTCTGCTCGGCCTTCACGTCGGCGGCGCCGGGGATGCGCGCCACCGCCTGGACCGTCGCCTCCGCCGCGTGGCGCAGCGCCACCGGGTCGTCGCCATAGATCAGGATGGCGACGTCGGAGCGGACGCCCTGCAGCAAATCCTGCATGCGCATCTCGATCGGCTGCGACCAGGAGAGCTGCATGCCGGGGACCTCGCGCTCCAGCGCCTCGCCATAGGCCTTGATCAGCCCCTCGCGGTCCGGCGCGGTCCGCCATGCCTCGCGCGGCTTCAGGATGATGAAGCTGTCGGATTGCTCGACGCCCATCGGGTCGGTCGGGATCTCGGAGCTGCCGGACAGGCTGACCACCGTCACCACCTCGGGGAAGCGCAGCAGCGTCTTCTCCAGCAGCGTCGTGGTCTCGACGGCGGTAGAGAGCCCCATGCTGGGCAGCTTGGTAGTGGTGACGGTCAGCGCGCCCTCATCCAGGCGCGGGATGAACTCCGCCCCCAGCCGCGTCGCCAGCAACCCGCTGCCGACCAGCAGGGCGAGCGCGATGCCGACGACCGGCACCGGGTGGCGCTCCGCCCGGTCCAGCAGCGGCGCGTAGCCGCGCCGGACCCAGCCGATCACGCGGCTATCCGTTTCCGACACCGGCCCGCGCAACGCGAAGGTCGCCAGCACCGGCATCAGCACGAGGGTCAGCACGAGGGAGGCGAGCAGCGCGAAGATCACCGTCAGCGCCATGGGGCGGAACATCTTGCCCTCGACCCCTTGCAGGCTCAGCAGCGGCAGGTAGACCACGGTGATGATGCCGACGGCGAAGACGATGGGGCGACCCACCTCATGCGCCGCCTCCCGCACCACCTCCATGATCGGGCGCTTCGGCTGCTCGCCGCGGCGGCGGACGACGTTCTCGATCATGACGACGGAGCCGTCGACGATCAGGCCGAAATCGATGGCGCCGAGGCTCATCAGGTTGCCCGAGAGGCCCGAGTAGTACATCGCCGTCGCGGCGGCGAGCATCGACAGCGGGATCGCCAGCGCCACCACCAGCCCGGCGCGGATGTTGCCGAGCAGCACCAGCAGCACCACCACCACCAGGGCGGCGCCCTCGACCAGGTTGCGCGCCACGGTGTCGATGGTGCGGTTGATCAGGTCGGCGCGGTCGTAATAGGGCGCGATCTCGACGCCCTTGGGCAGCGATTTGCCGATCTCGCCCATCGCCGCCTTGACCCGCTCGCCCACCTCCCGCGTATTCTCGCCGAGCAGCATGAGGGCGACGCCGACCACCGCCTCCCCC
>JBMOJU010000172.1:0-10593 GCA_049315625.1 Paracraurococcus sp.
AGCGTCGGTGGCGGCGCGGTCGCGCAGGCGCCGGGGGATGGCTACACGCTGCTGTGGGACGCGTCCTCCCACCTGGTGAACCCGGCGCTGATGAAGGGCCTGCCCTTCGACTATGCCGCCTTCGTCCCGGTTTCCCTGGTGGTGACCTTCCCCGGCGTGCTGGCGGTGAAGGCCGATTTCCCCGGCCGCAGCGTCGCCGAGTTCATCCGCCAGGCAAAGGAACGGCCCGGCGCGATCAGCGTCGGCACCCAGGGCAATGCGACGGCCGGCCATGTCGGCCTGCTGCAATTCACCCGCCGGGCCGGGATCGAGGTGATCCACGCGCCCTACCGCGGCGGGGCGGATGCAGCGCGCGACCTGGCGGCGGGCTCGATCGACGCGGTCTTCATCACCACGGTCAGCGCCGGGCCGATCGTCGACAGCGGCCGCGCCCGCTTCCTGGCGGTGGCGACGCTGCAGCGGATCCCCAGCCGCCCGGACGTGCCGACCTTGGCCGAGAGCGGCTTCCCGGGCTTCAATTCCAACGAATGGGCGGCGCTGTTCGGCCCGGCCGGCACGCCGGCCCCGGTGGTCGCCGCCCTGCACGCGGCGCTGGCGGAGGCGCTGGCCGATGCCGGGGTGAAGCAGCGCCTGGCGCAGATCGGCGCCGTGGCGATCGGCAGCGCGCCGGCCGATTTCGTCCGCTTCGTGCGGGAGGGGCGGGAGCAGATGGCCACGCTGGTGCGTGAGGCCGGCATCCGGCTGGATTGATCCATGCCGTTCGACAATGGGGCCGCCCCGCGCGGCCATGCCGCCGGCATCGGGTTGATGCTGGCCTCGGTCCTGCTGTTCTCCCTGAACGACGTGCTGGGGAAGTGGCTGGTCGCCAGCAACACGGTGGGCCAGGTGCTGCTGCTGCGCAGCCTGGCGGCGCTGGTGGTGCTGGCGCCGCTGGCCTGGCGGGTGCTGCGCCGGCCGGGCTTCAAGGTGGAGCGGCCAAGGCTGCAGGCGCTGCGCGTCGCCATCGGCGCGGCCGAGGCCGCCTGCTTCTACTGGGTGGTGGCCTCCCTGCCGCTGGCCGACGCCATGACCTATTGGATGGCGGCGCCGCTGATGGTCACCGCCCTGGCGGCGCTGCTGCTGGGGGAACGGGTCGGCGGCCGGCGCTGGGTGCTGGTGCTGCTGGGCTTCGTTGGCGTGGTGGTCGCACTGGGCGCCGATCTCGGCGCGGCGGGCCTTCCGGCGCTGGGCGCGTTGGCCGGCGCGCTGCTCTATGCGCTGTTCCTGCTCTGCAGCCGGCAATTGCGCGAGACGCCGGACGCGCTGCTGGCAGCCTTCCAGATGCTCGGTGGGCTCGGGCTGGGGATGCTGCTGCTCGGCCGGGATGGCTGGAGCCTGCCGTCGGGCGGCGACCTCCCCCTGCTGCTGCTGCTCGGGCTGGTGGCGACGCTCGGGCATATGGGGGTGACGCGGGCGCTGAAGCTGGCGCCGGCCTCGGTCGTGGTGCCCTACCAGTACAGCTTCCTGCTCTGGGCCGCGGTGTTCGGTTGGCTGGTCTGGGGCGATGTCCCGGGCGCCGCCCTGCTGGCCGGGGCGGCGCTGATCGCCGGCGCCGGCCTGCTGCTGTACCGCGAGCAGCGGCGGGGCTGACCCGCCGCGCCACGGCGCGGGGACCGGCCGGTGCCCGGACCGCGGCGCGCGGCGCCGCGGCTGCCCGGACATGGAAACGGGGAGGCAGGTTGCCCTGCCGCCCCGTTCAGATCTCCGACCGGCGGAGGCTGGCTTACGCCGCCTCCTGGACCTCGGCCGCATCGGGCTTCGGGCCGCTGTCGAGGCCCTTGGCGGCGACGTCGCGGTCGACCAGTTCGATCACCGCCATGTCGGCGGCATCGCCGTAGCGCATGCCGGCCTTGAGGACGCGGGTATAGCCACCCGAGCGGGCCTTGTAGCGGTCGGCGATGGTGGTGAAGAGCTTGTCCACCACGCGCTCATCCATCAGCTGCGCGTAGGCCTGACGGCGCGCATGCAGGCCGCCGCGCTTGCCGAGCGTGATGATGCGCTCGACATACGGGCGCAGCTCCTTCGCCTTGGGCAGCGTGGTGGTGATCTGCTCGTGCTTCAGCAGGCTGGTCGCCATGTTGCGGAACATGGCGAGCCGGTGGGTGGAGGTGACGCCGAGCTTACGGCCGGCCATACCGTGACGCATGATACTTTATCCCTGGTGCGCCGGTCTCAGAACGGCTCTTCGAGTTTCTTGGCGAGGTCCTCGATGTTCTCGGGCGGCCAGCCGGTGACGGTCATGCCGAGGCCGAGCCCCATGGAGGCGAGGACTTCCTTGATCTCGTTCAGCGACTTCCGGCCGAAGTTCGGAGTCCGGAGCATCTCCTGCTCCGTCTTCTGCACCAGGTCGCCGATATAGACGATGTTGTCGTTCTTCAGGCAATTCGCCGAACGAACCGACAATTCGAGCTCATCGACCTTGCGCAGCAGGTTGCGGTTGAACGGCAGGTCGTCGCGCTCTTCCTCGACCTTCCGCTCGCGCGGCTCGTCGAAGTTGATAAAGAGCTGGAGCTGGTCCTGCAGGATGCGGGCGGCCAGAGCCACCGCGTCCTCCGGCGCTACCGTGCCGTCGGTCTCGACGTTCAGGACGAGCTTGTCGTAATCCGTCACCTGGCCGACGCGGGTCGGCTCGACCCGGTAGGCCACGCGACGGACCGGCGAGTAGATCGCATCGACCGGGATCAGGCCGATCGGCGCGTCTTCCGGCCGGTTCATCGCCGCCGGGACGTAGCCCTTGCCGGTGTTGACGGTCAGCTCCATCGACAGCTTGGCGCCGTCGTCGAGCGTGCAGATCACCAGGTCCGGGTTCGAGATCTCGATGTCGCCGGTGGTCTGGATCTGGCCGGCGGTCACCTCGCCCGGGCCGGTCGCGGTGAGCATGAGGCGCTTCGGCCCCTCGCCCTGCATCCGGATGGCAAGCTGCTTCACGTTCAGCACCAGGTCGGTGACGTCCTCACGGACGCCCTGGATGCTGCTGAACTCATGCAGCACGCCGTCGATCTTCAGCGCCGTCACCGCCGCGCCCTGCAGCGAAGACAACAGCACGCGGCGCAGGGCATTGCCCAGCGTCATCCCGAAGCCGCGCTCCAGCGGCTCGGCCACGATGGTCGCCACGCGGTCGGGGTCCGACCCGACCTCGACGCCCAGCTTCTCCGGGCGAATCAGCGAACGCCAATTCCTCTCGATCACGAGCATCTCCTTACGGCCCCTCCCCCGATCGACGCGTCAGACGCGCCGACGCTTGCGGGGGCGGCAGCCGTTGTGCGGGATCGGCGTCACGTCACGGATGGCCGTGACGTAGAAGCCGACCGCCTGCAGCGCGCGGAGAGCCGATTCGCGTCCCGAACCCGGGCCGCTCACCATGATCTCCAGCTGCTCCATGCCGTGCTCGCGGGCCTTCTTGCCGGCATCCTCGGCGGCGACCTGCGCCGCATAGGGGGTCGACTTCCGGCTGCCCTTGAAGCCCTGGCTGCCCGAGGACGACCAGGCAATCGCGTTGCCCTGGGCATCGGTGATGGTCACGATGGTGTTGTTGAAGGAGGCGAGAACATGGGCCACGCCGGTGGCGATGTTCTTGCGCTCCTTCTTGCGGGGGGCGCGGGCGCCCTTGGGATCGCGGGCCATCTTACTTGGTCACCTTCTTCTTGCCGGCGATCGCAACCGCCTTGCCCTTGCGGGTGCGCGCATTGGTATGGGTGCGCTGGCCACGGACCGGAAGGCCGCGCCGATGGCGCAGGCCGCGGTAGCAGGCCATGTCCATCAGTCGCTTGATATTCATCGCCACTTCGCGGCGAAGGTCGCCTTCGACCCGGTACTCGCGGTCGATCAGCTCACGGATCTTGAGGATCTCCTCATCCGTCAACTGGTTGACGCGGCGATCCTCCGGGATCGAGAGCGCCTGGCAGATGTCGGCCGCGTTCTTCGGACCGATGCCATAGATATAGCGCAGCGAGATCAGCACGCGCTTATTCGTGGGAATGTTGACACCGGCGATGCGCGCCACTGCTGAGCTCCTGGAGCCTGTCGCTCCTGCTTGAACCGGCGCAGCGGGGGCCACCTCGGCCCACACGCCATCCCGGCGAGGTGATCTTCGTAAAGCCAGATGAACGGCTAAGCGCGGCCATGGCGGCCAGCAGGCCACCCATGTCCGCGGGAGGCGCGGACTATACGCAGCGCCGCCAAGCCGTCAACCCTTTTGCGCCATCGGACCGAGGATCGCCTCGATCTGGCCCGCCACATCGTCCATTTCCGCCATGCCATCCGCCACCCGCAGCACCCCGCGGGAGGCGTAGTAGGGCAGCAACGGCGCCGTCTGGCGGTGGTAGGCATCCAGCCGGGAGGCCACCGTATCCGCCTTGTCGTCGGCCCGGCGGACGAACTCCGTGCTGCCGCAGCGGTCGCAGGTGCCGGCCGCCCGGGGCTGCTTGAAGCTGTCGTGATAGCCCTCGCCGCACTTGGCGCAGGTGTAGCGGCCGGAGATACGCTCGACCAGCGCGGTGTCGTCCACCTGAAGCTCGATCACGTGGTGCAGCGGCATCGCCTTCTCCTGCAGCACCAGATCCAGCGCCTCGGCCTGCGGGACGGTGCGGGGAAATCCGTCCAGGATGAAGCCCTGGGCGATGTCCGGCTGGGAGACACGGGCCGCGAGCATGGCGATGATGATCGCATCGGGGACAAGCTCCCCACGCTCCATGATCGCCTTGGCCTGGAGGCCGATCTCGCTGCCGGACTTCACCTCAGCCCGCAGCATGTCGCCGGTCGAGATCTGCCGCAGCCCGTAACGGTCCTCCAGGCGCTTGGCCTGGGTTCCTTTACCGGCACCCGGCGGGCCCAGCAGGATCAGGTTCATAACCGTCGTTCCCCATGCATCCCCGCGGCCGCCCCGGCGGTCGCGCTGCGTCCTTCAAGCGACCGCGCCACCGGCGCCGGCCTAGCCACGGGCGCGCGGCGAACCGCGGCCGCCCAGGCGGGCCTTCTTGATCAGGCCCTCATACTGGTGGGCGAACAGGTGCGACTGGATCTGCGCCACGGTGTCCATGGTGACGGAGACGATGATCAGCAGGGACGTGCCACCGAAGTAGAAGGGCACGCCGTAATGGCTGATCAGGATCTCCGGCAGGATGCAGACCAGGCAGAGGTAGAGCGCACCGATCGCGGTCAACCGCGTCAGCACCCGGTCGAAGTAGTCGGCGGTGTTCTGCCCGGGCCGGATGCCGGGCACGAAGCCGCCATACTTCTTCAGGTTGTCCGCCGTCTCGGTCGGGTTGAACACCACGGCGGTGTAGAAAAAGGCGAAGAAGATGATCAGCGCCATGTACAGCGCCATATAGAGCGGCTGGCCATGCGCCAGCGCATTCGCCACGGTCTGCAGGATGCTGTCATCGCCGCTCGGCCCGGCGGCGAAGCCGGCCACGGTGGCTGGCAGGAGCAGCAGGGAGGAGGCGAAGATCGGCGGGATCACGCCGGCGGTGTTCAGCTTCAGCGGCAGGTGCGATGCCTCACCGCCAAACATCCGGTTGCCGACCTGGCGCTTCGGGTATTGGACCGGGATGCGGCGCTGGGCGCGCTCGACGAACACCACCAGGGCAATCACCCCGAGGGCGACGGCCAGGAAGAAGATGATGAAAACGGTGGACAGCGCGCCGGTGCGGCCGAGTTCCAGCGTCGACACCAGCGCATGCGGCAGGTTGGCGACGATGCCGGCAAAGATGATCAGCGAGATGCCGTTGCCCACGCCGCGGGCGGTGATCTGCTCACCCAGCCACATCAGGAACATGGTTCCGCCGACCAGCGTGATGACGCAGGAGAGCCGGAAGAACA
This sequence comes from Paracraurococcus sp., assembly GCA_049315625.1. Lineage (GTDB taxonomy): Bacteria > Pseudomonadota > Alphaproteobacteria > Acetobacterales > Acetobacteraceae > Paracraurococcus. The sequence goes on from JBMOJU010000172.1 coordinate 5,860, forward strand.
TCCCCGGGTCGTGCACCGCGTTGCCGAAGGCGCCGCGCATGCTTTCCAGCCCGACGGCGATGCCCCAGGCCTGGAATACGGCGATCAGCACGGTGAGGTAGCGGGTGTACTGATTGAGCTTCTTCCGCCCCGCCTCGCCTTCCTTCTTCAGGGTCTCGAGCTGGGGGACGGCGGCCGACATCAGCTGGATGATGATGCTGGCGGAGATGTAAGGCATGATGTTCAGCGCGAACACCGTCATGCGGCCAAGCGCGCCGCCGGTGAACATGTCGAACATGCCGAGGATGCCACCGCCATGCTGGGCGAGGATCTCGCCCATCACGGCCGCGTCGACGCCGGGGACCGGCACATAGGTGCCGATGCGGACGACGATCAATGCGCCCAGGGTGAACCAGATGCGCTTCTTGAGCTCGGTGGCCTTGGACAGGACACCAAGGTTCAGATTGGCCGCAAGCTGTTCGGCGGCGGAGGCCATGGGACTGCGAACCCTCCACACGGCAACGGCGCCGACAACCGGGGGGGGTACCCCCGGCCGTGGCGCCGCAGCCACGATTCCCTGACTAGGTAGACCTCGCCCTGCCGGGCGGCAAGCGTCAGGCCTCGGCCGGAGCCGCGGCCTCGGTGCGCGGAGCCAGCAGCGTGACCGTCCCGCCCGCCGCCTCGACCGCCGCGACGGCGGTGGCGGAGGCACCGGAGATGGTGATGGTCACCGCCCGGGTGATCGCGCCCTGCCCCAGCAGCCGCACACCGGCCAGCTTGGCGCCGGTGCGGACGATGCCGGCCGCGCGCAGGCTGTCCTCGGTGATCGGCTCGCCGGCCGGCAGCCGGCCTTCCTCGATCGCCTTGTCCAGCGCGCCCAGGTTCAGCGGGGCGTACTGCTTGCGGAAGATGTTGACGAAGCCGCGCTTCGGCAGCCGGCGGTAGATGGGCAACTGGCCGCCTTCGAAGCCGTTGAGGGCAACGCCCTCACGCGCCTTCTGGCCCTTCACGCCCTTGCCCGAGGTCTTGCCCTTGCCGGAGCCGATGCCCCGGCCGAGGCGCTTGGACTTGTACCGCGCGCCGTCGTTGTCGCGGATCTCGTTGAGCTTCATGTCACCCACCCGTCCCGGGGGTTTCGTCCACCTTGATCAGGTGGGCGACCTTCCGGATCATGCCGCGGACCGAAGGGGTGTCCTCCAGCTCCCGCGAGCGGTGCATCTTGTTGAGGCCGAGCCCGATCAGCGTTTCCTTCTGGCCGGGCTTGCGGCCGATCGGCGACCCGATCTGGGTCACCTTCACGGTCTTCTTTACATCAGACATTGGGGGCCTCCGCCGCAGCGGCCTCCGCCGGCGCCTGGTCCTTGCGGGGGCCAAGCAGGTCCGACACCTTCTTGCCACGCCGCGCCGCGACCGCCCGGGGGCTGGTCGAGCGGGTGAGCGCCGCGAAGGTCGCCTTGATCATGTTGTGCGGGTTGGTCGAGCCGAGGCACTTGGCCACGACGTCGCCCATGCCCAAGGTCTCGAAGATCGCGCGCATCGGGCCGCCGGCGATGATGCCGGTACCGGCGGGCGCCGCCCGCAGGATCACCCGGCCCGCGCCGAACTCACCGATCACGTCGTGGTGCAGCGTCCGGCCTTCCCGCATCGGCACGCGGATCATGGTCCGCTTCGCCTGCTCGGTCGCCTTGCGGATCGCCTCCGGCACCTCGCGCGCCTTGCCGGCGCCCCAGCCGACGCGGCCCTTCTGGTCGCCGACGACGACGAGTGCGGCGAAGCTGAAGCGCCGCCCACCCTTCACCACCTTCGCCACGCGGTTGATGGTGACGAGCTTGTCCTTCAGCTCGTCGCCTTCCTGCCGCTCCTGCCGATTCTCGCCGCCGCGATCGCGGCCACGGCCGCGACGGCGGTCACCGCCCTCGCCGCCATGCCCGCCGCCGCCGCCGCCATGAGGGGTACGTGCCATTATGAGATCCTCAGAACGACAGCCCGCCCTCGCGGGCGGCGTCGGCCAGGGCCTTGACCCGGCCATGATACAAATACGGCCCGCGGTCGAAGACCACGGCGGTGATGCCGGCGGCCAGCGCGCGCTCGGCGACCCGCTTGCCCACGACCACGGCGGCGTCCTTGTCCGCCCCGGTCTTCAGGCTTTCGCGCAGCTCCTTCTCGATCGAGGACGCCGCGGCGAGAGTCCGCCCCTGCGCGTCGTCGATCACCTGCGCGTAGATGTGCTTGCCGGAGCGGAACACCGACAGCCGCGGACGGCCACCGGATTTCTGCCTGAGCTGGTAGCGCAGCCGCGAACGGCGGCGCGTCTGCAATGCGAGCTTTGCGGCCATTACTTCTTCTTACCCTCCTTCCGGAGGATCTGCTCATCGGTGTAGCGGACGCCCTTGCCCTTGTAGGGCTCGGGACCGCGATAGGCGCGGATTTCGGCCGCCACCTGGCCCACCCGCTGCTTGTCCGCACCGCTGACCTTCACGGCCGTCGGGCGTTCGCAGACGATGGTGATCCCCTCGGGGATCGGGTAGCGGACCTCATGGCTGAAGCCGAGGGCCAGAACCAGGTCCTTGCCCTGCACCGCGGCGCGGTAGCCGGTGCCGGTGATTTCCATCGACTTGGTGAAGCCGGTGGAGACGCCGATGCACATGCCGTTGATCAGGCTACGGGTGGTGCCCCACATGGTGCGGGACCGGCGGTCGTCGCGGCGCGGCTTCACCGCGACCGCATTGCCCGCGATCTCCACATCCACTTCGTCCGTGAGGTCGAGCTTGAGCTCGCCGTTCTTGCCCTTGGCGACCACGGTCCGCCCCTGCAGCGCCACCTGGACGCCGGCCGGGACCGGGACGGGATATTTGCCGACGCGCGACATCGCTTCTCCCTCCCTCAGAACACGCGGCAGAGGACTTCGCCGCCAACATTGGCAGCGCGGGCCTCATTGTCGCTCATCACCCCGCGAGGGGTCGACAGGATCGAGATGCCGAGGCCGTTATAGTACTTCGGCAGCTCCTTGATCTTCGAGTAGACGCGCCGGCCAGGCTTGGAGATGCGGGTGATCTCCTTGATGGCGGGCTCGCCTTCAGAATACTTCAGCTCGATCTCGATGCGGCTGACGCCGGGACGGTCCTGCTCCACGCGCCAGGCGCGGATGAAACCCTCGCGCTTCAGCACGTCCAGCACATCGGTCCGCAGCCGGCTGGCCGGGGCGACGCAACGCGTCTGCCGGGCCCGCTGGGCATTGCGGATACGGGTGAGCATGTCCCCGAGCGGATCGGACAATGACATGGCCGGCGTTCCTTACCAGCTCGCCTTGGTCACGCCGGGGATCTGGCCGCTATTGGCGAGATCCCGCAGCGCGTTCCGGCAAAGCTTGAACTTGCGGTAGTTGCCGCGCGGGCGGCCGGTCAGCTCGCAGCGCAGGCGCACCCGCACCTTCGCGCCATTGCGCGGCAGCTGCGCGAGCTTCAGGGTCGCGTCGAAGCGATCCTCCACCGGCAGGGTGCGGTCCATGACGATGCCCTTCAGCGTGGCACGCTTCGAGGCGTGCACCTTGCTGAGCTTGGCGCGGCGCTTGTTCTTCTCGATTGCCGAAGTCTTGGCCATTCGATTCTATCCTCCGGAACCTGCTCCCGCGGCATGCCGCGGGCGGTCTTCCAAGATCACTTCTGGAAAGGCAGCTGGAACGCCGTGAGCAGCGCCTTGGCTTCCTTGTCGGTCTTCGCCGTCGTGACGAACTGGATGTCCATCCCGCGCACCGTGTCGACCCGATCGTAGTTGATCTCGGGGAACACGATCTGCTCCTTCATGCCCATGGCGAAGTTGCCACGGCCGTCGAAGCCCTTGTTCGCAGGCAGGCCCCGGAAGTCCCGCACCCGCGGCATGGCCACGGACACCAGGCGATCCAGGAACTCGTACATCCGCGCCTTGCGCAGCGTGACCTTGCAGCCGATGAGCTGGCCCTCGCGGATCTTGAAGCCCGCGATGGCCTTCTTGGCCTTGGTCCGCACCGGCCGCTGGCCGGCGATCGCCGTCAGGTCCGCGACCGCCGCGTCGAGCTTCTTCTGGTCGCCCGCCGCCTCGCCCACGCCCATGTTGATGACGATCTTCTCGAGCTTCGGCACTTCCATCGGGTTCTTGTAGCCGAATTCCTCGACCAACCGCTGGCGCACCACCTCGGCATAGAACACCGCCAGGCGCGGCTTCTCCGCCGGGGAGGCCGCGGCCTTGCCGGCCTTGGCCGGCGTGGCCTGCACGCGGCCTTCGCCGCCGCCGCCACTGGCCGCTTCCGGCTTCTTGGCGGTGTCCTGCTTGCGGCCGGCCGCACCCTTGTTGCCGGCGGCACCCTTGTTGCCGGCGGCCTTCTTCTTCGAATCGCTCATGCGTCAAGCACCTCGCCCGAGGGCTTCGCCACGCGCACCTTCTTGCCGTCCTCCAGCAGCCGGAACCCCACGCGGGTCGGCTTGTCGGATTTCGGGTCGATCAGCGCCAGGTTGGACAGGTGGATCGGCGCTTCCTTTTCCTGGATCCCGCCGGGCTGGTTCATGCCCTGCGGCTTCCGGTGGCGCTTCACCACGTTCACGCCCTGCACCAGGGCGCGGTTCTCGGTCGGGTTCACGGCGATGACCTCGCCGCGCTTGCCCTTGTCGCGTCCGGTCAGGATCTGAACCCGGTCGCCCTTCCTGATCTTCGCCGCCATGGCCTTACAGGACCTCCGGCGCCAGCGAGATGATCTTCATGAACTTGCGCGCGCGCAGTTCG
>JBMOJU010000582.1:0-2373 GCA_049315625.1 Paracraurococcus sp.
GAGCCGGATCGGCGTGACGGCGTTGTCGAAGACGATGTCCGACGGCACGGAATCGCCGCGCCAGCGGAACCACACCACGAATTCCAGATCCACGGTCCTGGCGCCGTGGTTCAGGTTGGTGGCCTTGTTCAGCCGGATGCCGACGGTCGCCAGGTTGGTGCGGTACATGAAGCGGTCGTTGACGTAGAGCATCCGGCCGGCGCGCAACTGCTCGAGATAGTCGCTGACCCCCTGGTCCCGGATCGGCGTCAGCTGCACCGGCGCGGCGATCAGGGAGTCGCCGTTATAGACGCCGACCAGGGTCGGCAGCGGGTTGTTGCTGCCGTCGAAGAAGATCGGGCCGGCCAGCCCGGCGATCGCCGTCTCGGGGCTGCGCCATTGGCGCATCCCCTGCCGGATCGCCGCGCGGGGATCGCCGATCGCGGCCGGTGCCCGGCGGTCGGCGGCGGCGAGCGCCTGGCCGATGGCAAGGGCCCCGTCATGCGCCAGCATCGCGCGCCAGTCGGGCGTGACCCGATGCGTCGCCTCGAAGACGCTGCGGAACGCCTGGGCTTCGACGCTCGAGGTATCGAACAGCAGCGGCGTGGTGATCAGCGTGTTGTTGAGCATGGCCGAGGGCGAGCCGGGTGCGGTCCAGACCGCGCGCAGCCGGTCGCGGAACCGGGTGGTGGCCATCGGGCGCAACCCGATGATGCGGTTGGACACCTTCGCCTCGGCCATGACCGCCACCGCCTCCGCGGCCAGGTCGGGGTTGCCCAGGATGAGCAGCGCGCCGGCGACCTGGCGCGCGGCGATCTCCTCGGCCGCGTCCTTCAGGCCGGCCCGCCGCGCCTCGCCATCCGGCGGCACCGCCCAGCGGTAGACCACGCGGGTGCCGAACCGCCGCAGCGTGGCGTCGAACTCCTCGGCCATCGCCGCGTCCTCGGCCGTGTCCGGCAGGATGATCGAGATCAGCTTCTCGCCGACGACGTTGCGGACGTAGTTGGCGAGGAAGCGGGCCTCCTGATCCGGCGATGCGGACAGGCTGAAGGTCCATTCATCCGTGGTTCCGCCATCCGCCGCCAGCCTGAGCCGCGGGATGGCCGGACCCTGCGCCTCCGCGCCGCCCGCCAGGTCGGGCGCTTCGATGACGGCGATGACGTCGGCATCGGCTTCCGCCGCGCGCAGCGCGTCGGGCCGTGCGGCGATGTCGAAGCTGCGCAGTTCCAGGCGGTGCTTGCCGACGCGGCCATCGACCGAACGCAGCCAGCCCTCCGCGCCGGCGCGCATCGTGGCGCCGAGATGGGCGTCGGGGCCGCTGAACGGGGCCACGATGCCGATCGCCAGGGGCTTGGTATCGGGCGGGCGGACCATGATGACCCAGTACGCCGCGGAGGCCAGGGCCGCGATCACGCAGGTGATCGCCAGGAACACGGCGAAGCGGCCTCGCCGCGGCAGGGCGCGGATGCGGGCAATGATCGATTGGATCATGGATCCGTTCTTGTCACTTGAGCGGTTGGAGGATTGCCGGTGCCGCCCGGCGGCGATGCCGCCTGCCGCGCCAGCCGGACGGCGGCATCGGGTGGCGTACGCTGCTGGAGCATCATCCCGAGGGCAGCCGTGAACCGGTCGGTGTCGCCCCCGGCCGCCAGGCTGCGGAGATAGGCGTTGTCCAGGCTGCCGCCGGCAAGCTGCAGCAGCAGGGCGTCCGCCTCGACCGCGGCCTGCGCCAGCATGGATTCGCGCCGGGCGATGCGTTCGCGGGCGACCGCCAGCGCGCCATCGGCGCCGAGGCCGGCCTGGAAGGCCATGGCGACGGCGGCGCGGAGATCGGGCGACTGCGCCAGCCGCTCCAGCAGGGCCGCGGGCACCGCGCCCTGCGCCAGGGCGGCGCCGCCATCGCCCGGATCGGTCGGGACCGCCGCCATGGCGAGGAACTTCGACGCCGTGTCCGGCCGCGCGACGCCGTGCCGGTCGATCACCAGGCCACCCGGCAGCGCCGCCCTGTCGGCCAGGGCCGCCAGGGTCTCGTTCCGGCCCGGCGCTTCCGCCGCCGCCCGCATCGCGGCCAGGGTCGCCGCGGCCTGGCGCGCGCGTTCCATGGCGTCCGCCGGGGAGGCGCCGCTGGCCAGGGCGAGCAGCAAGGCCTGCGACGGGCGGGCCACGACGCCCTGCGCCATGGCCGCGGCCGCGGCGTGGGGCTCGGGCAGCGCCACTGCGGCGAGCCGCGTCATGGTCGCCGCCGTCGCCTGCGCGGTAGCGGCGATGGCCATCGCGCGCTGCGGCGACGCACCGCTGGCCAGCGCCGCCGCCATGGCCGGGTGGACCGCCGGCAGGGCACCGCCCTGGCTCATGGCCGCCGCCGCCGCGCCCGCGGGCGCGATGGGAACGGCG
>JBMOJU010000583.1:0-2371 GCA_049315625.1 Paracraurococcus sp.
GAGCTGCGGCGGATCGCCGGCAACCGCTCGGTCGATGCGGTCTACCACCCGCTGGCGCTGCCCAGCTACGCCTCCCCCCTGCTGCGCTACTGGTGGCATTCGGAGCCGGGCCGCTACCTGCACGCGGTGCAGGCGCATGCGCGGCTGATCGCCAGCTGCCTCGACGAACACCTGGCGCTGGCCGAGGCGGCCGGCGCGCGCGACCTGCTGCGGCCGATCGGCTGGATGCGGCTCTATAGCGACCCGCGCGCGCTGGAGGCGGCGCGGCAGCAGGCGGAGACGGCGCGGCGCGACTACGACGTGAATTACGTCGCCCTCGACGGGGCGACGCTGGCGGCGGCGGAGCCGCACCTGATGGCGACGCGCGCCGGCGCGATCCACTGGACCGACCCGCTCTCGGTCAGCGACCCGCATGCGCTGACGCTGGCCTATGCCGGGCTCTTCGCGCAGGAGGGCGGCCGCGTCGTGCAGGGCGGTGCGATGACCTTGCAGCGCGCCGGCGCCGGGTGGCGGGTGACGACCGATGCGGGCCCGGTCGAGGCGGCGGAGGTGGTGGTGGCGCTGGGCGCCGCCGCGGTGCGGCTGACCGAGCGCTTCGGCTATGCGCCGCCGCTGTTCGGCAAGCGCGGCTACCACCGGCATTTCGGCCTGCGCGGCAATGCGGTGCTGCACCGGCCGGTGCTGGATACCGAAAGCGGCTTCCTGCTGGCGCCGATGCGCGCCGGCATACGGCTGACCACGGGGGCGGAGTTCGCCCGCACCGAAGCGCCGCCGACGCCGGTGCAGTTGGAGCGGGCGGAGCCGATCGCGCGCGCCCTGCTGCCGCTGGGCGAGGCGGTGGAGACGGTGCCCTGGATGGGGGTGCGGCCCTGCATGCCGGACATGCTGCCGGTGATCGGGCGGCTGCCGGGGCAGGCGGGGCTATGGGGCGCCTTCGGCCATGCGCATCAGGGGCTGACGCTGGGGCCGACGACGGGGCGGCTGCTGGCCGAGATGATGACCGACGAGGCGCCGTTCGTGCCGCCGGAGCCGTACCGGGCGGACCGGTTCTGAAGAAGGATCGGGGAGGGAAAAATATTCCCTTCCCGTTCGACGGCTGCCAGACTCGGGAAAATAGATGAGGGGTCCGGGGAGAATACCTTCTCCCCGGCCTTCTCTTCAGTACCGGTACTGCTCGGCCTTGAACGGCCCGGCTTCCGGCACGCCGATGTAGCCGGCCTGCTGCGGCGACAGCTTGGTCAGCTTGGCACCGACCTTCTCCAGGTGCAGCGCCGCCACCTTCTCATCCAGGTGCTTCGGCAGCACGTAGACCTTCTTGTCGTACTTGCCCGGGTTCGCCCAGAGCTCGATCTGCGCCAGCGTCTGGTTGGTGAAGGACGCCGACATCACGAAGCTCGGGTGGCCGGTGGCGTTGCCGAGGTTCACCAGGCGGCCTTCCGACAGCAGGATGATGCGCTTGCCGTCGGGGAACTCGACCTCATCGACCTGCGGCTTGATGTTGGTCCACTTGTAGTTCTTCAGCGCCGCGACCTGGATCTCGCTGTCGAAGTGGCCGATGTTGCAGACGATGGCGCGATGCTTCATCGCCCGCAGATGCTCGATGGTGATGACGTCGACATTACCGGTGGCGGTGACGAAGATGTCGGCGCGCGGCGCGGCATCCTCCATCGTCACCACCTCATAGCCTTCCATCGCCGCCTGCAGGGCGCAGATCGGGTCGACTTCCGAGATCATGACGCGGCAGCCGGCATTGCGCAGGCTGGCGGCGCTGCCCTTGCCGACATCGCCGAAGCCCGCGACCATCGCCACCTTGCCCGACATCATCACGTCGGTGCCGCGGCGGATGCCGTCGACCAGGCTCTCGCGGCAGCCATAGAGGTTGTCGAACTTGGACTTGGTGACGCTGTCGTTCACGTTGATGGCCGGGAACAGCAACTTGCCTTCCTTCGCCATGATGTACAGGCGGTGCACGCCCGTCGTGGTCTCCTCCGACACGCCCTTGATGCTGGCGGCGAGCTTGGCGAACCAGCCCGGCTTCTGCGCGACCAGCTTCTTGATGAGGGCGAAGAAGACCTCCTCCTCCTCATTCGTCGCGCCGTCGAGGAAGGCCACGTCGCCCTGCTCGGCGCGCAGGCCATAATGCACCAGCAGCGTCATGTCGCCGCCGTCGTCGAGCAGCATGTTCGGCTCGCCGCCGTCCGCCCACTCAAGGGTCTTCTGCACGTAGTCCCAGTATTCCGGCAGCGTCTCACCCTTCACCGCGAACACCGGCGTGCCGGCGGCGGCGATCGCGGCGGCGGCGTGGTCCTGCGTCGAGAAGATGTTGCACGACGACCAGCGGACATCGGCGCCGAGCGCCTTCAGCGTCTCG
>JBMOJU010000584.1:0-2363 GCA_049315625.1 Paracraurococcus sp.
CCAGCTTCGCGCCGCGGCGCAGCCGCTCGATCGTCGCGCCGGTGCTGCGCCAGGCATTGGCCTGGGCGATCACCTGCGCCGCCACGGTGGCCAGCGTGGCGCTCACGCCGACACCGGCCTGCACATCCCGCTCCGCCGCCAGATACGGGTAGTCCGCATCGCTGCCGGGGGCAACGAAGGCCCGTGCCTCCGCTTCCTTGGCGGTATAGGCCAGCGCCTGGCCGGCGCCGCCGGTGATGAAGCGAAGCCGCGCCAGCTCGGCCGCGCGGTCGATGCTGGCCACCGCCGCGACCTTAGCCGCCTCCAGCGGGACGCTTGGCGCCGAGTAGGTCAGCGCGCCATCCTCCACGCGCCAGCCGGCCATGCCGTTGCGCACCGCCTCGCATTCCTCCGCGGTGATTTCCACCACGCTGCCGCCATCGGGCGGCACCTGGTGCGCAAGGTCGGCCGGCAGGCACTCCCCCACCCAGCGCACCGCGCCGGCCGCGTTGCAGGCGACGAACCAAGTCATCGCTTGAGGCTCTGCACGGTGAGGGTCGCGCGCGACGACCGCCCCGTCCCCAGGACGTCACCGTATCCACCGAGCACCCATGGGCCGCCCGCGCCACAGAGCACCCCCACCACGTAGCGCCAGGTGCCTGCCCCCGCCGCGTCGGTGGCAACGTCCATGTCGCCGGTGATCCAGCCGACGAAGAAATACTCCCCCGTCGCCACGCTCTGCCGGAGCAGCGCCACGCCGGAGGAAGTGTTGAAGAAGGACGGTATCGCCATTACTCGCCACCCCCGCCGCCGCCGGTGCCCCCGCCCCCGGTTTCCGACGCCGTCTCCCAATAGACCCACGGAAACCGGCAATAGACCAAGGCGCGCCCGTCGCCTTCCAGCGTCACCGTGACGCTGCCGATCTCTGCGAAATTGTATGTTCCGCCGGAGCCCGGCGGGGTGACGCTGACCGTGTTGTTGATCGCCACCGTGGCCGCGCCGGTGATGCTGCTGGCCACCAGGTCGTCCGTCACCAGCCGCGGCACGGTGGCCGTGCCAGCATAGACCAGGGCGGAGGCATTGCCGCTGCGGTCGATCGCCTTCACGGCGAAGTAGCGCACATCCCCCGGGGAGAAACCGTTCACCGTGGCGACGCTGGCCTTCGTCTCCGCCACCTTGTGGTAGGTATCGCCGACATAATCGGCCTGCCACAGCTCCACCCTGTCCAGGTCGCTGTCGCCCGGGTTGGTCCAGCGGATCGAATAGCCCCGCTGGATCCCCAGCACGGACATCCCCGTCGGCGCCCCGGGCGCGGTCGTGTCGGCCGCGCCGCTGGCGCTGGTGATCGATGTCCAGGCACTTCGCGCCAGCCCCGCAACCGCCCGCACCCGCGCGTCATAGGCCGGGCGCGGCTGCCGGAAATCCGCGCGCTGCCATACGACCCGGCCTTCGCCGACGAAGCCGACACCGCGATCATCGCGTTGCAGGAGGCTGGCGATGCGCCGTGGTCGCGCATCTCGCTTGGCGCCTGGCGGGTGCTCCTGGAACGCCACCAGCAATTGCTGGTTGTCGCCACGCTCAATGAGGCCGCCGGAAATCCGATGACGTTCATCCCGCGTGGCCTTGCGGAAGACGATCAACGAGTTGGGCTAGCGCTGCTTTTGCTTCTGCGAATGATGGAGTGCAGGCCGGCCAGGGGGCGTCCCTTGGCGTCGTAGCGGCTGGGCCAGAGGATCTGCGGGGCGAGGCCGATGTGCCGGGCGATGATCGCCTGCACCCTCGGCCAGGGTTGCCGCAGGGTGGTGCGGACGGCGCTTTCGCTCAGGCCGTGGCGCACCGCGAGGGCACTCAGGGACGCACCGGTCTTCCGGATCGCGGCCTTGATGTCCTCCGGGTGCCAGTCCTGTTCGGTCGCGTGCGTCATCGGGGCTCCGGGCGGGTCGGTTGGGGCCGATCCGCAGGGTTTGGTTATCTCGTTCGTGAGAGGATAGACCGAATGGTGAAAGCGTATCAAGCCGTTTGGTCTCTTCCAGGTTGGCGAACCCGGATTTTTTCTACCGAACGGCGATAAGTGACGGTAATGATTAACGAAATTGCCAACATGGAAGACGAAATCGACCATGACGACGAACTTCCAGGTTCGGACGCCGAACCTGGAAGCGCCGAACGGGCAAAGCGTTTGCGCCAAGCGGTCAAATTGGCGGGTGGCGGCAGCGCCATAGCGCGCCGCATCCAGATGCCTCTCGGCACGCTCTCAAGGTATCAGCGGGGGCGGGAGATGAAGGCCGGGGCGATGATCGCCCTCGCGGAGGCGACCGGCGTGCGACTGGAATGGCTGGCCACCGGCGCCGGGCCGATGCGCGCCGGCGAGCTGCAGGCCGAGC
>JBMOJU010000173.1:0-10528 GCA_049315625.1 Paracraurococcus sp.
GCCTGACAGGCTCCAGGCTATTGTCTTGTCGTGTGATTCACGTCTTTCGATGAGCCGCCTCAGGCGATCACGCTCTACCCCGCCAACGCCCGCAGCGCGCCGCAGACCCGCTCCACCTGCTCATCGCCGAGTTCCGGGTACATCGGCAGGCTGAACACCTCCTGCGCCGCCCGCGCCGTCTCCGCGCAGGCGGCGGGGCCGAGCGCGACCCGGCCCTCATAGGCGGATTGCAGGTGCACCGGCACCGGGTAGTGGATCCCGGTGCCGACGCCCTCGGCCTTCAGCCGTCCCATCAGGTCGGAGCGGTGCGGGCTCCGCAGCACGTATTGGTGGAAGACATGCTCGGCATCGGCGCGGCGGATCGGCGGCGCCAGCGGGCCGCCCGCCAGCGCCGCGTCGTAGCGCGCGGCGATCGCCCGGCGGCGGGCGTTGCCGGCATCCAGCGCGGTCAGCTTCACCCGCAGGATCGCCGCCTGGATCTCATCCAGCCGGCTGTTCACCCCGACCATCGAGGAGACGTAGCGCTCCTTCCAGCCATATTGCCGGATGGCGGCGATGCGGTCGGCGAGCTCGAAGTCGTCGGTTGCCAGCACGCCGCCATCGCCCAGCGCGCCGAGATTCTTGGTCGGGTAGAGCGAGAAGGCCGAGGCGGCGCCGAGCGTGCCGAGCTTCCGCCCATGCAAGGTCGCGCCATGCGCCTGGGCGCAATCCTCGATCAGCGCGACGCCGGCCTCGGCGCAGGCGGCCAGCATCGGGTCCAGCTCGCAGGCCTGGCCATACAGGTGCACGGCGATGGCGGCGCGGATCGGCGGCAGGCCCGGCGGCGGGTCCTCCAGCACCGCCGCCAATTCCTCGGCGTCCATGGTGTAGGTGTCGGGGTCGATGTCGAGCAGCAGCGGCGTGGCGCCGGCCATCTCGATGGCGGCGACGGTGGCGACCGCGGTGTGGGAGACGGTGGCGACCGTGCAGCCTTCGCCGATGCCTAAGCCCCGCAGGATCAGCGCCAGCGCATCCGTGCCGTTGGCGCAGCCGACCGCGCGGGTGGTGCCGAGCCAGGCGGCGTATTCGCGCTCGAAGGCCTCGCCTTCCTTGCCGAGGATGTACCAGCCGGAGGCCAGCGCGCGGGCCACCGCGGCGTCGATCTCGGCTTTCTGGGCCAGGTAGCCGGCGCCCGGATTGGCCTGCGGGATCATGGGGGTCGTGGCGTTCATCGTCGGGATTCCGGGCAAGGGCTCAGGTATAGTCGGCCAGGCGGGCGCGGTACCATTCGAGCGAGCGGGCCAGGCCTTCGTCCAGCCCGACCAGCGGCGCCCAGCCGGTGGCGGCGCGGAAGGCGCGGTCATCGGCATGGTAGCTGCCGATGTCGATCGGCGCGCGGTCGGCGGGGAAGGACTTCACCGCATAGTGGCCCTGGCCGCCATTGGCGGCGATCAGCCGGTCGGCGAGCTCGATCAGCGAGGCCGGCGGCGAGCCGCCGAGATTGAAGGCGCGGCCGGCCACCGCAGGCGACTGCGCCTGCTCGGCGGCCAGCAGGAAGGCGCGCACCACGTCGTCCACATAGGTCAGGTCGCGCAATTGCTCGCCGCCCCAGACTTCGAAGCCTTCACCCTTCAGCACCTGGCGGATCCAGATGCCGAGGAAGGTCTGCCGTGCGTCGCGGATGCGCAGGCGCGGGCCGTAGCAATTGGTCAGCCGCAGGGAGACGACCGGGCGGTGCAGCACGCGCTGCTCCAGCAGCCAGTATTGCTCGCCGGCGAATTTGGAGACGCCGTTGGCATCCGGCGGCTGCACCGGATGCAATTCGTCGACCGGCAGGCGGACCGGCCGGCCGTAGAATTGCCGGGTGGAGGCATGCACCACGGTCGCCTTCGGCGCCGCGTCGCGCAGCGCCTGGATCAGCCGCACCTGGGCGACGGCGTTGATGGCGATGTCGGCCACCGGATCGCGCTGGCCGCCCATGTGGCTGGTCTGCGCCGCCATGTTGAACAGCACGTCGACATCCTGGGCGAGCGAATGGAGTTCCATTTCCCGGATGTCGCCGCGCACCAGCAGCACGCTGGCGCCTTCGAGGTTGGCGATGTTGGCGCCGCCATCCTCCATCATCGCGTCGATGGCGGTGACGCGGGCGCCGACCGCGGCGAGGCGGTGGCAGAGCGCGCTGCCGAGGAACCCGGCGCCCCCGGTCACGAGAACGCGCTTGCCGCGCCAGAAGGCGGCCCGTTCCGCGTCGGTCATCGATCCTGCATCCTCATTCGTCTCTCCGGCGGGCGCGACCCTGCCCCGCCACGATCCTGCGACCGCACCCTGGTTTCGCCGGGGATTGCGGCGGCAGCATGCCTAATCCCCGGCGCCGCCGGGGCGGCTCGCCTGCGGTGCAGCATGCGTCAGATGGGGCGCGTCCGTGTAATGATGAGTGCGAGAGGCGCCGGGTCCTTCCACCCCTGCGTCCTTCCGCGCATGGCGCGGCTCATCCGGGACGCCGGCACGGCTGCCACGCATGATCTCGTAGAAGCCGAACAGCAGCAGCAATTGGGCGAACAGCATCTGCAGGCTGGCCAGCAGCCGGACGCCGTCATCCACCGGCTGGATGTCGCCATAGCCGACCGAGGAGAGCGTGACGACGCTGAAGTGAAGCGCGTCCGAGAAGTCGATGCGGATCGGCCCAGCCGGCCCATGGAACAGCGGCCCGGTCGAAAGCCCGTCCGCGATCCGGTAGAGGCTGCCGAAGATCACCACCAGCAGCGCCCAGAGCGAGGAGAAGGCGGCGATCGGCACCGCCAGGCGGGACAGGCGCAGGGTCACCGCGCGGAAGATCACCGCGATATCCACCAGCAGCCGCACCACATCGGCCACCGAGACGGCGCCGATCAGCGCGATCACGGCCATGGCGGCCAGCAGCGCCAGCCCCTGCCCGGCCGGATCCAGCCGGTTGATCGGCATGGCCAGCGAGACGACGCCGACCGCCCCGGTGGCGAGCAGCCAGCGGGCGAAGCGCGGCAGATGGGCGATGTCCGCCGCCGCCTCCCCCTGCGCCCAGGTGCGCAGCAGGCCGCGGCGGAACCAGCAGGCGAGGACGAAGAGCAGGATCGGCAGCAGGAACCCCGCCCCGCGCGCCAGCGGCGGCGCCTCGGGGAAGCCGGCGCGGCCGAGCACGGCGAACAGGCAGGCATACATCGCCAGGCCGTTGGCGGCGCCGAGCGCGAATTGCGGCCCGTGCGGGAAGATCAGGTAGAGCAGCCCCATCGCCATCGCGGCGCCGCCCAGCACCACCAGCGGGAAGGCCCCGCCGCGATCGGCGATGCCGCCGGCGACCAGCAGCATCAGCGCGCAGGACATCCCCAGCGCGGTGGCGAAGCCCTTGGGCGGCCGCTTGCCCCGGGATCGCGCCGGGCCGGTCATGCCGGCGGCAGGGCGGCCACGCCGGTGATCTCCACCTTCCAGGCCGGATCGACCAGCGCCGCCTGGATCGTCATGCGGGCGGGCTTCGCCGCCGGGTCCAGCCAGCGGTCCCAGGCGCGGTTCATCGCCGGCGCGTCGGCGATGTCGGCCAGCACGACGGTCACGCTGAGCAGGCGGGCCCTGGAGGTCCCCGCCTCCGCCAGCAGGGCGTCGATCTGCGCCAGGATGTCGGCGGTCTGGCCCTCGGCATCCAGGGTCGCGTCATCGGCCACCTGGCCGGCGAGGTACACCAACCCGCCATGCACCACCGCGCCGGAAAGCCGCGCTTCCTCCGCCAGCCGCCGGATCGTCATCGCCCCTGCCCCCTGCCCTGCCACCCCGCGGTGATAGCCCGCCGCGCGGCGGAGGCCAGCCCGGAAAGACGCCGGCGACGCGGCCCTTGCCGCCGGCCGCCCGGGGCGGCCATACCGGCGGCGTCGCGACCCCGGGACCCACCCATGCTGCCGCTGCTTGCCCGCGTGATCCTCGCCAGCCGCTACCTGCTGGCCTTCTTCTTCATCGGGCTGGTGGCCTCGCTCGGCCTCTATGCCATCCGCTTCGCCACCAAGCTGTGGAAGCTGGCGCTGGGGGTGACGGAGATGGCGGAGGATGATTTCCTCATCGCCGTGCTGCACCTGGTGGATGCGGCGCTGATCGCCTCGCTCGTCGTCATCGTCGCGCTGGCCAGCTTCGACAGCCTGGTGGCGCGGCTGCAGCGGGAGGATGAGGAGGATGATCTGCGCTGGGTCTCGCGGACCGACCATTCCAACCTGAAGATCAAGGTGGCGACGGCGATCGTCGCCATTTCCTCGATCCACCTGCTGCAGGTCTTCCTGAAGGTGGAGAGCTATTCGGAAACCACGGTGCACTGGCAGGTGGTGATCCATGCCGTCTTCGTGATCAGTGCCGTGCTGCTGGGGCTGCAGGACTGGATCGGCCGCCAGGGCAAGGATGCCGGGAAGGGGAAGTAGCCCCCCCTCCCGGCGCCGGTCAGGCGGCCGGCGCGACCTCGCCCACCGGCTCGGGCAGCGGGATCTCGATCCGCACCCGGGGCCGCTGGAAGGCGGGGACGATGGCGACCACGCGCACCACGGCGCCGTGCGCATCGATGCCGAGCGCCGCGAGCGCGTCCTCATCCTCCCGCGGCAGCCAGCCCAGGGCGGCGCCGGATTCGGTGACGATCTCGATCGAGTGGCCGCGGACCGGCCGGGCGACACGGCGCAGGCGGAGCGGCAGGCCGATGCGGAGCTCCCCGAGCGCCTCCGGCTTCGCCCGCTCCCCGACCCCGCTGATGAAGCTGTGCAGCGCCGGCTGCGTGTGGCTGTCCGGCGCAGATGTGACTGACATGATGCCCTTCCGTTCAGGTCTGGGGAGGTGCCGGACGCCACAGGAGCCCGCAGCCCGACGGGTGCACCCCGCGCGGACCGATCCAGAAGATGCCCACCTTCCCCTCCCTTCCCGGCTCTCCGGCCGGGTCGCTTGCGTTGACTGTAGCACGGAACTACGCGGCCGCTGCCCCTGGCGTTCCAGCGCGCCCGGCAGAAAGCCCCGTCTCGCCCGATGGTGCATCTCAAACTATGGCGACTCCGTTGCCAGGTTGCGGTTGGCGTGCGGCAGCCCGCCGCCCCAGATGCCACCCATGACCGCCGCCGCGATCCGCGTGAACCGCGCCCCCGTGCTCACCCTCTGGGCCGCCGTAGTGGCGGAAACCCTTGGTTATCCGCCGGAAACGGCGCTCAGCCTGGCCAGCGCGGTGGCCGGCACCGCGGCCCGCGCCAAGGCGCGGCGGCTCGGCCTGGCGGAGGCCAAGGCGCCCGAGGGGTCGCTCGCGCCGCGCCGGACGGTGCGGCTGCTCGGACGTGACATTCCGGTGACAGAGGGGGATGGGCAGCTCATGGCGGCGGAGCCGGACGGCACGCCGGCCAGGCCGGGTGCCGTCGCCGCCTATCTCACCCGCGCCTTCGGCGACCGGCAGGCCGAGGTACGGGCGGCGATGCAGGCGCTGGCGGCGGGGCTGCCGCCGGAGGCACTGAACCGCACCGGGTTCCGGCTGTACGAGGCGTTCCGGCCGGAGGTGCCGCCGGATGTCAGTGGCTGGGGGGCGAAGGCGGAGTTGAGCCTGGAGCGAATCCGGGCGGCGGCGGGGTAAGGGCGGGGAGAACGTAGTCTCCTCGCGCCACTTGGCTGTTTTTTTTCGGCTTTGGCATCCGCTGCGCCGGGGCCAACGAGGGCGCGGCGGCGTGCCGCCACCACGCCATCCCTGTCGTCCGCCATCGATCGCCCCGTCCGCCCCGAAGCAGCCAGGCAACGCCAAGGCGGCAGCGGCGGTGCACCGGCCGCGCTGGTTTCGCGAGCCAGACTGCAGGCAACCGGGCCGACCGCCCCGGACCGAGGACCGGCCCGCCTGGGCGCAGGGCTCCGGCCGCGGCCAGGGCATGACCACGCCGATGCTGCAGCCGGCCGCGCCCGGCGGTCCGCTGGCGCCTCGGCCGGCGATCGCCGCGACGGTCGCCCGAAGCGGGACGCAGGCGGCGAATACAGCGGCCGCGGCGACCGCCGCCTTGCCGCTGCCGCCGACGGGCCAGGCGGACCCGGTGCCGAAGCAGCCGTAACCGATCAATCCCAAAATATACAAAAATACCAAAAAATCGCGCATGGGCCGGTTGTGATGGCTCCATCGCCGTCTTTTTTGAGAAATCTCTAACCTTAGGTTGAATTTAGCCGGCGCTTGTCCCACAAAAAGGCCGGCGCCCCAACAGAAGCTTAATCCTCCGGGCGCGGCTTGAGGAGTGCCAGGGCATGGCGCCGCGTCCCGTCGTTTCGTTCGATCCCATCGACACGTCCGAGGCTTTCCTCGGCGACGGCGTCACGCTGACGCTGACCTTCGACAACAACCCGGTCGACCCGAACGACGTCGGTTATGCCCCCTATATCGACGTCATCCTGCCCACCAATGGCGTCGACGGCACCGGCGCCGGCGGCACCGGCGCCGATGGTTTGCCGGTCAATGACGGCGTCACCTTCCTCTCGGCGATGCATCTCGGCGTGTCGCTCGAGCATTGGCTGATCGAGTTCGACGCCGCCGGCAACGCGACCCACCCCTTCGCGGTGGATGCTGCCGGCAGCCCGCTGGTGATCCACGGCACGCCCGGCGATTCGCTGCTGGTGCTCAAGCTGCCCTTCGGCAGCTTCACCTCGACGCAGACCCCGGCCGCGATCAGCCTGAAGCTCGGTCTGTCGGATCTCGCTGACGCGGCGCAATTGCTGAAGGTGACGGCGACCGGTGGCTTCGCCTTCGGCGCGGACGAGTTCAACAACCCGGCCACCGATCCGGTCGTCGCCGGCGACACCGCCAGCGTCGGCATCGACCCGGTGGTCGCCAAGCTGCATGTCGACTACTGGGGCCCCGAGCAGGAGACCGCCACCGGCCCCTCCTACCCGCGCACCTGGGTTGCCTGGGCCGAGCTCGCCACCGGCCAGAGCTTCAAGAACGTCACGCTGATCGACACGCTGCCGGACGGCGTGGTGCTGATCAAGACGCCGCAGCTGATCGACGGCCTGACCAACGCGGCGCTGCCCGGGACCGTCAAGGTCGTGCAGAACGCCGACGGCACGCAGACCGTCACCGGCGTGTTCGACGGGACCATCGTCGCCGGCTCGGTCAAGCCGATGCTGAAGATGGACTGGTACGTCACCGAATATCTCAGCGACACCGCGCTGCCCGCCAATACCCCGGTCCTGTCCCCGGACACCGGCGCCTTCCGGCCGCTGCTGGACAACGCGACGCTGCAGGTCGACTGGATTCCGGTCGACACCCGCGACCGCGCCGATGTCGGCCAGCCGGCAGGAACCGATCCCAGCATCCGGATCACCATCGATCCCGCCGGCCCGGAGGATATCGTCACCGCCAAGTCGATCGCCATCCAGAAGGGCGTCGCGCTGGTCAGCGGCGACGCCGACGGCAATGGCGTGAAGGATTGGCAGCCCGGCGGCGACCTGAAGTACACGCTGAACGGCCAGGTCTCGAACTATTTCGAGCTGCAGGACCTGGTGGTGAAGGATACGCTCGGCGACGGGCAGACCTTCGATCCGTCGCAGGCGCCGACGATCTCGATCTTCGAGGGCGGCAAGCTCGTCTACAGCGGTGCGGTGCTCTACAGCGTCGGCGTCGGCGGCGCCGGGGAAACGGCGAAGACCGCGGCGGGCAAAACGCCGATCGCCTTCGACGTCTCCGGCACCATGCTGAAGGCCGGGCTGGACGCGGTGCTGGACGGCAATGGCGGCGCGCTGGGGGACGTACCGCACGCCACCGCCTACCAGCAGGCCACCATCGCGATCAGCTTCCACACGAAGCTGGATGCCGACTGGACCGGCAGCGTGCCGGGCGACAAGCTGGTCGACCAGGGCGACACGATCCGCAACAGCGTGGTCTATGACGGCGCCGTCTACCTGACCGGCATCGTGCCGGAGGACAACAGCGCCGCGCATGTCACCCTGCCGGTCAGCACCGTGTCCAAGTCGATCTACGCCATCAACGGCGACATCGCGAAGGGCACGACAGGCTTCGCCACCCCGGCCAAGACCCAGGCGGGCGACCTGATCACCTTCCGCATCGGCGTCGACATGCCGCTGACCTCGGCGCACAAGGTCACGCTGACGGATTTCCTGCCGCTGCCGGTGCTGCGCGCGGCCGATGCCGACGCCGATTCGACCACACCGCCCGGCTTCAGCTTCGTCGACATCGCCGATGCCGACAGCCCGGCCGCGGGCGTGGTGAAGTTCGGTCCGAACGACACCTTCCATCTCAACCTGCCGGGCCAGACCCCGACGCTGAGCTACAGCGCCTCGGGCAACAGCCTGACGCTCGACTTCGGCGATATCCAGAACGGCGCCTACCCGCGCACGCAGCTCGACCTGCTGGTGACCTTGCGGGTCACCGACAACGCGTTCGGCGACGGGCTGCTGCTGACCAACCAAGTCACCCTGTCCGAGAACAACTCGTTCAAGGATGCCTCTGGCGACAACGGTATCATCCAATTCGTCCTGGGTGAGCCGCTCCTGAAGATCACCAAGGGGGTGATCGGCAGCGACAATGCCAGCACGACCTTCAAGAACGCGACGACGCTGGACGCGACCATCGGTCCGGTCGCCTTCACCGCGCCCGGCAGCAGCGGCGTCCGCTTCAGCGGCACCATCAGCAGCGACCTGCTGTCGACCGCGCCGATCGATGCCGATGCGGGCAACGCCGATGCGGGCGACACGGTCACCTTCGCCATCATCGTCGAGAATCACGGCCAGGGCTGGCGCGGTGCCTTCGACACGCTGATCCGCGACAAGCTGCCCCCCGGCTACATTGCCACCGGCTTCGGCGCCGACGGCATCAACCTGCAGGTCACCGACGGCACCGGCAAGGCGCTGGCGTGGAAGGATATCGGCGGCGGCCTGTTCGATGACGCCGGCGGCATCGAAATCATCGATCCGGTCAGCGGCAACGGTGCGCTGGGCAGCTACGACCCGAGCAACGGCACCAACATCGCCGTCATCACCTATGACGTGAAGCTGGCCTCGACGCTGCCCGTGGCGAAGCAGCCGCTGCGCAATACGGCGACGATCGCCCACTACGCCGCCGCGGAAGGCGGCATCGACCGGGTGCCGAGCGACACCCTGCCGGTGACCGACGCGGCGACCATCGCCAACACCCCGACCATCGCCAAGATGGTCAGCAGCTCCAGCCTCACCGGCACCGGGACGGCACAGGGCAATGCCGCGCTGACCGACCTGGCGATCGGCGAGACGGTCACCTACACCATCACCATCCGGCTGCCGGAAGGCGTCGCCACCGCGCTGCAGCTGCAGGACCTGCTGCCGAATGCCGGCGGCCAGCTGCAGGCGGTGGCGGCCAAGATCGTCGGCCTCGGCGGCAACCTCTCCGGCGGGCCGCAGCTCGCGCTCGGCCAGGCCGGCACGCTGAGCGACCGCAACGGCGACGGCGTGGCGGACACGCTGAGCTTCGACTTCGGCACCGTCAGCAACACCCCCGACAACAGCGTCGATGACAACGACCTGATTACCCTCCAGGTGGTGGCCAAGCTGACCGATGCGGCCGCGAACAGCGGGCTCGACGGCCAGGTGCTGACCAATACCGCGACGCTCAGCTTCGAGGACAGCACCGACCCGACGCTGCGGCATGCCATCGACGCGACCGCGGATGTCGAGGCGGTGAAGCCGCACCTGACGATCACCAAGGATGTCAGCCAGGCGACCGGCGATGCCGCCGACATCCTGACCTACACCATCCTGCTGAAGAACCTGCAGCAGGGCTACGACGCGCCGGCCTACGACATCTCGATCGACGACGACCTGCTGCATGACTTCGGCATCAACGCGACGATGCTGGCCAATTCGGTCAGCTTCGGCAGCGGCAGCGTCGTCGGCAGCGTGGTGCAGGGCAATGCCGCCGGCGCGACGACGCTGAAGGTGACGGCCGCGGCGCTCGATCCCGGGCAGTTCATCCAGGTCAGCTTCAAGGCGCGGATCAGCGACACGGTGCCGAGCGGCGCCACCATCACCAACCTCGCCACGGCCACCGCCAGCACGGTGCTGGGTACCGATCCGCAGGAACACACCTATACCCTTTCGGACGATGCGGTCTTCAAGGTCAACGCGCCGGCCCTGGTGAAGACCGCCTACGCCACAAGCTATGCCGATACCGGCACGACGCAGGGCAGCAGCGCCACCGACGCCGACGTGAAGGTGAATGAGGAGGTCACCTACCGCATCACGCTGACCCTGCCGGAGGGCATCAGCCAGAATCTGCGGATCATCGACAGCCTGGCGGACAACCTCGCCACCGGCACCAGCGCTGGGCTGCTCAGCTACGTCGTGGGCTCGGCCAAGATCGTCTCGGTCGGTGGCAACCTCACCGGCGGCGCGCTGCTGGCCGCGCCCATCGTCAGTACCGCCGATACCGGCACGCCGAACGGCTATGCCGACCAGATCCGCTTCGACTTCGGCACCGTCTACAACGACCCGAACCTGAATGTCGCGGGCGGCGACGACATCGTCGTCGAGCTGCGGGCGGTTGCGGCCA
>JBMOJU010000174.1:0-10526 GCA_049315625.1 Paracraurococcus sp.
GCTACTCGGCGGCGCTAGCCCGCGGGTGCATCGCGGGCGCCGCCGCCGCCGCGGCGGCGGCGTGCTCCTCCGCCGGGCCCGCCGCCATGCGGCGCATCACGCCGACGGTCGTCACCACGAGGGTGGTGATGACCACCACCTGGACGATCGTCGCCGCCGCCCAAATCCAGGCCGGGAAGACCTGCGGCAAGGCGAGGTAGCCGAGCGGCAGGAGGAGGTAGGCATAGGCGCCTGGCACGCGGTCGGCCACCTGGTGCGTGCCTTCCCAGATCATGTCGCCGGCGACGTAGAGGATGACCAGCAGGCCGACCCAGGCGATCCAGCGGTGCTTGTTGAGCAGGTTGGCGATCAGCGTCGCCGCCACGCCCATCAGCACGACGGAGATCGCCAGCCCCGCCACCAGCACCCAGGTATGGTCCTTGGCGGCGCCGGCGACGGCCAGGACGTTGTCCAGGCTCATGGAGATGTCGGCCACCAGGATCTGCATGATGGCCTGCGGCATGGTCTTGCGCGGCGCTTCCGTCGCCGCATCCCCGGCCTCGGCGCCGGCGGCGTGGCTGCTGCCGCGCAATTCGCGGAACATCTTCCAGCAGACCCACAGCAGCAGGACGCCGCCGGCGAGGGTGATGCCGACGATCGCCAGCAGCTGCGCAGTGATCGCGGCGAAGCCGATGCGCATGATGGTCGCGGCGATGATGCCCCAGAAGATCGCCTTCCGTCGCTGATCCGTCGGCAGACCGGCCGCGGCCATGCCGACCACGATGGCATTGTCGCCCGCCAGGACGATGTCGATGAACAGCA
The DNA here is from genome assembly GCA_049315625.1 of Paracraurococcus sp. Taxonomy (GTDB): domain Bacteria; phylum Pseudomonadota; class Alphaproteobacteria; order Acetobacterales; family Acetobacteraceae; genus Paracraurococcus. The sequence continues at coordinate 802 of JBMOJU010000174.1, forward strand.
CCTGGGCAAGCGGTACGAGCCAATCGGGCATGTCGGAGGTTCCTCCGCCGGGATGGCGGGCATAGTTGCCGGGGGCAGATAAATAATCGGCAATCTATTTGCAACCCCTCGACGCGGTGGACGCCCCACCCTTGCCAAGCGCCGGGCCGGCGGTTCAAACCGCCGGGATTGAATGCCGCATCGCCGCCGCGCCCGTCGCACGGCGGCCCGAACGCCCGAGGCCCGGATGGTCCCCCGCTACACCCGCCCGCAGATGGCCGCGATCTGGTCCCCCGAGGAGCGCTTCCGGATCTGGTTCGAGATCGAGGCGCTGGCGGCCGAGGCGATGGCCGAACTCGGCGCCATCCCGGCCGAGGCGGCGCAGGTCATCCGCGAAAAGGGTACGCCTCGCGCGGCCTCCATCGGCGCGGCGGAGGTCGAGGCGATCGACGCCATCGAGCGCGTCACCCGGCACGACGTCATCGCCTTCCTGACCTGGATGCAGGAGGGAATCGGCCCCGAGGCGCGCTTCATGCACCAGGGGTTGACCAGCTCCGATGTGCTGGACACCAGCTTCGCGGTGCAGCTGACCCGTGCCGCCGACCTGCTGATCGCCGATGTGGACGCCCTGCTGGCGGCGCTGCGCACCCGGGCCGAGGAGCACAAATACACCCCGACCATCGGCCGCAGCCACGGCATCCATGCCGAGCCCACGACCTTCGGCCTGAAGCTGGCCGGCCACTTCGCCGAGTTCGCCCGCAACCGCGCCCGGCTGGTCGCAGCGCGGGCCGAGATCGCCACCTGCGCCATCAGCGGCCCGGTCGGCACCTTCGCCAGCGTCGATCCGCGGGTCGAGGAATTTGTCGCGGCGAAGCTAGGCCTCGCGGTCGAGCCGGTCTCCACCCAGGTCATCCCGCGCGACCGCCATGCGGCGTTCTTCGCGGCGCTGGCGGTGGTCGCCGCGGGCATCGAGCGGCTGGCGACCGAGGTGCGGCACCTGCAGCGCTCCGAGGTGCGGGAGGCGGAGGAATTCTTCCACGCCGGCCAGAAGGGCTCGTCGGCCATGCCGCACAAGCGCAACCCGGTGTTGTCCGAAAATCTGACCGGCCTCGCCCGCCTGGTGCGCAGCCATGTCGTGCCGGCGCTGGAGAACGTGACGCTTTGGCATGAGCGCGACATCAGCCATTCCAGCGTCGAGCGGGTGATCGCCCCGGATGCCTGCATCGGGCTCGACTTCGCGCTGTCCCGCCTGACCGGGATGATGGAGAAGTTGACCATCTACCCCGAGCGGATGGCCGAGAACCTGGAAAGCCTCGGCGGCGTCGTGCACAGCCAGAAGGTGCTGCTGGCGCTGACCCAGGCCGGGCTGAGCCGGGAGGAGAGCTACGCCGCCGTGCAGCAGGCGGCGATGGCCACCTGGACGAAGCTGGGCAAGGCGGATGCCCGCAGCTTCGCCGCGAACCTGCTGGCCAACCCCGACGTGGCGGGCAAGCTCGACGCCGCGGCGCTGGCGGCGGCGATGGACCCGCAGCGGGACTTCCGCCATGTCGACACGGTCTTCGCCCGGGTCTTCGCGGCGGCGTGATGCGGCTGCCCAGGGCGGGCCGCCCGGCCGCCGCGTTTCTGCCTCACCCGATGCCCATGATGGGTGCCGATGAGGAGGTGTGGTGCGATGCGCCGCGTGACGATTCTGTTCCTGGCCGTGGCGATCGGGCTTGGTGGCCTGGCGCTGGCCGCGCCGGCGGAAGCGCATGGCCATTGGTACGGCCCGGGGCCGGGCTTTTACCGTCCGCCGCCGCCGCACTACTGGCGCCCGCCGCCCCCGCCGCCGGTCTATTACCGGCCACCGCCGCCGGCCTATTATGGCCCGCCACCCGGTTATTTCCCGCCGCCGCCGCGCTATTACGCACCGCCGCCGCGCCACTACGCGCCGCCGCCACTGCCCTACTACTACCGCTGACCGGCGCCGGGCCCCGCGCCGAGGGGGCCCGCCGATGTGCACCGTGATCCTCCTGCACCGGCCCGGTCATGCCTGGCCGGTGCTGATCGCCGCCAACCGCGACGAGATGCTGGACCGCGCCTGGGACCCGCCCGGCGCGTGGTGGCCCGATCGCCCCGGCGTGACCGGTGGGCGGGACCGGCTGAGCGGCGGGACCTGGATGGCGGCGAACCGTGCCGGGGTGATGGCGGCGGTGCTGAACCGGCCCGGCAGCCTCGGCCCCGCCACAGGCAAGCGCAGCCGCGGCGACCTGCCCCTGCTGGCGGTCGCGGCGGACACCGCCGGCGCGGCTGCGGCGGCCATTGCCGCCCTGCCCGCCGCCGAATGGCGGCCGTTCAACATGGTGGTCGCGGACCGGACCGGCGGGATCTTCCTCCGCGGCGAGGGTCGTGGCCGGCCGGAGGCGGTGCCGCTGCCGCCGGGCCTGTCGATGGTCACCGCGCACGAGCCGAACGACCTCGCCAGCCCCCGCACCGCCCGCCATTTGCCGCGCTTCCGCGCCGCGACGCCGCCAAACCCCGGCCAGGACGGCTGGGCGGCATGGGAGGCGCTGCTGGCCGATGACAGCACCGCCGAGAGCCGCGCCGATTCCCTGCGGGTGCCGCCGGCGGACGGCTTCGGCACGGTCTGCGCCAGCCTGCTGGCAATCGATGCCGCGGGCGGGCTGCAATGGCACTTCGCCGACGGGCCGGCCGGAGCGGCGCCGTTCCGCCCGGTCAGAACCGGCGCCGTGCCGGGATGACGGGGTGGCAGCGGGCCCTCGCCGGCCTGGTGGTCCTGGTCCTGCCCCTGGCAGCCGGGGGTGCGCCGGCGGCGAGCCTGCCGACCAATGCAACGGCGCAGGCCTCTCCGGGCAAGCCGGCCAAGGGCCCGGCGCAGCGGCCCGCGCCGGCGAAGCCATCCTCCGCGAAAGGCACGGCCCCGGGACCCACGGCGAAGCGGGCCGCGGCTGCCAGCGCGGCGCGACCACAAGCGGCCAGGCCGGCCCCCCACCCACGCCGCCGGGCAGAGGCGGCGCCGGTCGCCGAGGCAGCGCCGGCCGCGGCGCCCGGCCCACCGCCGCGACCATCCCGGCGTGGCGCGGGCCCCGAATTGCGGCCGGTGGATCGAGAGCTGGTGCGCGCCTGGCTGGCAGCGAATCCGGACTGGTCGCCGCCCGGCCGGGCGGCGCCGCCGGCCGAGGGCCAGCCGCTGCCTGGCGGCGTGTCCCGTCAGCCGCTGCCGCCTGGCCTCGCCGTGCTGCTGCCCTACTTCCCCGGCTACCGCTATGCCGCCGCCGGGCCGGACCTGGTGCTCTACGCCGCGGAGGGCGAAAAAGTGGCGAGCCTGCTGCCGGGTGCGCTGGCGCGGTAGCGGCGGGTATCCCCCCCGCCCGTGGCGGGGCGCCGCCCCCCTTGCTATAGGGCACCAGCCGGCGCGCCCGGCCCGCCGGGGCGCCAGGCGCCGGGCCTGGGGCGCGCGGCGGCAGGAAGGACCGATCAGACCATGGCGCGACGCCGGCAGCTCTATGAGGGCAAGGCCAAGATCCTGTTCGAGGGACCGGAGCCAGGCACCCTCGTCCAGTACTTTAAGGACGACGCCACGGCGTTCAACTCGGAGAAGAAGGGCACCATCACCGGCAAGGGCGTGCTGAACAACCGCATCAGCGAATACCTGATGATGCGGCTGATGGATATCGGCGTGCCGACCCACTTCATCCGCCGGCTCAACATGCGGGAGCAGTTGATCCGTGAGGTGGAGATCATGCCGCTCGAGGTGGTGGTGCGCAACGTCGCCGCCGGCAGCCTCAGCACGCGGCTCGGCATCCAGGAAGGCACCCGCCTGCCGCGCTCGATCATCGAATACTACTACAAGAACGCCGCGCTGAAGAATCCGATGGTGTGCGAGGAGCACATCACCGCCTTCGGCTGGGCGGCGACCCAGGACCTCGACGACATCGTCGCGCTGACTCTCAGGATCAACGATTTCCTCAGCGGCCTCTTCCTCGGCGTCGGCATCACGCTGGTCGACTTCAAGATCGAGTTCGGGCGCCTCTATGAGAACGAGGAGATGCGGATCGTCCTGGCGGATGAGATCAGCCCCGACAATTGCCGGCTGTGGGACAGCAAGACCGGCGAGAAGATGGACAAGGACCGCTTCCGCCGCGACCTCGGCAAGGTCGAGGAAGGCTACCAGGAAGTCGCCCGCCGCCTCGGCATCCTGCCGGAGGCCGGCGTCAGGGACCTCAAGGGTCCCGAGATGATGCAGTAGCGGGGGACGGCCGATGTTCGGACGCATCCTGGAAGCGGTGGTGGTGCTGTGTGCCGTGATCGGCTTCTACGCCCTGCTCTCGCTGATCGGGCTGTTCCCGACGACGACATGGCCGCTTCTGCTGGCGGTGTTCGGCAGCTATGGCTGCTACCTGTTCGGCCGCTACGGGCGGCGCCTGCTGGACGGTGAGGCGACATGAAGGTGCTGGTGACGGTGATGCCGAAGGCGGGCGTGCTCGACCCGCAGGGCAAGGCGATCGGCCATGCGCTGGCGGGGCTCGGCTTCGCGGGCGTCGGCGAGGTGCGGGCGGGCAAGGTGATCGAGCTGGAGCTGGCCGAGACCGACCCCGCCGCGGCGCGGCAGGCGGCGGAGGCGATGGCGCGCGAGCTGCTGGCCAATACGGTGATCGAGAGCTTCCGGGTGGAGGTCGGCTGAGTTGGTCAAGACTTCGCTCGTCATCCTCGCGGTGCTGACGGTGCTGTTCGCCTTCGGCCTGCGCTGGCGCGAGGAGCGGGTGGCCACGGTGAAGGCGGTGCCGAAGCGACGCGCCGGCTGGCTCGACCAGCAGAAGCACAAGCTGAACCGCTGGCTGACCGCGGCGACGCTGGCCACTTTGGCGACGATCCTGGTGCTCGGCGGCTTGCATTGGCTGAAGGTGTGGCAAGGATGACGATCTGATGCGGGCTGCCATCATCCTGTTCCCCGGCACCAACCGCGAGCGCGACATGGCGCTGGCGCTGCGCCGGGTCACCGGCCAGGCGCCGGCCATGCTGTGGCACCGCGACACCGCGCTGCCACCAGGCACCGACCTTGTGGTGCTGCCGGGCGGCTTCTCCTATGGCGACTACCTGCGCTGCGGCGCCATGGCGGCGCAGAGCCCCATCATGCAGGCGGTGAAGGCCTTCGCCGCGGCGGGCGGGCACGTGCTGGGGGTGTGCAACGGCTTCCAGATGCTGACGGAGGCCGGGCTCCTGCCCGGCGCGCTGCTGCGCAACGCGACGCTGCGCTTCCTGTCGATGGACTGCCACATGCGGGTGGAGCGCGCCGACACGCCCTACACCAGCCGCTTCCAGCGCGGCGCGGTATTCCGTGCCACCATGGCGCATGGCGACGGCAATTTCTTCGCCGACGACGCCACGCTCGACCGGCTGGAAGGCGAAGGGCTGGTGGCGCTGCGCTACGCGACGCCTTCGGGCGAGGCGACCGCGGCGGCGAACCGCAACGGCAGCGCGCGGAACATCGCCGGCATCCTCTCGCCCAACCTGCGGGTGCTGGGGCTGATGCCGCACCCGGAGAACCAGGTGGACCCGGAGATCGATGGGACGGACGGGCTGCCGCTGTTCGAGAGCCTGGCGGCGACGCTCGCCACCGCCTGAGCGGCCCCGCCGCCGGCGGGTCGCGCCGATCGGCCGGAGGCGGCACCTTCGCGTGCGCCGCGCCAGTACCTGTCTCCGTCCGCTGCCCCCGCCATGGGCGACCTGCCACCGCGCTGCCCAAGGCGGCGGCACCTGCCGCCGCGCTGCCCAAGGCGGCGGCACCTGCCGCCGCCACGCCGCGCCGCCGGGCGGATTGCGCTGCCGCTGGGGCTTGGAATCCGAATTGCATGGATAAATGTTAAGGTAACATCCGTTCGGAGACCCGCGTGACCGCTGACACCCCGGTGCTGGCCGCCGCCGCCCCATTATCCCCGGCGCCGCGCCCTGCGGCACGGCCGCTGATCCGCCTCGAGGAGGTGACGGTCCGGTTCGGTCGCGGCGACAAGGCGGTGCAGGCGCTGGACGCGACTCGGCTGACCGTGGCCGCCGGCGACTTCGTCGCCCTCGTCGGACCCTCCGGCTGCGGCAAGTCGACGATCCTGAAGCTGGTCAGCGACCTGATGCGGCCCTCCTCGGGGGAGGTCTTCGTGGCCGGACGCGGGCCGGGCGAGCCACCGCTGCGGATCGGCATGGCCTATCAGAACCCAACCCTGCTGCCCTGGCTGACCATCCGGCAGAACGTCATGCTGCCGCTGAAGATCGTGCAGCCCTTCCGCGCCGACTGGGCGCGCAAGAAGCGCGGCGAGTACCGCGACCGGGCGGAGGCGCTGCTGGCGCAGGTCGGCCTCGCTGGATTCGGCGAGAAACACCCCTGGCAATTGTCGGGCGGCATGATGCAGCGCGCCAACCTGTGCCGCGCCCTGGTGCATGACCCGACGCTGCTGCTGCTGGACGAACCCTTCGGCGCGCTCGACCAATTCACGCGCGAAGAGCTGTGGGGGACGATGCAGGATCTCTGGGCCAGCCGCGGCATCACCGTGCTGCTGGTCACCCACGACCTGCGGGAAGCCGCCTACCTGGCCAACCGGATCTGCGTCATGAGTGCGCGGCCGGGACGCATCCTCGAGGATTGCCCGATCGAGTTTCCGCGCCCGCGCGCGATGGACCTGACCTTCGGGCCGGAATTCACGGCCCTGGTGCAGCGCCTCCGCGGCCTGATCGTCGCCGCCCGCGGCGGCACCGGCATCGTCAACCACGCGGTCTGAGGACGGGATCATGCTCGACACGCTCCGGGCCAAGGCCGCGCCGGCCGCGCTGATCCTCGGCGTCTTCCTGCTGTGGGAGGCGGTCTGCGTCTTCGGCGGCGTCTCCGACATCCTGCTGCCACGCCCGAGCCTGGTGCTGGCCGAGCTGTATGACCGCTGGTGGGCGCTCTGGCCGCATACACGCCAGACACTGATGACCACGCTGACCGGATTCGGCCTGGGCGTGCTGATCGGCGTGCTGCTCGGCGTGCTGATCGGCTCCTCGCGCCTCGCCTACGACACCGCCTATCCGCTGCTGGTCGGCTTCTCCTCCATCCCCAAGGTCGCCGTCGTGCCGATCTTCGTGCTGTGGTTCGGCGCCGGCACGGTGCCCGCCATCCTCACCGCGATGATCATCTGCATCTTCCCCATCGTGGTGAACGTCGCCACCGGCATCGCCACGGTGGAGCCCGAGCTGGAAGACGTGATGAAGACGCTGAAGGCGTCGAAGCTCGACATCCTCTGGAACGTCCAGCTGCCGCGCGCGATGCCCTACTTCTTCGCCTCGCTGAAGGTCTCCGTCACCCTCGCCTTCGTGGGGTCCGTGGTGGCGGAAACCGTCGCCTCGAACCGCGGCATCGGCAACATGATGATGGTCGCCTCCTCCACCTTCAACGTGCCGCTGGTCTTCGCCGGCCTGTTCATCCTCGCCGGCCTCGGCGTCGCGCTCTACGTCATCTTCTCGACGATCGAGCGGCGCGTGACCGGCTGGGCGATGCGCAAGACCGAGCTTGCCGTCACCACCTGACCCCCAACCCGGAGCCCCATGATGATCCTCACCCGCCGCGCCGCGATCGGCGCCCTGGCCGCCGGCGCCGCCGGCCTCGCCGCCCCCGCCCTGGCGCAGTCGCTGACGCCGCTGCGCTTCACCCTCGACTGGCGGCTGCAGGGCGTGCACGCCTGGTACTACCTGGCGCAGGAGAAGGGCTGGTTCCGCGAGGCCGGGCTGAACGTGACGATCGACCAGGGCGACGGCTCGGCCAACACCATCAACCGCATCATGGGCGGCGCCTATGATGCCGGCTTCGGCGACATGACCGCGATCATCCAGCAGGCCGTGGCCCGCCCCGGCGACCAGCCGGTGATGGTCTACCAGATCTACAACCGCGCGCCCTTCGCCATCGTCGTGAAGGCCGACAGCGGCATCCGCAGCATCGCCGACCTGGCGGGCAAGAAGCTGGGCGGGCCGGCGGGCTCGGCCGCCACCCGCGCCTTCCCGCTCTGGGCGCGGCTCAACGGGCTCGATTCGGCGAAGAACGAGATCCTCAACATGGCGCCCAACCTGCAGGAGCAGATGCTGCTGCAGGGGCAGGTGGATGGCTCGCTCGTCTTCACCCTGACCAGCTACATCAACCTCACCGCCATGCGGCAGAACCCGGACCGCGACTTCCGCTGGTTCGTCTTCGCCGACAACGGCATCGAGGGCTATTCGAACGGCGTCATGGTCTCCCCACGGCTGGCGCGGGACAACCCGAACGCGGTGCGCGGCCTGGTCGGCGCGGTCAACCGCGCGATGCTCGAGGTCGCGGCCAACCCGGACGAGGCGATGCGGGTCATGGCGAAGCTGGAGCCGACCCTGAACGTGGCGATCGAGACGCAGCGCATCCAGTACGCCTGGCGCAGCGTGATCGCCACGCCGGAAGCGATCGAGCTCGGCGCCGGCGACCTGTCCGACGCCCGGCTGGCGCGCGCCATAGCCCAGGCGGTCGAGGTCTTCGGCCTGTCCCGCAGCCCGGCCCCGGCCGAGGTGTTCAACCGCGCCTTCCTGCCGGACCGCGCGGCGCGGACCCTGCCGACGATCCGCAGCTAGCGCGGTCCACGCGGCGTCGGCGCGGGGTCACCCCGCCCGGGCGGCGGGGCGCATGGCTGCTGGTCCTCCCAAGCGGCGCCCTGCCCCGCGCCAAGCGCGTGGCGGATGCTATAAGCGTCCGAACCCTGGCCCGATGGGAATCCCTCGCGCGTGAGCATCGACCGTCCCGCCCCCGCCCTCCTCCCCCCCGACCGGGCCCGTCAGCTCGCCGCCGAATACGGCCTGAAGCCGGACGAGTATGACCGCGTCCTCGCCATCCTCGGCCGCGACCCCTCGGCCTGCGAGCTCGGCATCTTCTCCGTCATGTGGTCGGAGCATTGCTCCTACAAATCCAGCCGGGTCTGGCTGAAGGAGCTGCCGACCAAGGCGCCCTGGGTGATCCAGGGCCCGGGCGAGAATGCCGGCGTCATCGATATCGGCGACGGCCTGGCCGCGGTCTTCAAGATGGAGAGCCACAACCACCCCTCCTTCATCGAGCCCTACCAGGGCGCGGCGACCGGGGTGGGGGGCATCCTGCGCGACGTCTTCACCATGGGCGCGCGGCCCATCGCCAACCTCAACGCGCTGCGCTTCGGCATGCCGGATGCGCCGCGGATGAAGGCGGTGATCGACGGCGTGGTGCGCGGCATCGGCGGCTACGGCAATTGCGTCGGCGTGCCGACCGTGGGCGGGGAGGTGAATTTCCACCCGCGCTACAACGGCAACCCGCTGGTCAATGCGATGACCGTCGGCATCGCCCGGGCCGACCGGATCTTCACCGCCGCCGCCAGCGGCATCGGCAACCCGGTGGTCTATGTCGGGTCCAGGACCGGCCGCGACGGCATCCACGGCGCCACCATGGCCAGCACCGAGTTCAGCGCGGACAGCGAGGAGAAACGCCCCACCGTCCAGATCGGCGACCCCTTCACCGAGAAGCTGCTGATCGAAGCCTGCCTGGAGCTGATGGCGACCGACGCCATCGTCGCCATCCAGGACATGGGCGCCGCCGGGCTGACCAGCAGCAGCGTCGAGATGGCCGGCAAGGGCGGCATGGGGATCGAGCTGATCCTCGACAACGTGCCCCAGCGCGAGATCGGCATGTCGGCCTACGAGATGATGCTCTCGGAATCCCAGGAACGCATGCTGAT
>JBMOJU010000585.1:0-2353 GCA_049315625.1 Paracraurococcus sp.
GGCACCGTCGTCGACGGCAGCCACACGCCGCAGGCCGCGACCAGCCTCTACAGCTTCACCGGCGCCGCCGGCCAGCGGCTGTTCCTCGACGTCATCGCCGGGCAGAACGAATACCGCCTGCTCGCGCCCGACGGCACGCAGATCGTCGGTAGCAGCGATGCGGATCGGGGCGCCATTATCCTGCCTGTCGGCGGCAGCTATGTGCTGCTGGTCGAGGGTCGCTACGAATCGGCCGGCGCATCCCCCTTCAGCTTCAACCTGCGCCCGGTGACGGAGACGCCGCGAGCACTGACGATCGGTACGACGACCACCGGTAGTATCGCCGGCGCCGGGGACGGCACGAGCTTCACCTTCACCCTGGATGCACCGCGCAGCTTGATCTTCGACGCGCTGGCGACTGCCGGCACGCTCGCCAACGGCTACTCCCTGACCTGGACGCTGAGCGGGCCGCGCGGTGTCGAAGCCGGCAATCGCTTCCTCTACAGTGATTCCGGCTATCTCGGCGGCAGCCCTCTGCTTGCGCTGGCCGCCGGCACCTACAGCCTGCGCTTCGCCGCGGACGGCGACGCGACCGGCAGCTTCGACTTCAGCCTGCTGGACATCGCCGCGGCGACGCCGATCACCCCCGGCACTCCGGTCACCGGGACGCTCGCACCGGGCAGCGCCACGCAGATGTACCGCTTCGAGGCGAGCGCCGGCGACCCGTTCTTCTTCGATGCCCAGGGCAATAGCGGCTACTACCCGACCTGGCGGCTGCTCGACCCCTACGGCAATCAGATCTTCTTTACCGACCTTTCCACCGACCGGGACACGACCGTCCTGCGCTACGCCGGCACCTACACCCTGCTGGTCGAAGGGCGGCCGGAGAGCCGCGACGGCACCGATACCTTTACCTTCACCGTGGTGCCCAACCCGGTTCAGACGCCGATCCGGCTGACGGATCTGGAAGGCGTCCCGGGCCCCGACCTGCAGGTGCAGGACCTCCAGGTGACTGCCGCCGGCGGCATCCGCAGCGGCGGTGCCATCACCATCGCCTGGACCGATGCCAATGCCGGCACGCGTGAGACCGGCGCTGGCTGGCAGGACCGCGTGCTGATCCGCCGCGCCGACACCAACGAGATCCTGGTCAATACGCTGGTCGCAGCGCCTGCGAACCTGGCGGCGGCGAATGGGCTGCCGCGCAGCCTCACGGTGACCTTGCCGGACGGCAATCGTGGCGCCGGGGAACTGGTGGTGACCATCACCGCCGATGTCGCAAACGCCATTGAGGAGCAGGGCGCCGGCGGCACGGCAGAGACCAACAACAGCGCGACAACGATCGTAACGGCAGCCCTCGCGCCCTATGCCGACCTGGCCATCGCCGGGTTGGGGGTCAGCCCGCCGGCGGGTTGGCGGGAAGGCGATGACGTCACGGTCTTCTGGACGACCCGCAATGACGGCACGTTGGCGGCCGCCAGCGCGGCCGAGCGGCTCATCATCCGCAACGAGATCACCAACACCATCGTTTACAGCGGCAATTTGGCCCTTTCCGGCTTGATAGCGGGCGGCACGGAGGCGCGCAGCCTGGTGGTCAGCTGGCCCGGCGGCAGCTCCAGCACCGGCCGCTTCGTCTTCACGGTCGAGGCCGACTTCGGCAACGCGGTGTTCGAGGCGAATGCCGCCGGCACCGCCGAGGCGAACAACGCCGCCGCCGTCACGCTCGCCTCGGCGCCCGAACTGCGGGTGGTGAACCTGCGCGTCACCACGGACGATGTGCACAGCGGCGGACCGCTCGCCATCGCCTGGGAGACCCGCAACGACGGCAATGCGGCGACGCCGGTGGCCTGGCAGGACCGGGTCCGGGTGGTCAATCTCGACACCGGCGCGGTGCTGTACGACGCGGCCATCGGCGATGCCGCCGGGCTCGGCGCGCTGGCCCCGGGCGCGGAGCGCGGCCGTGCCGCCAGCCTGACGCTGCCGCAGGGCGCCGCCGGCGCCGGGCGGCTCGCCGTGACGGTCACCGCCGACCAGACGCCCGCCGGGCTGAACGCCATCATCGAGACCAATGAAGGCGACAACCTCGCCGCGCTGGAGGTGACCGCCGCGCTATCGCTCTATGCCGACCTGGCGCCGACCGCCATCGTGGTTCCCGCCACGGCACGAGGCGGCAGCCTGGCCACTTTCGGCTGGACCGTGAGCAATCTTGGCGGTGTGGACACCGACATCACCGGTTGGTCCGACCGGGTGGTGCTGTCCACCGATACCGTGCTCGGCAATGGCGACGACGTGGTGCTGGCGAATGTCGCGCGTGCCGGGGTGCTGGCCGCCGGCGCGTCCTACGTCGCCGAGGCCAGCGTCCTGCTGCCCGAACGGC
>JBMOJU010000586.1:0-2353 GCA_049315625.1 Paracraurococcus sp.
GCCCTTCAAACCATCCCCTTCGGCTTGGCGGTGACCCTGGCAATGCCAGGAGCCATCCAAATTTATGAGCAGGTCCGGCAGCGGCTAGCGATCGTCCCGCGCGCTCCAGCGTGATCTACGCTTGCGGATGGCGTCCCGGGTCATCGTGCTGGGGATCTGCAAGCGAAACCAGAGCGCAGATATGCTAGGCCTTTATTTCGTTATCCGCGATCTCGACCGCTGATAGCTGCCTCCGGTATGTTACTTATCGAGGGCGTGCGACGTAGGCCCAACGGGAAAGTGGCATCCTGGCGAACTAGTACTACAACCGGCACGGGGGATTTGAAGGTCATGGGAGTCAAGGGGGGCAGCAAGCCGCGCGATGATGTTTTGCAGGGCGAGTTGGATGACGCCATCTTCGCGGCCAGTTTTGGTAAGCTGATCCGCAACGATGGCCCGCTGATTTACCGCGACTCTGACCAATTCTTCAAGAATACTCACCCCACCGCAGCCTTGTCGAAGCTCTGCCGCGACGTCTTTGGCCGACTCGCGTCGAGCACCGAGGCCGGGGCAATTCTGCGCCTGTCGACCGGGTTTGGGGGCGGCAAAACCCACGCGCTCATGACGCTCTGGCACCTGGCGAAGGTGATGGGCGACCCGACCAAAGGCACTGACCTCCTCCCTCCCGCCGGCCGCCCGCCTTCCGTCCGCATCTGTGGCATCGACGCCGAAGGCGCAGGCTATCCGGTCTTCGCCCGGCATGGCGACCTGGAGGCAAAGAGCCTGGCGGCCGAGCTCGCCTTCCAGCTGGGCGGCCCAAGCGCCCTGAACGCCCTCGGTCCCACCAACAGCGCCGCTGCCTCACCAGACGAGCAGACCGTTGAATCCTGGCTCCCCAACGAGCCGACCCTGATCCTCCTCGACGAGCTCGTCCTGCACATGGACAAGCTGACCGAGCAGGAAATTGGCAACCTGATTGGCTTCCTCCGCACGTTGATGACGGCCATCGCCACCCGGAAGCAGACCGTGCTGGTCATCACGGACCCCAAGGACCAGCCGGCCAACGCTCAGGGCGCAGCACGCCTGCAGCACCTCGCGCGCGTGCTGGAGCAGCAGACCGGCCGTCAGGCCACCGTGATCGAGCCGATCGGCAACGAGACCGCCCAGGTTATCATTCGGCGCCTGTTCGACACGGTGGACCCTGCTTTCGCAGCAAAGGCCTCGGCCGACCATCATGCCCTTTACCAGCGCGTGGCTCAGGACCACCCAACCCTGGTGCCGGAGGAAGCGCGCTCGCCGAAATACGCCGAGCGCCTCCGCGCTTGCTATCCGCTCCATCCACGCCTGATCAAGACGGCCGAAGAGCGCCTCCGCGTCCTGCCGGACTACAACCTCTCCCGCGGCACGCTCCGCCTGTTCGCGAGGATGGTCCGCGGCGTGTGGGACGACCCCACCCGCGATCCCGACATCATCACCGCCGGCGAGATCAATTGGTCCAGCCCCCTCATCCAGGACGACCTCCTTGAACGGTTGGGCCGCGAGAAATTCCGGGCTGCCGTCGCCGCCGATGTGGAGGGCCACGCAGGTGACCTCGATAGCGGCAGTTGGGGCCACCACCGCCGGGTCGCATCCGCACTACTGCTCGAAAGCCTCCCGCTCGAAGCCAATAGCGGCCTCGATCCTGCCGACCTGACCCTTGCTGTGCTGCGGCCAGAGGATGGCGGCGACGAACCGTCGCACGCGCTCGATCGCCTCGCCGGAGCGTGCTGGCACCTGTACCCGATGAGCGGCAGCGCCAATGCCTGGCAGTTCCGCTACGAGCCCAACATCCTGAAGCAGATCGAGGAGCGGATGGGGCAAGTGCCGCGCCCCGATGCACTCGACCGCCTAAAGACTGAAGTCCAGAAATCCTTCCAGGGCGCCTTCGCCAAGCTGCTCGCCTGGCCGCCCAACGCCAAGGCCGTGCCCGAGCGCCCGGAACTGCAACTCGCGCTCTGCGAGAGCGAGGACATCGCAAAGTCGGTCGTCGCCTATACGGACGACACGCCAGGCGCCGAGACCATGCGGACCTACCGCAATGCCATCCTTGCCGTGGCGCCGGACGCCAACGGACTGGAGAAGGCGATCCAACGCATCCAGCGCCTGATGGCGGCAGAGGCCATCGAGGCGGAGCAGACCTCAAGCGAGGGCGGCAAGCTGGCGCGCGAACAGCTCAAGAAGCAGATCCCCGAACTGCGTAAGGCGACGCGGCTGGAAGCGGCGCGTGCGTTCATCCTGGCAGCGACGCCGCATTGTCCGCCGGCGCCGGGCGGCCTCGGATTGCCACCCCTTGATGATGCCGACGCCTTCGCGAACCCGGCAGACCCCTTGGCCA
>JBMOJU010000175.1:0-10473 GCA_049315625.1 Paracraurococcus sp.
TAGGGCGGCATCGCCCTGACCGCAGACGCTACCGCTGCCCCGCCAGCTGCCGGTTCTCCAGCCGGCTGAGCAGCCGCACCACCGGCCAGAGCAGCAGGAAATAGATCACCGCGGCCGCCATGATCGGCGTCGCGTTGTAGGTCACGCTCTGCGCCTGGCGGGCTTGGAACAGCAATTCGGGCAGGGCGACGACGGAGGCGATGGAGGTGAGCTTCACCACCTCCAGCGTGTTGCTGATCAGGTCCGGCAGGACGTTCCGCACCGCCTGCGGCAGCACGATGTAGGCCATGGTCTGCCAGCGGGTCAGGCCGGTGGAGCGTGCGGCTTCCTGCTGGCCGCGCGGGACGCTCTCGATGCCGGCGCGGAGGATCTCCCCGTAATAGGCCCCGGTGTTGAGGAAGAAGCCGATGGCGACGGAGCCGATGGCGGAGACCTCGATGCCGGCGAAGGGCAGGCCGGCATAGACGAAGATCAGCAGCACCAGCGGGGGCAGGGCGCGGAACAGGTCGACCCAGGCCATCAGCGGCCAGCGCACCAGCGGGTGCCGCACGGTCGACAGCAGCGCCAGGATGGTGCCGCCGATGAGGCCGAGCGGGATGACGATGACCGACAGCAGCAGGGTCATCCGGAAGCCCTGCCAGAGGATCGGCCAGGCCTGTTCCAGGATCTCCAGCGAGAAGAAGGCGAGGAGGAAGTCGTCGAGCGTCATGCGCACCCCCCGCAGGCAGACTCAGAGAAATAGATGAGGGGCCCGGGGAGAATACCTTCTCCCCGGTTCTTTCCTACCGTTTCCACGCGAACCTCGTCTCGATCCAGCGGCCGAGGATCACCACCGGCACGAACAGCACCACATAGGCCGCCGCCCCCAGGGTCAGCGGTGTCGGGTTGAAGGAGAAGGAAACGCCGGCCTGCGCCGCGCCCAAAATCTCGGACACCGCCACCACCGATCCCAGCGCGGTGCCCTTGGTGATGGCGATGGTGCGGTTGGTCAGCGGCGGGATCACCATGCGCACCGCCTGCGGCAGCACCACCCAGCCGAGCGTCGGCAGGAAGCCGAGCCCGGTGGAGCGCGCTGCCTCCCACTGCCCCTTCGGCGTGGCGGTGATGCCGGCCCAGAAGATCTCCTCCGAGAACGCCATCAGCACGCCCGACAGCGCCAGCCAGGTGGCGACGAAGCCGGAGAGCGAGACGCCTGCCGCCGGCAGGCCGAAATACAGCAGCGCGATGATCACCAGCGGCGGCAGCGCGCGGAACAGGTCGACCGTGAAGATGATCAGCCAGTTCAGCGGCCGGATGCCGAAGGCCCGCAGCACGGCCAGTACCAGCCCGGCGGCCAGCCCGGTGGCGATGACGCAGAGCGCCAGGATCACCGTCAACACGAAGCCGTCGGCGATCTTCGGCAGGTAGTCCCAGGCAACCTTGGCGTTAAAGAAGGAGTTGAGGAAGCGGTCCCAGTTGCTCATGCCGCCCGCCCTGCAACGTGGCGCTTGCCCCGGGCCCCGCTGCGGGTGCAGACCTGGGCGAAGCTGAAACGGATTGTCCCGCGATGATGCCTGCCGCCCGCCCCGCCCTGGTCCTGCTTGCCCTGCTGCTCGGCGCCGCCGCGCCGCCGCCGCCGGAGGCCGAACGCGCCATCCCCGGCGGCCGCGACGGCTTCATCGCCGATGGCGCCGGCGGCTGCTGGATCTGGGTCGGCGGCATTTCCGCCGCGGCCGAGGGCATGACCGGCAGCTGGACCGGCCCCTGCCCGGACGGCCCGGCGGAGGGCGAGGGCCGGGCCGTCACCACCTGGCGGGAGCGTGGCGAGGAGAAGCAGATGATCTACGAGGGCGCGCTCCGCCGCGGCAAGGCGGAAGGCCGCGGCCGGCTGTCGCACTACGAGGCCGGCAAGCTGCAGGTCCAGGAGGAGGGCGAGTACCGCGAGGACCGCTTCACCGGCGGCCGCTTCAGCATCCCCGGCGCCGGCCTGGTCTATGAGGGCGGCTGGTTCCTCAACGGCCCACATGGCCAGGGCCGGCTGCGGGTCGACGGCAAGGTGTTCGAGGGCAAGTGGGAGCTCGGCTGCCTCAGCACCGGCCGCGCCTGGATTGCCTTCACCCGGCCGCCGAAGACCTGCCAGGACAGCGCCACCTGAAGGCATCAGTGGCGCTCGATCTGG
This sequence comes from Paracraurococcus sp., assembly GCA_049315625.1. Taxonomy (GTDB): domain Bacteria; phylum Pseudomonadota; class Alphaproteobacteria; order Acetobacterales; family Acetobacteraceae; genus Paracraurococcus. Next base: position 2,159 of record JBMOJU010000175.1, read on the forward strand.
CCGATGAAGGCGCGGGTGCGTTCGTGCTGCGGGTCGCCGAACAGCGCGGCCGGCGGCCCCTGCTCGACGATCAGCCCATCCGCCATGAACACCACCCGGTCGGCGGCGGCGCGGGCGAAGCCCATCTCGTGGCTGACCACCACCATGGTCATGCCATCCTCCCGCAGCTCCCGCATCGCCTGCAGCACGCCGCCGACGAGTTCGGGGTCGAGCGCGCTGGTCGGCTCATCGAACAGCATGACGCGCGGCTCCAGCGCGATGGCGCGGGCGATCGCCACACGCTGCTGCTGGCCGCCGGAAAGCTGGCCGGGGAAATGGTCGGCCCGATCGGCCAGGTGCACGCGGTCGAGCGCGGCGCGGGCGCGCGTCGCGGCTTCCGCCCGGCCCAGGCCGAGCACCTTGCGCAGGGCGAGGGCGACATTCCCCAGCGCCGTCATGTGCGGGTAGAGGTTGAAGGACTGGAACACCATCCCGATCCGCTGGCGCGCCCGGTTGATGTCGGTGCGGCGGTCGAGCATGTCGATGCCGTCCACCGTGATGGCGCCGGAGGAAGGTTCCTCCAGCCGGTTGATGCAGCGCAGCAGGGTCGACTTGCCCGAGCCTGACGGGCCGATGACGAAGACCAGCTCGCGTTCCGCCACCACCAGGTCGACGCCGCGCAGCACGTGCAGCTTGCCGAAATGCTTGTGGATGCCGCGCGCCTCGACGATCGGTTGCCCGCCCCCGGCACGGGGGAGGGTCGGGGTGGGGGTTGGATGGTTCATCCCGGCGTCCCTATCCGCTCCCGCCAGACCGTCCACCCCCACCCTAACCCTCCCCCGCCACGCCACCCCACGAAGCAAGCTTCGCGGGGACCCCGGGCGGGGGAGGGGACAGGCGGGGCATCAACCGCAGGCCGCGGTGTTGGGGGTTTCGTCGTAGCCGGGCAGGCCGGGCGGGCCGAAGCCGGGGAACACGACGCGCTCGGCATCATCCTCCTTCGGGTCGGCGCCGAACCACTTCTTCGACAGGCCGGCGATGGTGCCGTCCTTCTTCAGGCACTCGATCACCTTCTCCATCTCGTTCCGCGCCGCCGCGCTGTCCTGGCGGAACGGCGTCGCCCAGTGGAAGCGGGTGCCGGGCAGGGTCCAGTCGGCGATGTACTGCGGGGTGCGGCTGGCCGAGTACTTGATGACCGTGTTGCCCGAGAGGTTGGCATAGGCCCGCCCCTGGATCACCGCCTGCGCCGCATCCGCCTGGCTGTCGAAGGCGAGCAGGGTCAGGCCCAGGCGTTCCGCGTTGCGGGTCACCCATTGCTCATAGGGCGTGCCCTTGTTCACGCTGATCGCCTTGCCGCGCAGATCCTCCTCGGACTTGATCGGCGGGGTGCCGCGCTTGATGCCGAATTGCAGCTCGGTCCACAGATAGCCTTCGGTGAACAGCAGGTTCGCCGCGCGCTCCGGCGTCACCGTGGTCGGCGCGCAGAGGAAGTCGTAGCGCCCGGCGTTCAGCGCGGGGATCAGGCCGGAGAAGCTGGCCGAGGTGATCTCCACCGGGCGGCCCATCTTCTTGCCGACCGCGTCGAACAGGTCGATCTGGAATCCCTGCACCCCGCCGCCCATGGTCGGGAAGGCATGCGGCGCGAAGGTGCCGTCGACGCCGCATTTCAGCGGCGGCTGGGTGGAGCCGGCGGCGCCGACGGTGATGGTCTGCGCCGCGGCCGGGGCGGCGAGGCCGGCGGCGAGGGCTAGGGCGGCGAGCAGGCGCATGGGGCAGGGGCTCCGGCAGGGGCAATTCGTGTCGGCAACCTCCCGCATCCCTCGCGGGTACGCAATCCGCCCGCGGCGCGGCGTTGCAGCCGCCCGGACGGCGTCTGCCGCAAACCCGGGCGGCGCGCCGGCGCGGCTGCCCGCACCGGCGGCAGCCGCCGTCTCACCAGTTGAACGAAAGCCGCATCGCAAAGGCCTGGAAGGCGCGGTCCGGCCCGTCCAGCCGCACCGTGCCGTTGCTGTACTGGGCCGAGGCGCGCAGCCGGCTGGTCGGGTAGTAGTTCAGGCCGACCGAGGTGACGCCCTGGCGGCCGCCGCGGACGCCATGGTCGTTCAGCGTCGCGCTGCTGTAGCGCACCACCGCCTCGGCCCAGCCCCAGGTGTTGCCCTCGGGGTTCAAGTCCTGGACGCGCGGCCGGGTCCAGACGGCGCGGGCGCCATCCCAGCGCCGGCCCTCGCCCCAGAGCGGGGTGGAGGCGGTGGCGTACCAGCCCTCGAACGACCGGTTCGGCGCGCCGGCATTGGCGTCGATCTCGACGCGCTGATACTCGCCGGTCAGCAGCACCGGGCCGGCCTTGCCGGAGATTTCCGGGCCGAAGGCGTAGCCGGAGCCGGCCTTGATCGTCGCCGAATCCAGCAGCCGGGTCGGCTCCAGCCGCAGCTCGGGGTAGTCGCGCAGCCGCACCGATTGCGGGCCGGGGCTGGTGCCGGGATGGAACTGCGCCGCGGCGTTGAAGCCGATGGCCAGCGTGTAGTCGGACTCGTTCACCGCCAGGCCGACGGCGCGGCCGACCAGGCCGCGCTGGTTGGCGTCGTTCAGGGTGGAGAGCACGCCGCCCGTCGCATAGCCGGCGGCGAACCAGCGATCGCCCTTGGCCTCCAGCCCGCCGGCCAGGCGGGTGTCACCCGAGGCGAGCGAGGTGGCGATGTTGACGATCGCCGGGCGTTCGAGCAGCAGCGTCTCGAAGGAGGAGGTGGCGAATTCCAGCGTGTGGTTCAGGGTGAAGCCGCCGACCCGCAGCGTGCCCCAGCCGAGGCCTGTATAGGCGGTCTGCAATTCGAAGATCTTGCTGTTCTTCTGCGGGTCGAACTGCTTGCCCGGGCCAGGCGCCAATTCCCAGGTGAAGGTGTAGGTGAAGTCCTTCAGGTAGGTGCCCTGCAGGCCGACCCGGCCGCGGCGGACATTGATGCCGTTGGCCGGCACGCCGGCGCGGTCGCTGTCGAGGAACTGCGGCGGCTTGTTGCCGGGATAGCGCGGCTGGTCCCAGAACCCGCCGAAATCGAGATCGAAGCGGGCGATGGGCTGGATGGTGAAGTTGCCGTCGGCCAGCGTCACCACCGGGCGGCCGCTGCGCACGGCGAAGACCGGCGTCCCGGCCGCCGTGGTCTGGGCCTGGGCGGTGGCGCCGAGGGCGCCGGCGCCGAGCGCCGCCAGAACGAATGTCCGCATCGATGTCCCTCCAGCAGTTACGGCGGGGGCGCCGTCGGGGCATCGCGCTACGGATGAATAGAAGCATCGTCTATCGCTGAAAAGTTACAGCCCGCGCGGGTGGCGCCCCGCGCGGCCGGGGCCGTGCCACAGAATCGCCCCACCCTTTCCGCCTTCGCGCCCGCTGGCGGGTGTTGAAAGGGGCAGACGGGCGCCTTGCCCGGGCCGGACCGGCAGAGGACAGGACCACCATGCAACGCATCGCCTGCGGCCTGATCGCGACCGCACTGGTGCTGATCACCGCCCTGGTCGCCCTGCTGCTGAGCGACGCGCTGGCGCCGGGGCGGGTGCCGCCGATGCTGGCCTTCTGGGGAGCCTGCGGGGCGGGGGTGCTGCTGGTGGGCGGGCTGGCGCTGCTGGAGCGGGGCGGGGCCTCGACCGGGCCCATGCGTCACGCCGAGCGCCGCGATGCGATGCGGGCCACGCTGTAGGCGGCGCCGGGGCGTCCTGCCGGCACACGCATGGCGGGCATAACGGACTTCTAATTTACATTGAAGATTGAATCACTATTTCCTAATCTTCCGCTGCCCTGGGTCTCCGGAAAACCGGTTTGACCTCGAAAAGGGCGTGGAGGAATCCTCATGGCGACCGTGTTTTACAACAACGACGTCAGCACCCGTATCGCCTCCGAAGTCACCCCGCTCATCACGGAAAAGAACACCTGGGATGCCGCGGCAGCCAGCACCCTTGCCGGCCTGAAAGCGACGGCGGCGGCGGCACTCACCGCGGCGCAAGCCGCCAGCGCCGCCGCGGCCAGTTGTCCGTGGTGGCTCTACCCGGTGTTCGCCGTGGCGAAGGTGGCCGCCTGGACCGCCTATGCCGCCGACCAGGCTGCCGTCGTGGCCGAGGAGGCCACGATCATCGCCTACAACGTCGCCAAGATCACCCAGATCAATGCGGCCAGCGCGCTGGTCCGGGTTGAGGCCGCGGCGGATACGCTCGTCTGGCGATTGACGCATCTGTTCGCCGCGGGCGATCCGCTCCTGATCGACCTGGCGGGAGACGGCGTCCACACCACGGCGTTGGCCGATAGCGGCGCGCATTTCGCCTGGAATGCGGGCCACCCCGCTGCGGTCAGCGGCTGGATGGCGGCGGGGACCGGGATGCTGGTGACGCTGGATGCGCTGGGGAACCCGGTGCCGATCCAGGCACCGCCGGGCGACGGGCCGGACGCCTTCGCCACGCTCGGCGGGCTCGACGCCAATCACGACGGCGTCCTGGATGCCGCCGATCCGGCATTCGCCACGCTGCGGATCTGGGTGGATGCCGATGGCGACGGCGTTGCCAAGCCGGGCGAGTTGAACACCCTCGCCGAGCTCGGGATCGTCGGCATCAACCTCCAGCACGACGCGACGCCGGCGCTGGACCACGGCAACCTGGTGCTCGCGGTCGGCAGCGTGCGCATGGCCGACGGCACCACGCACCAGATGGCCGATGTCACCTTCGCGGTCGGGCAGCCCGTCGCGCCGCCCGCCGTCACCACCATCGACTTCACCGCTGACGCCGTCTCCCACAGTTACACCGCCGGCGACGGCGACACCCTCATCCGCATGGGCGCCGGCGGCGGCAGCGTCCATCTGGGCGCCGGGCACGACACCGTCCTCGGCGGCAGCGGCAAGGACGCCGTCACCTTCGGCCCCGGCCTCGGCATCGTCACCGGCGGCGAGGGCGGCCTCAACGGCTTCATCCTGGTCAAGGGCGAGATCACCGATGCCGTCGACGGCCGCTACGAAACCGTCACCGACTTCCACGGCGCCGGGAAGGCCTGGACGCCGGACCACGACTTCCTCTGGCTGAAGGGCTTCGGTGCCGGCGCCGGCATCACCCTCGACCACGACATCGCCGAGGGCCGCCACCTGTACCGCATCGCCGATGCCGACGGCGCCGCCTTCATCGAGCTGGACTATGCCGGCGCCGGCGTCCAGCTCAACCACGCGCAATGGGCCATCATGGCCTGACCGCGTCCCGCGGCTGGCCTTCGCTCAGAAGGCCAGCTGCGTCCGCAGCGCCACCTGGTGGAAGCGCTGGCCGATCTGCGTGGTGCCGGCCGGGTTCAGCCGGTCCACGTTGACGATGTCCCAGTTCAGCATGAAACGCAGCAGGGTGTTCGGGTACCAGGACAGGCCCATCCCCACCACCTCCTGCCGCCCGCCATAGACGCCGCCGGTCAGCGACTGCGCCCGGCCGCGCGTCACCTTGTCGTTCAGGTCGGTGACGCTGTACCGCGCCATCGCCTCCCAGGCGCCCCAGCCGCCGCCCTCGAAGCTGAAGGGATGCGCCGGGTTGGGCCGGCCGAAGGCGGCGGAGGAGGTGCTGTAGCGCCGCGGCTCCCCGGTGATCACCCAGCTCGCCTCGACATAGCCGCCCTCGAAATTCAGGTCCGGCCGCTGCGTGCGGGCGGCCTGCGCCTGGCTCACCCCGATGTGCACGTATTCGCCCTGCAGCATGAAGTTGCGCCAGCGCAGGCCGAATTCCGGCCCCCAGCTCTGCGCGCTGTCGGCCGGCAGGGCGCCGGTGTCGATCAGCCGGGTCTGGTCGATCCGCAACTCCGGCCGGTCGCGCAGCTGCAGGCTCTGGCCGCTGGCGTTCCGCTTCAGGTCGAAGGCGGCGGAGCCGCTGAAGCCCAGATGCACGTCGAGGTCCGGATCGGCATAGGGCCGCCCGGCGACGCGCAGCACGCCGCCGGTCTGGCCGCTGGTCGATTGCGTGCTGTTGGAGCCGTAGCTGTCGCCGGTAAGGTAGCCGGCGACGAACCAGCGGTTGGCCGCCCAGCGGCCGCCGACCGAGGCGCGGCCGTCGCCGCCGGCGATGTTGCGGGCGATCTCGACGATGCTCGGCCGTTCCAGGAACAGGAAGTCGTTCGAGCTCATGGAATCCGCGAGCCCGTAATACGGCTTGAAGTAGCCGAGCGAGAGCGTCAGCGGCTTGATCGGCGACCAGTTCAGGTTCGCCTCGTACAGGGTGGGCGAGCCGTCCGGGGAGCCGCCGAAATCCGGCGTGATGTTGAGCTGGAAGTCGTCGACCTTGAAGCCGACCGTCAGCCGGCCGCGGCGCAAATTCTGCCCGAAGCTGTCGAGCCGCGGCGCCCCCGCCGGGCGGTCGCTGCCCTGCAGCGCGCCGCCCACATCCCACTGGAACTGGCCGCCGAGGAAGGCCTGGTAGCGGCCGTCGCCGGAGGAGATGGTCGGCCGGCCATTGGGGAAGCCGAGCCGGACCTGCTCGGCCGGCGGCACCTCGGCCACCCGCGCCGGCGGCGGGGTGGTGTCCAGCCGGCGCTGCGCCGCCTGGGCTTCGGAGCGGGCCTGCGTGGCCTCCTGCTTGGCGGCGCGGGTCTCGGTCTCGCGCGCCTTCATGTCCTGGCGCATGCGGCCCAGCTCGCCCTGCAGGGCGCGGATCTGCCGCTCGATCGCCTCCATCCGGGCGGCGTCCTGGGCGTGGGCTGGCGTCGCTGCCGCGAGCGCCAGCGTCGCCAGTGCGACACCCAGCCCGGCGCGGGTCCTGGTTCCGGCCATCCATAGCCCTCCTGATCGTATACTCGCGGAGGGCTTCTGCCGGGACGCGGCCGCTGTGGCACACGGGAAACGCAGTCATTTCAGTGACATTACGCGAAGGACAGGCCACGAAATCCGGCGCGGAGGGCGAAAGCGCGCCAGACGTGCGCGGCGTCGCTGCGGCTTCACGTCAGGCGATGGCGGGCAACCGGCGCGGGGTGGCGGGTCCCGGCAGGGTCCTGCCGCAGCTGGCCGGTCGCCGGCCGCGGCTCAGCGCAACACGAGCGCCTCGCCGAAAATCGCGTTGATCTCGGCCCCGACGCGCGGGTTGAGCCGCCGCGCGGCGGCGGCGTCGGCGGCGCTACCGCTGGCATCGCCCCGCCGCTGGCGCAGGATGGCGCGAAGCGCGAGGGCGTGCCGGCTTTCCGGATCGCGCCGCAACGCCTCGGCCAGATCGGGCATGGCCGCGCCGTTCCTGCCATCCAGCAGCGCCACCCCGGCGCGGGCAGCGTAGGGCCAGGCGACCATTGGCGGGGCGGCGGCGATGGCAGCATCGCAATCGGCCTTCGCCGGTCCACGCTGGTCCAGCCGGCGGCGGAGGACGCAGCGATCAGCCAGTGCGATCGGCTGGCGCGGTTCGATCCGCAGCGCCGTATCGTAATCGGTCAGGGCGGCCGGCAGGTCGCCCTGCGCCCGTCGCCCGTTGCCGCGATGCGCAAACGCCGCGGCGTTCCAATTATCGAGGTAGGTGGCCTCGGCGAAGTCGGCGGTGGCGCCCGCGAGATCACCCATATCGCTGCGGGCAACGCCGCGGGCGATGTAGGCGTCGACCAGGCGCGGGTCGAGACGGATCGCCGCGGACAGGTCGGCGATGGCACCGGTATGGTCGCCCTGCCTGTTGCGGGTCACGCCGCGGGCCATGTGGGCATCGGCGCGCATCGGGCCCAGGCGGATGGCCTCGGAATAGTCGGCGATGCCGCCGTCCCGGTCGCCCTGGCTGGCGCGGAGTGTGCCGCGGATGAGGAGGGCGTCGCTGCGCTTGGGGTTGAGGCGGATCGCCTCGTTCAGGTCGGCGAAGGCGCCGGCCTGGTCGCCCCGCTTGCTGCGGGCCATGCCGCGTCCCGAGAAAGCCTCGTCCGCCTTTGGGTCGAGTCGGATGGCCTCGGAGTGATCGGCGATGGCGCCGCCCAAATCGCCCAGCACCAAGCGGGCATTGCCGCGGCTGATCACCGCTTTGACATTCGTCGGGTCGAGCCGAATGGCCTCCGACATATCGGCGATGGCAGCATCCCGATCGTTCAGTGACCACAATGCGGTGCTCCGCACGAGCAGCGCGGCGGCGCGCTCGTCCGGCGTCGCCGGTTCGGAGCGGATCAGCCAGCTGCAGCCGGCGATCATGGTTTCGACCGTGCCGCCTCGTCCCATGCACCAGGCAACGGCCTGCTGCCGGTCGGATTGCGCCATGGCCGGGCCTGCCAGGAGGACCGCTGCGAGCGCAAGGATCAGCCGCATCGGACCCGTCCTGGGAACATTCCAGTACGGGCCTTATCACCGTCCGTTGGCGGCGTGAAGCGGCGCCGGCGCTAG
>JBMOJU010000587.1:0-2345 GCA_049315625.1 Paracraurococcus sp.
GAGGCGCTGGCGTTGACCGGCACTGCGCATCATGGCGTAGGCAATGGTCGCGCCAATGCACTGACCGGCGGTGGCGATGCGGACACGCTGGAGGGGCTCTCCGGCGCCGATACGCTGAACGGCGAGGGTGGCAATGACAGCCTCGATGGCGGCAGCGGCCTCGACAGCATGGTGGGTGGGGCCGGCGACGATACCTATCTGGTGGACGCGACCGGCGACGTTGTCGCAGAGGCTGCCGGCGGCGGCAGCGACACGGTGTTGGCTGCGTCCGACTACACCCTCTCTGCCGAGATTGAGGCGCTGGTGATGACCGGCACCGCCCGGCGTGGGACCGGCAGCGCCCAGGTCAATACCATCACCGGCAATGATCTCGGCGATACCCTCGCCGGCGCCGGCGGTGACGATACGCTGCTGGGCGGCAACGCGGCGGACAGCCTGGATGGCGGTACTGGCGCCGACAGCATGGCGGGCGGCGCCGGCGATGATGCCTATGCGGTGGACAGCGCTGCCGATGTGGTTGTGGAACTGCCGGGCGGCGGCACAGATACGGTCACGGCCAGCGTCGACTACATCCTCGGCGACGGGGTCGAAGCATTGGTGCTGGCCGGCACGGCGCATCACGGCACCGGCAATACTGGCGACAATTCCCTGACCGGCGGCGCCGGCGACGATACGCTGGATGGCGCGGGCGGTGCTGACAGCATGCTGGGTGGAGCTGGTAACGACACCTACATGGTGGCCGATGCCGGCGACACGGTGGCGGAGGCCGTCGGCGGTGGCATCGATACGATTATTGCCAGCATCGACACCGCCCTGGCGGACAATGTTGAAGCGCTGGTGCTGACCGGCACCGCGCACCACGGCGTGGGCAATGCGGGCGATAACAGCCTGACCGGCGGCAGCGGTGCGGATTCGCTCGAAGGCGGCCTCGGCAACGATACCCTGGTCGGCGGCGGCGGGCCCGACAGCATGGTCGGCGGCGGGGGCGACGATACCTATTACGTCACCGATCCCGGTGACGTGGTGAACGAGGATGCCGGTGGCGGCTTTGACACCGTCGTGGTCAGCACCGACTGGACCCTGGCGGACTACATCGAGGCGGTGCAGCTGCTCGGCTCCGGCCATGCACTCGGCGGCAATGCCGCGGCCAATGAGTTGAGTGGCAACAGCGGCGACGATACGCTTGACGGCGGCGCGGGCGACGATACCGAGTTGGGTGGCGACGGGACCGACGTGCTGGTCTCGGGCGACGGATTCGACATCCTTTCCGGCGGCAGCGGCGATGACCGCTACGTGCTGAAGGGTGGCAGCGCGAAGATCGAGGACTTCCTCGGCCATGATACGATCGATGCCAGCGAGGCGGCGGGCGACAGCCATATCGATCTCTCGGGCACGACCGCAAGCGTGGTCGCCGGGCAGAGGTGCAGCCTCGGCATCGGCGGCAATAGCGCCGCGCCACTTGACGTGCAGTTCCTGCAGGACCTCACCGGCTCCTTCGCCGACGACATCATTACGGTGCGCGGCCTGGTGCCGCAGATCGTTGCTGCTCTGCAGGCGGTACAGCCGAATAGCGAGTTCGGCGTCTCCACCTTCCGCGACAAGCCGATCGGTGCCTTTGGTGGCGCCGGCGACTGGGTCTACCAGCAGTCCCTCAGCCTTGCCGCCGATACCATGGCGCTGATAGCGGCCTATACCGCAATGGTCGCTAACAACGGCGCCGATGGGCCGGAGGCGCAGATCGAGGCGCTGATGCAGCTCGCGCTGCACAGCGGGGATGTCGGCTACCGGTCCAATGCCGCCCGCTTCGTCGTGCCGTTCACCGATGCGCCGTTCCACAATGCCGGGGATGGCCCCGCCGCTGGCATTGCCACGCCGAACAATGGCGACGGCGTGCTGGATGGCACCCCGCCCAGTACCGGCGAGGATTATCCCTTCATCGCCCAGGTGCGCGCGGCGATCGAGGCGGCCAACATCATTCCGATCTTCTGCGTCGCCGGTGGCTATGACAGCGTCTATCAGCAGCTGGTCACCGATCTTGGCCGCGGCGCCGAGGTGACGCTGACCAGCGACAGCTCGAATGTCGTCAGTGCGCTGACCGCGGGGTTGACTGTGGCGACGACGACCCAAGTCGAGGATGCCTGGGGCGGCGCAGGCAATGACGATCTGCTGGGCAATAGCGCGGCGAACTACCTGCTCGGCAATGGCGGCCAGGACACGATGGATGGCGCCGCCGGTGCCGACACACTGGATGGAGGCTACGGCGACGACCAGTTGCTGGGCGGCGCAGGCGCCGACAGCCTAGTCGGTGGCCTCGGCAACGATGTCTATGTTGTGGACAACGCTGG
>JBMOJU010000176.1:0-10437 GCA_049315625.1 Paracraurococcus sp.
CGGAACGGGCGATAATGCTACGGCGCCGCAATGCGCCGGTCCGGCGCGCCCACGCTGGGGCGCGCCGGCGGCCGGGTTCAGCCGCGCGCTTCCTTCACCGCCGCCTTGGCCGCGTTGACCATCAGGCCGACTTCGTTGCTGATCGTCACCAGCTTGAAGTCCATCTTGATCATGCGGTTGGCATAGGCCGGGCTGCCATTGTGCAGGCCGGCGGCGATGCCGCGCTTGGCGGTCTCGGTCAGCAGCTTCTCATAGATGCCGAGGATGAAGGGGTCCTCGACGTCGAGCTTCGGCTCGAGGCCATAGGAGAACGACAGGTCGGAGGGACCGACATAGATCCCGTCGATGCCGGGGACGTCGAGGATCGCCTCGATGTTCTCGATCGCCGTCTTGGTCTCGATCATCGGGATGACCAGGATGGTGTCGTTGGCGGTCTTCTGGTAGCCGCCGGCCTCCCCGTAAACACCGGCGCGGATCGGGCCGTTGGAGCGCGTGCCGGCCGGCGGGTACTTGGAGTACTGCACCAGGGCGCGGGCTTCCTCGGGCGTGTTGATCATCGGGCAGATGACGCCCTGGGCGCCAGCATCCAGCACCTTGCCGACGATGCCCGGCTCATTCCACGGCACGCGGACCATGGGCGTGACGCCGGAGGGCTGGATACCCTGGAAGCAGGCGACGCAGGACAGGTAGTCCTGCACGCCGTGCTGCATGTCGACGGTGACGCTGTCCCAGCCGCATTGCGCGTACATCTCGGCGCTGAAGGCGTTGGGGATGGCGAGCCACCCGTTGACGACGGCGCGGCCGGCCTTCCACGCTTCCTTGACCTTGTTCGGCATCTCGGTTTCCCCCCAACGGGTGTTTGCCGGCAAAGGCTAGACCAGAACGGCGGGGGCCGAAACCGGCGCCGGGCGGCTTTCCCGCCGGGCCCGCGTCGCGGGAGTGTCATCCGGCGGCGGCCTGGGCTGGGGCAGGCTGACCGCGACGGCAAGGAGGGCCCCCGCCCATGCATCTCCGCACCCTGGTGATCGAGCGCGACGACCCGGACGAACCCGGCCTGCGCCTCCGCCGCTATGCCCGCATCGGGGTCTGCTGGGAGCCCACCCTGGGGAATTGGGCCTGGATGCGCTTCACCGTGGCGGGGGAGGCGCTGACGCCGGTGGTCGGCCCCTTCCCGGCGGCCGAGTCCGCCTTCGAGGACGCGCTCGCCCAGCTCGGCGGCCATTGGGAAGGCGGCGAGCAGGCGGATGTCATCGCCTGACGCGCCGCGGCGTGACGGCGCCGGCGATCCGTGGTGAGGTTTCCCGGAAACGTCCGGAAGGAAACCAGCCATGGCCCAGACCGCCGCCACGCCCGACCCCGGGTCGGCGCCCCTCGACGTCGCCGTCGTCGGTGTCGGCCTCGGTGGGCTCTACGCCCTGCACAAGCTGCGGCAGCTCGGCATGACGGCGCGCGGCTACGAGGCCGGCAGCGGCATCGGCGGCACCTGGTTCTGGAACCACTATCCCGGTGCCCGCTGCGACATCGAGAGCCTGGAGTATTCCTATTCCTTCTCCGAAGACCTGCAGAACGAGTGGCACTGGCCGGAGCGCTACGCCACCCAGCCGGTGATCCTGGAGTACATCAACCACGTCGCCGACAAGTTCGACCTGCGCCGCGACATCCAGCTCAATACCCGCATCGCCACGGCGCGGTTCGACGCGGCGGCGCGGCTCTGGACCCTGACCACCAAGGCGGGGGAGGTGATCCGGGCGCGCACCGTCATCATGGCGACCGGCAACCTTTCCACCCCGCGGGTGCCCGACTTCAAGGGGATCGGGGATTTCCAGGGGAAGTGGTACCACACCGGCCTCTGGCCGGCGGAGGGCGTGGATTTCACCGGGCAGACCGTGGGCGTCATCGGCACCGGGTCGACCGCCATCCAGATGATCCCGCGCATCGCCGCCCAGGCGAAGCACCTGTACGTGTTTCAGCGGACCGCGAATTTCAGCCTGCCGGCCCGCAACGCGCCGATGGACGCGGCGACGGAGGCCGACCACCGCGCCCGCTACGCCGAGCGCGTGGTCGATGCGCGGCAGACCGCCTTCGGCGTCTCCGGCGTGCCGATCCCGACGCAATCGGCCCTCGCCGTGCCCGAGCCCGAGCGGCTGGCGAATTACGAGGCGATGTGGGCGCGCGGCGGCACCATCCCGCTGCTCAACTGCTACAACGACTTCCTGGTCGATGAGCGCGCCAACGAGACGGCGGCGGAGTTCGTCCGCGGCAAGATCCGCGGCATCGTCAAGGATCCCCGTACCGCCGCGCTGCTGCTGCCGAACGACCACCCGATCGGCGCGAAGCGGCTCTGCCTCGATACCGGCTATTACGAGACCTACAACCGCGACAACGTCACGCTGGTCGATGTCCGCAGCGACCCGATCGAGGGGATCACCCCGAACGGGGTGCGGCTGGCCGGCGGCACGGAATACCGTGTCGACAGCCTGGCCTTCGCCACTGGATTCGACGCCATGACCGGCGCGCTGCGGGAGATCGACATCCGCGGCCCGGACGGCGAGGCCTTGGCGGCGGTCTGGGAGGGCGGGCCGCTGACCTATCTCGGCCTGATGGTCGCCGGCTTCCCCAATTTGTTCATGGTGACCGGCCCCGGCAGCCCGGGGGTGAAAAGCCAGATGATCCATTCCATCGAGCAGCACGTGGACTGGATCGCCGACTGCCTGGCGCATCTGCGCGCCAAGGGGCTGGCCACCATCGCCCCGACCGAGGATGCGCAATCCGCCTGGGTCGAACACGTCAACCAGGTGGCGGACCGCACGCTCTATCCGCGGGCGAATTCCTGGTATGTCGGCGCCAACATCCCCGGCAAGCCGCGCGTCTTCATGCCCTATGTCGCCGGCGTCGCCGCCTATCGCCGGAAGTGCGACGAGGTGGCGGCCAAGGGCTACGACGGCTTCGTGCTGGCGGATTGACCCCGATGCCGATCCAGCACGCGGAGGCCGATCTCGGCGAGGTCCGGCTCCACTACGTGACCGCCGGCGCGGGCCCGGCCGTGCTGCTGCTGCATGGCTGGCCGCAGAGCTGGCGGATGTGGGAGGCGATCATCCCCGGCCTCGCCGCCCGCTACCGGGTGGTGGCGCCGGACCTGCGCGGCCTCGGCGACAGCGCCCGCCCCGCCGGCGGCTACGACAAGCGGACCGTGGCGAACGATGTCTGGCGGCTGATGACGGAGGTGCTGGGCGAGCAGAGCTTCTTCCTGGTCGGCCACGACTGGGGCGGGCCGACCGCCTTCTCGCTCGCCGCGCAGCACCGCGACGCCGTGAAGCGCATGGCGATCTTCGACGCCCCGGTGCCCGGCGATGGCTCCCCGGTCTTCCATGCCGGCCGCTGGCACCACGGCTTCCATGGGGAGGACGGGCTGGCCGAGGCGCTGACCGCGGGGCGGGAGGACATCTACCTCCGCTTCTTCTACCGCACCTTCGGCGGCCGGCCGGATTGCGTGCCGGAGGCGGCGCAGCAGGACTATATCCGCGCCTATAGCCAGCCCGGCGCGATGACGGCCGGGTTCGCCTACTACCGCGCCATGCAGCAGGACATCCTCGACAATGAGGCGATGCTGGCGCGCGACGGCAGGCTGCGCATGCCGGTGCTGTGTTATGGCGGCCCGCTGGGGCGCGGGCGGGGAATGGGGGCGATCGACTCCTGGCGGCGCGTCGCCGAGGATGTCCGCGGCGGCATCGCCGAGGGCTGCGGCCACTGGATCCCGGAGGAACGGCCGGACTGGGTGACCGCGCAATTGCTGGCGTTCTTCGGGGAGGCGCCCGGCTGACCGCCATGCCGCCCCCCTGGACCGTCGCCTCCGAAACAGGCCGTCTGACCGACGTGCTGGTTTGCGCGCCCGACCACTACCGCTGGATCCCGACCAACGCCATCGCCCGGCGGACGCTGGCCGGCGGGAACCAGCCCGACCTGCAAGGGTTGCAGGCGCAGCACCGGGAACTGGTTTCGGCGCTGGAGCAGGGCGGGGCCCGGGTGCACCACCTGCCGCCCGAGCCGCATTTGCCCTACATGGCGTATACCCGCGACAGCGTGGTGGTCACCCATCGCGGCCCCGTCCTGTGTCAGCTGGAACGGCCACAGCGGCGCGGCGAATACGCCCCGCTGCTCGACTGGCACGCGGCCCATGGCAGCGCCTTCTGGCGCAAATCCTCCGCCGGGACGCTGGAGGGCGGCGATGTCCACATCCTCCGCCCCGGCCTTGCCGTCATCGGCGCCAGCGGCGGCCGGACCGACGCGGCGGGGGCGGAGCAGCTCGCCGTCTGGCTGCGCGCCGAGGGCTGGGAGGTGCGCATCGAGCCCTTCGACGAGCATTTCCTGCATCTCGACGTGCTGTTCTGCCTGGCGGCGCCCGGCCTGGCGGTGGCCTGCCTGGATGTGCTGCCGCACGATTTCGTTGCCTGGCTGAAGGACCGGGGCATCCGCAGCATCCCCGTTCCCTACCGCGCAATGATGCAGCTGGGCTGCAACCTGCTGTCCGTCGGCGGGGATCGGGTTATATCCGCGGCCGAAAGCCGCGACCTCAACACGGCGCTGCGGGCCGAGGGGCTGACCGTGCTCGATCCCGCGCTGTCGCTCTTCACCGCCGGCGGCGGCGGCCCACACTGTCTCACCTGCCCATTGAGCAGGGTGGAGGAAACACCGTGAACACCATCGCCCCGCGCCCCGTCGACGCCGTCATCGCCGCACTCCGTGAATTCCTCGGTGACCGGCTCTCCACCGCCCAGGCGATCCGCGAGCAGCACAGCCGCGGCGAGGACCAATCGACCCCGACCCTGCCGGATGCCGTCGCCTTCGTGGAGACGACCGAGGAGGTCAGCCAGATCCTCGCCCTCTGCCACCGGCACGAGGTCCCCGTTGTCGCCTTCGGCGCCGGGACCAGCCTGGAAGGTCATGTCAACCCGGTGCGCCGGGGCATCTCGCTCGACCTCTCCCGCATGACGGCGATCCTCGAGGTCAATCCCGAGGACATGGACTGCCTGATCGAGCCGGGCGTCACCCGCCAGCAGCTCAACGACTACCTGCGCGACCAGGGGATGTTCTTCCCGGTCGACCCGGGCAGCGTCTGCACCATCGGCGGCATGTGCGCGACGCGGGCATCGGGCACCAATGCGGTGCGCTACGGCACGATCCGGGAGAACGTGCTGGGGTTGGAAGTCGTGCTGGCCGATGGCCGCGTCATCCAGACCGGCGGCCGGGCCCGCAAGGGCGCGAATGGCTACGACCTCACGCGCCTCTTCATCGGCTCGGAGGGCACGCTCGGCGTTATCACCCGGGTGCGGCTGCGGCTGCACGGCATCCCGGAGGCGATGTCCTCCGCGGTCTGCCAGTTCCCCGACCTGGAATCGGCGGTGAACACCACCATCGCCACCATGCAGTCCGGCATCCCGGTGGCGCGGATCGAGCTGATCGATGCCGACCAGATGGAAGCCTGCATCAAATACTCGAAGCTGGAAGGCCTGCGCGCGACGCCGACGCTGTTCCTGGAATTCCACGGCACCCAGGCAGCGGTGAAGGAGCAGGCCGAGGCGGTGGAGGCGATCGCCACCGATTTCGGCGGCGAGGGCTTCTCCTGGGCAACCGATACCGAGACGCGCACGAAGCTCTGGCAGGCACGGCACGACGCCTACTGGGCCGGCATCGCGTTGATCCCCGGCTATCGCGGCATCACCACCGATGTCTGCGTCCCCATCAGCAAGCTGGCGGAGGCGATCCTCGGCGCCAAGGCGGATGCGGTGGCCTCCGGCTTCACCACCTGCATCGTCGGGCATGTGGGGGACGGCAATTTCCACCAGATCATCCTGTTTGATCCGAACGACCCGACCGGGCTGGAGCGCGCCTGGGAGCTGGACCGCAAGATCGTTGCGCGCGGCCTGGCGCTGGGCGGGACGTGCTCGGGCGAGCATGGCGTCGGCCTCGGCAAGCGGGAGTTCCTGGAGGCCGAGCATGGCGCCGAGGCGCTGGCGGTGATGCGGGGGATCAAGGCGAGCCTGGATCCGAAGGGGATCCTGAATCCGGGGAAGATGTTCCGGAACTAGGGGCGCGCCGCCCCCACCACCGTACCACCCCCATCCTGTCCCTCCGCCGCTTTGCGGGGGGGTGCATGCATGCGGTCAACCGGGGTGGGGCTGTTCCCCTTACCCACCAAGAAAAACCACCGGAGGAACCGTGCCCCGCTTCCGCGGCCCCGAGTTGCCGATCCTGGCGCTCACCCTCGGCCATGTCTTTTCCAACGCCGTCCGCACCCTGCCGGCGATGGCCGCCGATGTCCTCTCGCGCGACCTTGGCCTGACGCCGGAGGCGCTGGCGGCGCTGACCGGCGCCTTCCCGGCGGCCTTCGCTCTCGCCATGGTCCCGGTCGGCGTCGGGCTGGACCGCTGGGGGGTGCGCCGCACCACCCTGGTGCTGATGTCGATCGGCGGCGTCGGCTGCGTCATCGCGGCGCTGGCGGGCGGTCCGCTCGGGATGCTGGTGGCGCAATGCGTCCTCGGCGTGGGCTGTGCCGGCGCCCTGATGTGCCCGATGACCTATGCCGCCCGCGCCATGGATGGCCATCGCTTCGCGCTCTGGTCCGGCATCATCCAGGCCTTCGGCAATTGCGGCATGCTGCTCAGCGCGAGCCCGCTGGCGCTGCTGGTGGAATCGCAGGGCTGGCGGGCCGGCTTCTGGGCCTCGGGCGGGCTGGCGCTCATCGCCTTCATCGCCGTCGTCGCCACGGTGCGGCCGGACCCGCCGGTGCGCCAGGGGCAGCGCTCGCTCTGGCAGGATACGCGGGAGATCCTGGCGATCGCCCGGGCGCCGCGGCTGCGGGCGTTGATGGTGCTGGCTTTCGCCAGCTTCGCCGTGGTGCTGGGCGTCCGCGGCCTCTGGGGCGGACCCTGGCTGATGGAGGTCAAGGGCCTGTCCCGCGTGCAGGCCGGCAACGTGCTGCTGCTGGTGGCGATGGCGCTTGTCGCTGGCCCGGCGCTGGCCGGCGTGGTGCAACGCTGGGTCGGGCGGCCGGTGGCGCTGCTGGTCGGCAGCCATCTGGGCGTCGCCGGCCTGGTGTTCCTGCTGGTGGCGGGCGGGCCGGGCGGCTGGCTGTCCACGGTGCTCGGGTTGCCGGTGCTGCCGGTCACTTTCGATGCGACCATCATGGTGGCCTTCGGCCTGGTGATCTCCTTCCAGATCCTGGTCTTCTCCCAGGTCCGCGCCGCGGTGCCGGCGGAACAGACCGGGCGGGCGCTGTCGGCCAACAACATCGCCTTCTTCGGCGGCGCCGCGGTGCTGCAGGCCATCTCCGGCGTCGCCGCCGGCTGGGGCGGGATCGGCGCGGCGCTGGCGACCTTCGCGTTGGCGCTGGTGGTGTGCAGCCTCGGCTTCCTGTGGCTGCGGCGGCGGGCGGGGCCGTGATCGCCCCGCCCTACCGGAACACCCCCGGCAGCCACAGGCTCAGCGCCGGGATGTAGGTGACCAGCCCCAGCACGATCAGCATCGCCAGGTAGAACGGCCCGCTGTGCCGGGTCGCGTCCCACATGCTCACCTTGCCGACCGCGCAGGCGACGAACAGCGCCGGCCCGACCGGCGGGGTGATCAGCCCGATGCCGAGATTGACGATCAGCACGATGCCGAACTGCACCGGGTCCATCCCCAGCGCCTTGACCACCGGCAGGAAGATCGGCGTGCCGATCATGATCAGCGGCGCCATGTCCATGAAGGTGCCGAGCACCAGCAGGATGACGTTGATCAACAGCAGGGTCAGGATCGGGTCCTCGGTGATCCCGCGCATGAAGGCCACCGTCTGCGCCGGCACCTGCAGCAGCGCCATCAGCCAGCCGAAGGCGGTCGCCGTGCCGATGATCAGCATGACCATGCCCGTCGTCCGCACCGCGCCGCCCACCGCTTCGCGGAAGCCGCGCCAGTCGAGGCTGCGATAGACCAGCACCGTCACCAGCAACGCATAGAGCACCGCGACGCAGGCGCTTTCGGTGGCGGTGAAGATGCCGCTACGCACGCCGGCGAAGATGATGACGATCAGCATCAGGCCGGGGATTGCGCCGAAAGCCAGCCGGGCGAAGGCGAGCCAGCCGGGGAAGGTCTCCCGCGGGTAGCCGCGGCGGATGGCGACGAGCCAGGCCACCACCATCAGCGTCAGCATCATCACCAGCCCGGGGATGATGCCGGCGGTGAACAGATCCGCCACGCTGATCGCCCCGCCGGCGGCGATGACGTAGAGGATCATGTTGTGGCTGGGCGGGATCAGCAGGTCGATCAGCGCCGCATTGGCGGTGATGTTGACGGCATATTCCGGCGCATAGCCGCGCGCCTTCATCTGCGGGATCATCACCCCGCCGACCGCGCTGGCATCCGCCACCGCCGAGCCGCTGACGCCGCCGAACAGCGTGGCGGCGACGATGTTGACCTGGCCCAAGCCCCCGCGCAGGTGGCCGACCATCGCCGCGGCCAGCGCCACCAGCCGGTCGGCGATCTGGCCGCGCAGCATCAGGTCGCCGGCGAAGACGAAGAAGGGGATCGCCAGCATGGAGAAGACATTCATGCCGGAGGAAAGCTGCTGGAACACCACCACCGGCGGCAGGTCCATCCAGAACACGGCGACGAGCGTCGCGCCGCCCAGCGCGAAGGCGACCGGCGTGCCGATCAGCAGCAGCAGCGTGAAGCTGCCGAGCAGGACGGTGAGTTCCATCGAGCGACTCCTACGCGTCGGTCAGCAGCGTGTGGTCCGGCATCCCGCCCGGCGCGTGGCCGGTCACCGCATGCGCCAGCAGCCGTTCCAGCCCGAACAGCGTGATCAGCACGCCGCCCATCACCAGCGGCAGGTATTCCACCGTCCCCGGCAGCCCGAGCGTCGGCAGGGTCGCGTTCCAGACCTCCAGCGCCAGGTCGCCCCCATACCAGGCCATGGCGGCGCCGAAGATGGTGACCACCAGGTCCGACAGCACGCGGAACAGCCGCGCCACGGGCTCGGGCAGCACCTCGCGCAGCGTGTCGAACCCCATGTGGAAGCCTTCCCGCACCCCGGCCGCCGCGGCGCCCAGGATCACCCAGGCCAGCAGCAGCAGCGCCGAGGCCTCGGCCCAGGCCGGCGTGTCGTTCAGCACGAAGCGGCCGAAGACGCCCCAGGCGACGATCAGCACCATCGCCACCAGCGCCACGCCGGCGATGCCGATGGCGCCGCGCGCGACGATGTCGAGTGCGGCGGAAACCCCGCGGGCGAAGGCGCGCATCGCGGTCAGGCGGCGCGGATGCGGTCGACCAGCGCCTTCAGCTTGGCGTCCTTGACGAACTGGTCGTAGACCGGCTGCGTCAGCTTCGCATAGGCCGCCTTGTTCGCCTCGACGATCTGCGCGCCGCCGGCGACCACCTTGGCCAGCGCCTCCTCCTCCATCGCCGCCCAGAGCTTGCGCATATGCGGCACGCTCTCCTTCGCCGCGACGCGGATGATCTCCTGGTCGGCCTTCGACAGCTTGTCGTGGCTGCGCTTGCTCATCGCCAGGATCTCGGGCGATAGGCTGTGCTCGGTCTTCGTGTAGAACTTCGCCACCTCGAAGTGGCGGGAGGTGAAGAAGGTCGGCACGTTGTTCTCGGCACCGTCGACCACGCCGGTCTGGATGGCGGAATACACCTCCCCGAACGGGAGTGGCGTGGCATTGGCGCCGAAGGCGCGCATCAGCGCCACCCACATGTCGGACTGCTGCACGCGGACCTTCAGGCCCTTCAGCGCCTCGGGCTCCGGCACCGCGCGGGGCTTGGTGTAGAAGCAGCGGGCGCCGCTGTCGTAGTAGGCCAGCGTGACCAGGCCGTGCGCAGCCGTGTCGCGGCCGATATCCTCGCCGATCGACCCGTCCATCACATTCTGCATGTGCGCGCTGTCGCGGAACAGGAAGGGCAGGCCGACCACCAGCGTGGCGGGGACCAGGTTGTTCAGCGGCGCGGTGTTGACGCGGGTGAAGTCGATGACGCCGAAGCGGGTCTGCTCCAGCGTGTCCTTCTCATCGCCCAGCTGGCGGGAGTGGAACATCTGGATGCGGATGCGGCCGCCGGTCCGCTCCTCGACCAGCCTGCCCATCAGCTTCACGCCCTCGATGGTCGGGTAGCCGTCTGGGTGGATGTCGGCGGCGCGCAGGGTCACGCCCTGCGCCGCGGCGCGGTCGGCCACGAAGGGGGACGCGAGGGCAGCACCCAGCACGGCACGGCGGGATGTGGTGATGATGGTCATGGACGGTCTCCCTTCCTGCCGGACGGTCTTGCGCCGCCCGAACCCAGCAACTGCAATAGCAGATGGCAGGGACCGCCGGAAGCGCCTTCTACCCGGCCCGCGCCAGCATCCCCCAGCCGTCCAGCAGCGAACGCAGTGCCGCGGCAGAGCCTGGCGGCAGCGGCCAGGCCGCC
>JBMOJU010000007.1:0-38852 GCA_049315625.1 Paracraurococcus sp.
CCGGCGACATGCGGCGCGGCCAGTCGCTGGTGGTCTGGGCGATCCGCGAAGGCCGGCAATGCGCCCGCGCGGTGGACGAATTCCTGATGGGGACCAGCAGCCTGCCGCGCTGAGTGGCGGCGAGGAAAAGTAAGGCCGGGGAGGAGGTATCCTCCCTGGACCCTCCTCTATTTTTCCGAGTCCGGCGTCCGCCGCGTGGGACGTGCGGGGCTCAGCCGCGGGTCTTGCGTGCGCGGCGACGATCCTGGCCTACTCCTGGCAAAACCGGAGGAAACCAGCATGCGCGCCGCCGTCTTCCGCCAGGGCGACTTCGTCGTCGACACCATCCCCGATCCCGTCCTCGGCGAAGGCCAGGTGCTGGTCCGCACCCGCGCCTGCGGCATCTGCGGCTCCGACCTGCACGCGGCGAAATACGCCGACTCCTTCGCCGCGCTGTCGCGGCGCTCCGGCGGCCGCTTCGGCATGGCCGCCGACCGCGACATCGTCTTCGGCCATGAATTCGTCGGCGAGGTCGTCGCCAACGGCCCGGGCACCGAGGGCCGCTTCGCGCCGGGGACGCTCGTCACCTCCATGCCGCTGACCATCGCCGGGCAGCAGGTGCAGGGCGTCGGCTACAACCCGGACGTCGCCGGCGCCTTCGCCGAATACCTGCCGCTGGCCGAGCGCATGCTGCTGCCGCTGCCGGCCGGCATGGACCCCGACCATGCCGCGCTGGTCGAGCCGATGGCGGTCGGCGTGCATGCGGTGGCCTTCGCCCGCAGCACGCCGGACGACGTGGCGCTGGTGATCGGCTGCGGCCCGACCGGGCTGGCGGTGATCGCCGCGCTGAAGCTGCAGGGCATCGGCCCGATCATCGCATCGGATTTCTCCCCGGCGCGGCGGGCGCTGGCGGCGCGGATGGGCGCCGACATCGTCATCGATCCCGCCGCCGCCTCGCCCTATGCGGCGCTCGAACAGGCCGCCACGCCGGCCGGGTTCGATCCAGGCCGCTACGCGCAGCTGCTCGGCCTGTCGCCGGCGCGGCGTCCCGCGGTGGTCTTCGAATGCGTCGGCATGCCCGGCGTCATGGCGCAGATCTTCGAGCAGGCGCCGGCCGGTGCCCGCATCGTCATCGTCGGCGTCTGCATGGAAGCCGACCGCTTCGAGCCCTTTTTCGGCATCCTCAAGCAGCTCAGCGTGCAATTCGTGCTGGGCTACACCGCGGCGGAATTCGCCGCGACGCTCGGCCATATCGGCGCCGGGCGGATCGACGTGGCGCCGCTGATCACCGGCCGGGTCGGGCTGGACGGCGTACGCCAGGCCTTCCTCGACCTGGCCAGCCCGGAGGTCCACGCCAAGGTGCTGGTCGAGCCGTGGCGCTAGAGTGACGGGCCGAAGAATCGGTTCGGCCCGTCACTCCAGCTCGTTGTTTGCAAAGCAGAGTCACGCCTTCAGGCAAGTCTGCCTTCCGGCGATCTGCTTCGAGGTTCAATCCACCTTGAAGCCGCTTTTCTCCACCACCGGCCGCCAGCGCTCGATATCCTCGGCGAGGATGCGGCCGAGCTCGGCCGGGGTGGAAACCTCGGGCTCCAGCCCGATCGTCATGAGCTGCGCCTTCACCTCCGGCTCCAGCGTCGCCGCCGCCAGCTCGTCGCGCAGCGCCGCGACCACCGGCGCCGGCGTGCCGGCGGGGGCGAAGAAGGCGTAGAAGCCGAAGCTCGCCTGGTCCGGGTGGCCGAGATCGGCGATGGTCGGGATGTCCGGCGTGGTCGCGCCGCGCTTCGGGCCGGATGTCAGCACGATGCGCAGCTTGCCGTCCTTGTGGTGGGTCAGGAAGTCGGAGACGCCGCCGCAGCCCGCCTTGATGTGCCCGGCCGCCAGGTCGGCGATCACCGGCGCCGCGCCGCGGTACCCCACCGGCTCCAGCTCCAGCCCGAAGGCGCCGCCGAGCTGCAGGCCGAAGAAATGGGTCGAGGAGCCGAGCGCGGTGCTGCCGAAGCTGCCGCGCCGCTGGTCCGCCTTCACCCAGGCGACGTAGTCCTGGAAGGTCGAGAAAGGCAGGCTCGGCGACAGCACCCAGCAGGTCTGCACCATGCCGGTCATGGTGATCGGCGCGAAATCGGTGCGCGGGTCCCAGGGCAGCTTGCGGAAGGTCAGCACCGGCTGGACGGTGGACGCGCTGGGGGCGAAGAGCAGCGTCGTGCCGTCCGGCGTCGCATGCTTCAGCGCCTCGCAGGCCAGGGTGCCGCTGGCGCCGACCCGGTTCTCGATGACGACGTTCTTCAGCGCCCCGCGCTTGCGCAGCGTCTCGGCGATGACGCGGCCCATCACGTCGGTGCCGCCGCCGGGCGGGAAGCCGACCAGCACGCGCACCAGCCCCTGCGGCAGGGAGGCGCGGGCGATGGCGGGCGCGGCGAGCAGCGCGCCGCCGGCGCGCAGCAGGGTTCGGCGTGGCAGGCGCATGGGTTTCCTCCCGCGGGGATCGGTGTTGCGCGGCCGGTCCTGCGTGGGACAGCCGGGTTTCCTGGACCGGCCAAGGCTGCGGTGCGCAGCGGCGGGCTGTCAATCCGCCGCTGCCGCTGCCGAATCGTGGGACGATATCGCGTCATCGCGGCGAACGCCGGGGGCGATGCCCCGTTGAGGCGCCATCGCAGACGAGATGCCGCCGTGAACCAGGTCCCGTGCCGTGCATGAGCCAGGGCCGGGTATGCCATCCCGTCCGGATGCCGATGGAGGTGGCCCGCCGGATGTGACGCCGGAGGCGCTGGCCGAAAGCAACGCGGCGCTGCGGGCGGCCAACCAGGCGCTCGAGGCCCGGGTGGCGGAGGGCATGGCGGCGCTGACGGCGCTGACCCGGACGCTGCGCGACAACGAGGAGCAGCTGCGCCTGGCGCAGCGCCATACCGGCGCCGGGACCTGGGACTGGGACATCCGGGCCGGCAGCGTCACCTGGTCGCCGGAATACGTCGCGTTGCAGGGGCTGGACCCGACGCAGGGCGCGACCGGCCATGATGCCTGGCTGCAGGCCGTGCTGCCGGCGGATCGCGCCGCGGCGGAAGCCGCCGTGCAGGCCTGCCTGCTGCGCCGCGACCCGGATTTCCGCGTGGAATACCGCATCGAGCACCCGCAGCGCGGCGAACGCTGGCTCGCGGCGCGCGGCCGGCTGGTCTGCGACGACCACGGCGACCCGGTGCGGCTGATCGGCCTGACCATCGACATCACCGACCGCAAGCGCGCCGAATTGGCGATCGCCGCGGGCAACGTCACCCTGCGCCGCGAGGTGGAGGAGGAGGCGCGCGCCCGCGAGGCGGCGCAGGCGCGGCTGTTCCAGACCCTGAAGCTGGAAGCGCTGGGGCAGCTCACCGGCGGCGTCGCGCACGACTTCAACAACCTGCTGTCGGTCATCACCAACGGCGTCGCGCTGCTGAAGCGCGGGGCGTCGGAGGCGCGGCGCGCCAGGCTGCTGGATGCGATGGACCAGGCGGCGCATCGCGGCGCCGACCTGACCCGCCGGCTGCTGAGCTTCGCCCGTCGCCAGGCGCTGCGGCCGGAGCCGCTGGATATTCGCGCCTGGCTGGAGGATACGCGCGAGTTGATGTCGCGCGCGCTGCGCGGTGACATCACCATCGAGATCGACGCCGCCGCCGGGCTGTGGTGGGCGCGGGTCGATCCGGGGGAGCTGGAACTCGCGGTGCTGAATCTCGGCGTGAATGCGCGCGATGCCATGCCGCGCGGCGGGCTGCTGCGGCTCTGCGCCAGCAATGTCGAGCTGGACGCGCTGACCGATCCGGACCGGCTCGGCGGCGCCTTCGTCCGGCTCGCGGTCTGCGATTCCGGCACGGGCATGCCGCCGGAGGTGCTGGCGCGGGTGTTCGAGCCCTTCTTCTCGACCAAGGATGTCGGCCAGGGCACCGGGCTCGGCCTGGCCCAGGTCTATGGCTTCGCCCGGCAGAGCGGCGGCGCGGCGCGGGTCGCCAGCCGGCTCGGCGAGGGCACCACCGTCACCCTGCTGCTGCCGCGCGCGGCGCCGACGCCGCTGCCCGGCGCGCCGCCGCCCCCGCCGCCGGCGAACCTCCAGGCCTCCGGACCGCTGCGCCTGCTGCTGGTGGAGGATGACGACGCGGTGGCGGAACTCACCGGCGAGACGCTGCGGCATCTCGGCCATGCCGTCTCCCGCGTCGCCAGCGGGCCGGCGGCGCTGCGGGCGCTGGCGGCGGGGCTGGCGGTGGACCTCGTGCTGACCGACGTCGTCATGACCGGCGGGCAGGATGGGCTGGACCTGGCGAAGCAGCTCGGCGCGGACCGTCCGGGCCTGCCGATCCTGCTCTACAGCGGCTATGGCGGCGCGCCGGAGCGGGTGGCCGCCGCCGGCCTGCCGCTGCTGCGCAAGCCCTTCTCGCTGGAGGAATTGCGCCGCGCCCTGGATGCGGCCGGCGCAACGGCGGGGCGGCGCTGACGCCGCCCCGCCGGCATCAGGTCTCGGCGCCCGGCAAGGGCGGCGGCGCGGTACCGGCCAGCAGCGCCGCCCGCGCCGCGGCCAGGATCGCCCCGCCGCCGCGTTCCGGCCGCAGCACGAAGAGCAGCAGCGAACGGCCGGTCACCATGTATGGGTGGCCGAATTCGAAGGGCTCCGGCTCCTCCAGCTCCGGCCGGTTGGTATCGACCAGCAGCAGCCAGCGCTGCCCGGCCGGCGGCTCCGGCAGCTCGAACTCCACCACGTCGTGATGCGCGTTCAGCACCTGCAGCAGGGTGGCGTCGGCGGCCGGGCGGCGGATGCCGGTCGCCTGGGCCCTTCCGTCCAGCAGCACGCCGAAGCAGCGCGTATTGGGGTCGCTCCAATGCTCCGGGTCCATCTCCGACCCGTCGGGGCAGAGCCAGGTGGCGTCCTTGGCGCCGGCGACCTCGTCATGCGCGCCGGTCAGGAAGCGGGCGCGGCGCAGCACGGCGAAGCCCTGGCGCAGCGCGATCAGCTTGCGGGCGAAGGCGGCCAGCCCCTGCCCGGCCGCGTCGATGCCGTTCCAGTCCACCCAGTTGAGCGCGTTGTCCTGGCAATAGGTGTTGTTGTTCCCCTGCTGGGTGCGGCCGAACTCGTCGCCGGCCAGCAGCATCGGGGTACCCTGCGCCAGCAGCAGCGTCGCCAGCATGTTGCGCTTCTGGCGTTCCCGCAGTTCGTGGATCTCCGGGTCGTCGGTCGGACCCTCGACGCCGTGGTTCCAGGACAGGTTGTGCGAATGGCCGTCGCGGTTGTCCTCGCCGTTGGCCGCGTTGTGCTTCTCGTCGTAGGAGACGAGGTCGTTCAGCGTGAAGCCGTCATGCGCCGCGATGAAGTTCACGCTGGCCCAGGGCTTGCGGCCGCGGCGGTTGAATTTGTCGCCTGATGCCGTCAGGCGCGACGCAAGCTCCGCCGCCTGGCCCTCGTCGCCCTTCCAGAAGGCGCGGACGGTGTCGCGGAAGCGGTCGTTCCATTCCGCCCAGCCCGGCGGGAAGCCGCCGACCTGGTAGCCGCCGGGGCCGATATCCCAGGGCTCGGCGATCAGCTTGGCGCGCGACAGCACCGGATCCTGCCGGCAGGTGTCGAGGAAGCCGCCGCCCTCGTCGAAGCCATAGGGCTCCCGGCCGAGGATGGTGGCGAGGTCGAAGCGGAAGCCATCGACCCGCATCTCGGTCGCCCAGTAGCGCAGGCTGTCGGTCACCAGCTGCAGCACGCGGGGATGCGACAGGTTGAGCGTGTTCCCGGTGCCGGTGTCGTTGATGTAGTAGCGCGGCGTGTCCAGCAGCCGGTAGTAGCTGGCATTGTCGATGCCCTTGAACGACAGGGTCGGGCCCTTCTCGTTGCCCTCGGCGGTGTGGTTGTAGACGACGTCGAGGATGACCTCGAGGTTCGCGTCGTGCAGCCGCGCCACCATCTCCTTGAATTCCGAGAAGGCGAAGGCCTGGTTGCGGGCGTAGCGCCGGGCCGGGGCGAAGAAGCTGATGGTGTTGTAGCCCCAGTAGTTGGTCAGCCCCTTGTCCAGCAGCATGCTGTCGTTGACGAAGCTGTGGATCGGCAGCAGCTCGACCGAGGTGACGCCGAGGCCGCGCAGGTAGGCGATCACCTCGGCCGAGGCGAGGCCGTCATAGGTGCCGCGCATCTCCTCCGGCAGGCCGGGATGCAGCCTGGTGAAGCCCTTCACATGGGTCTCGTAGAAGATGGTGCGCTCCCAGGGGACCTGCGGGCTGCGTTCGCGGCCCCAGGTGAAGGCCGGGTCGATGACCCGGCAGCGCGGCATGTGATCGCCGCTGTCGCGGGTATCGAAGGTCAGGTCGTCGCCGGTCTCCAGCCTGTAGCCGAACAGCTCCGGCCCCCAGGTCAGGTCGCCGACGATGGCGCGGGCATAGGGGTCGAGCAGCAGCTTGTTCGGGTTGAAGCGGTGCCCCGCCTCCGGCTCGTAGGGCCCGTGCACGCGGTAGCCGTAGATCGTGCCGGGGCGGGCTTCCGGCAGGTAGCCGTGCCAGACCTCATCGGTGTATTCGGGCAGTTCGAGCCGTTCCAGCTCCCGCTCGCCGGCATCGTCGAACAGGCACAGCTCGACCTTCGTGGCGTGGGCGGAGAACAGGGCGAAATTCACCCCCAACCCGTCCCAGTTGGCGCCCAGCGGAAAGGGCGAGCCTTCCCGGATGCGGGTCCGCCGCAGCAGCCGCGACTTTCCGATCTCCGTTCGCGCATCCATCGACTAGACCCCTCCGGCTTTGCCGCGTCACAACAAGGCCGGGGCGCTTTCGTTTCCGCGCCGCTGTGGGGAAAGACGCGGGGGAGGCTACTCCTCGAAGAA
This sequence comes from Paracraurococcus sp., assembly GCA_049315625.1. Taxonomy (GTDB): domain Bacteria; phylum Pseudomonadota; class Alphaproteobacteria; order Acetobacterales; family Acetobacteraceae; genus Paracraurococcus. The sequence continues at coordinate 6,792 of JBMOJU010000007.1, forward strand.
GGGCGTCTCCTCCGCCGCCGTGCCGCGCAGCCGCAGGTCGAAGCGGAAGGCGCGCAGCCCGTCCACCTCCCCATCCGGCAGCGCCACCAGCCGCGCCCGCCGTGCCGGCGGCACCAGGGACAGCGCCGGGTCGGCCGCATTGGCGGCGGCAAAATCGGCGAAGAACACCGTCGTCGCCAGCATGCGCATGAGGCCGGAGGCCATCACCACGATGTCGACATGCGGCGCGCGCCGCCCCGCCGCCTCCGCGAAGCCGCCCGGCAGGACGCTGCGGAACTCGTAGTGCCCCGCGGCATCCGTCCAGGCCCGGCCCCAGCCGAGGAAATCCGGATCGGCCAGTGCCGCCTCCGGGTCCGCCGGGTGGTTGAAACGGCCGGCGGCATCGGCCTGCCAGGCTTCCAGGATGGCGTTGACGCAGGGCACGCCGCCCTCCCGCGTCACCGTGCCGCGCAGGATGATGCGCTCGCCGCGCGCGGTCGGCGCCGCATCGGGCGTCACCCGCGCCAGGTCGTTGTCGCCGGGGCGGAAGAAGGTCTGCGGGAAGAAGGGGCCGATGGTGTGGGCGGAGGTGGGGCGGCGCATCACGGCAGCTCCGGCGTCGCGGCCCGGCCGCGCAGCACGATGTCATGGGTGTAGCCGAGCCAGCCGAGCCCGACCTCGATGGGCGGGATCGGCTGCGCCACCAGCCTGTCCCGCGCCGCCGCATCGGGCACCGACATGAAAATCCGGTCGAGCGGGTTCAGCGGGTCGCCGGGGAAGTACATCTGCGTCACCAGGCGGTTCAGCGTCGCCGGGCCGAGCACGGAGAAATGCACATGCGGCGGCCGCCACCAGGCGCCGGGCGCCGGCACCGGATAGGCGCCGGGCCGGATGGTGAAGAAGCCGTAGCGGCCTTCGTCATCGGTGCGGATGCGGCCATTGCCGATGAAATTCGGGTCGAGCGGCGCGTCGCGCTGGTCGTTCGAGTGGAAGTAGCGGCCGGCGGCATTGGCCTGCCACAACTCCACCACCGCGCCGCGCACCGGCCGGGCGTCCTCGTCCAGGATGCGGCCGGCGATGTGGATGAGCTGGCCCATGGCGAGCCGGCCCGGCGCGATGACGGCCAGGTTGTCGTCGCCGCAGGGCAGCTTGCGCGCCAGGTCCACCGGGCCGGTCACCTCGGTCCGCAGGGCGGGCCGGCGGATCGCCGGCTGGGCCGGGGTATGGCTGAAGGTGTTGGTGTAGCCCTCGATCGGCACGGCGGGCTGGATGCCGGCGGGCCAGGGGTCGAAGCGGTCGGGCAGCGCGGCGCCGTCCATCGGTCGGGTCCTCCCTTTTGTCGTAACCTAGCGCGTGCCGGGGCGGCGCGGGATAGTCCGTTGCAACGGGGGAGACGCGGATGGAACAACGGATCGTGGCGCGCGGGCCGGCGCGCATCGGCTACCTGGCGGCGGGCGCCGGTCCGGCGGTGCTGCTGCTCGCCTCGCTCGGCCGCGGGGCGGAGGATTTCGCCGCGGTCGGGCCGCTGATCGCGGAGGCCGGCTTCCGCGTGCTGTGCCCGGACCCGCGCGGGATCGGCGACTCGCAGGGCCCGATGGAAGGCCTGACGCTGTACGACCTGGCGGCGGATGCGGCCGCGGTGCTGGAGGCCGAGGGCGCCGGCCCCGCCATCGTCGCCGGCCACGCCTTCGGCAATTGGGTGGCGCGGGCGCTCTCGGCGGCGCAGCCTGGCATGGTCCGCGGTGTCGCGCTGCTTGCGGCCTCGATCACCCAGGCCCTCGACCCGACGGTGCGCGCTTCGATCGACGGCAGCTTCGACCCGGCGCTGACCGCGGCGGAGCGGCTGGGGCATCTGCAGCGCGGCTATTTCGCGCCGGGGCACGATGCCAGCGTCTGGCTGACCGGCTGGCACCCGCCGGTGGCCCGCATGCAGCGGGCGGCGACGGCGGCGACCGACCAGGCCTGGCGCCGCTGCGCCGAGCGGCACCGGACGCTCTATGTGGCGGCCGCCGCGGACACGATCGCGCCGGTGCCGACCGAGGCGACGCTGCGGGAGGCGCTGGGCGGCGAGGTGGCGCTGACCGTCATCGCCGAGGCAGGGCATGCCCTGCTGCCGGAACAGCCGGCGGCGACGGCCCGGGCGGTGGTGGAATTCGCCCGGGCCCTGGGCTGAGCGGCTATTTCGGCGCCGTCGCCTCGGCCGGGCGGAGCGCGGAGCCGGCGCCGGTTTCCATCCCCGGCGCGGCCACCGCGACCGCACCCGGCGCGGGCCTGAGGTGGATGGTGCCGGCCTGCATGCGCGCCGGCGTATTGGCGGGCCGGCCGACCGGCATCGGTCCCGCCGCCGAGCCGGCATTCATCCCCGGTACCGTTCCGGCGATCGAGCCCCAGGGCATCGGGGTGAAGGGCTTGCCGGCATCCATGCGGTCCGGGTCGGCATAGGTGTTCTGGTGCGTCTCGACCAGGGTGCCGTTGCGGTCGAGCCAGATCGGGGCCGGCACCAGCGCGCCTGCCTCACGCGGCCGCGGGGCGGGTGGCGCGACGTCCGCCACCGCGGCGGTGGAAGCGGGCGAGGTGTCGGTGCTCGGGCCGGTCTGCGCCAGGGCAGGCGCAGCCAGCAGGGCAAGGCAGCAGGCGATGGCGGCGGTGGGGGTGCGCATGGCGGTTCCTCGGCCTTGTGGGTTCCGGCGAATCCGGAACGGTGCCGGGTGGAACGCGCCAGGGCGGCGATGGTTGCGCGGGCAGCGTGCGCAGCTTTCCGCGGCGCGGACCGCGCGATAGAAAGGCGCAAACGCTTCGAGGAAACGCGCAAATGGCCTTCCGGGTCGGCTACCTGTCCCACGTCCCGCACCAATCCTTCCTGGACACCGCGGCGCAGCACCCGGAGCTGGAGGTGATGCGCATCCCGCTCGACCAGCCGGAGGACGCGGTGATGGCGGCGCTGCGCGGAGTGGATGCCTATTACTGCATGGCTTCACGCGACGAGCTGCCGAAGCCCTTCCACGTGACCGCGGCGCTGCTGGCGCAACTGCCCGGCCTGCTGATGGTGGGCAGCACCGGCGCCGGCTACGACCCGGTGGACCCGGCCGCCTGCACCGCGGCCGGCGTGCTGCTGGTGAACCAGGCCGGCGGCAATGCCGAGGGCGTGGCGGAGCACGCGGTCGGCATGATGCTGGCGCTGCTGAAGCGGATGCCGGAAGCCAGCGCGGCGATGCGCGCCGGCACGGCCAGGGATCGCAACGCGCTGATGGGGCGGGAGCTGCGCCACCGCACGGTCGGGCTGGTCGGGATCGGCAATGTCGGCACGCGGGTGGCGGAGATCGTCCGGCTCGGCTTCTCCTGCCCGGTGCTGGCCTGCGACCCCTATCTGGATGCGGCGACGATCGCGGCGCGCGGCGCCCGCAAGGTGGAGATGCCGGAGCTGCTGGCCGAGAGCGACGTGGTCAGCCTGCATCTGCCGCTGTCGGCGGAAAGCCGCAGCCTGATGAACGGCGACAGCTTCGCGCAGATGCGCAAGGGCGCGATCTTCGTCACCACGGCGCGCGGCAACATCCATGACGAGCCGGCGCTGCACGCGGCGCTGCGGAATGGCCATCTCGGCGGCGCGGGGCTCGATGTGTGGGAGCAGGAGCCGCCGAACCCGGACCACCCGCTGCTGCATATGATCAACGTGATCGTCACCCAGCACACCGCGGGCGTGACGCATGAGAGCCGGGCGAACATCACGCGGATCGCGGCGCTGGCCTTTGCCGATGCGGCGCGGGGTGAGCTGCCGCCGCGGATCATCAACCCCGCCGTGGTGCCGCGCTTCGCGGAGCGCTACGCGGCGAAGCTGGGGCGCAGCATCACCTGACTCCCTCCCCCGCAAGGCGGGGGAGGAGATCACCCCTGCGCCACGCTCTCCCAGGCCCAGCCCCGCGCTGCGCGGTCCTTCGCCTGCCAGGCGGCGATCTCCGCCGCGCGCTGCAAGGTCTGCGCGATCTCATCCAGCCCGCTCAGCATCGCCGCGCGCTTCCGCGCATCCACCGCGAAGGGCACCGCCTCCCCCCAGGGCGTGACCACCACCTGGCGTTCCAGGTCGACGGTGACGCGGGCATTGCCGGGGCTGTCCTGCATCGCCGCGGCGATCCGCTCGATCACCTCGAAGGGCAGCCGCACCGGCAGCATCCCGTTCTGGAAGCAGTTGTTGTGGAAGATGTCGCCGAAGCTCGGCGCGATGACGCAGCGTATGCCCATGCCGAGCAGCGTCCACACCGCGCCCTCACGCGAGGAGCCGCAGCCGAAATTCTCCCCCGCCAGCAGGATCGGCGCGCCCTGGAAGGGCGGTTGGTCGAGCGGGAAGTCGGGCCGGCCGCGGAAGCGCTCGAACCCGTGCGGGCCCAGCCCGTCCCGCGTCGCGCCGACCAGCCGCTGCACCGGGATGATCATGTCGGTGTCGATGTTGGCCCAGAGCAGCGGCGCGGCGAGGCCGGTGACCGTCTCGAAGCGATCCATCACAGCCCCCGCACATCGGTGATGGCGCCCGCCAGCGCCGCGGCGGCGGCCATGGCGGGGCTCGTCAGATGCGTCCGCGCGCCGGTGCCCTGGCGGCCGACGAAGTTGCGGTTGCTGGTGGAGACGCAGCGCGCCCCTGGCGGAACCGCTTCGCCATTCGCCGCGACACACAGCGCGCAGCCCGGCTCCCGCCAATCGAAGCCGGCATCGAGGAAGCGGCGATGCAGCCCCTCCGCCTCGGCCGCGCGCTTCACGTTTTCCGACCCCGGCACCACCCAGGCGGTGACACCAGGCGCCACGCGCCGCCCGCCCAGCACCGCGGCGGCGTCGCGCAGGTCGGAGAGACGCGAGTTGGTGCAGGAGCCGATGAAGACCCAATCCACCGTCGTGCCGGCGATGGGCCGCCCCGCCTCCAGCCCCATATAGTTCAGCGCGGCGCGGTCGCCGGCGCTCTGCGGCTGCGGGATCGCGGCGGTGACGGCGACCACCTGTTCCGGGCTGGTGCCCCAGGTGACCTGCGGCGCGATGTCGCTGGCTTCGATCCGGTGGGCGATGTCGAAATGCGCGTCCCGGTCGCTCGGCAGTGCGCGCCAAGCGGCCAGCGCGGCGTCCCAGGCGCGGCCCTTCGGCGCGAATTCGCGGCCGGCGATGAACTCGAAGGTCGTGTCGTCCGGCGCCACCAGGCCCATCTTGGCGCCGAGCTCGATCGAAAGGTTGCAGAGCGTCAGCCGCGCCTCCAGCGGCAGCGCCCGCACCGCGCTGCCGGCGTATTCCACCGCGAAGCCGGTGCCGGCGGCGGTGCCGAAGCGGCCGATGGCGTGCAGGATCATGTCCTTCGCGGTGACGCCCGGCGGCAGCGTGCCCTCGAACCGGATCCGCATGTTGCGCGGCCGGCGCTGCATCAGCGTCTGCGTCGCCAGCACATGCGTCAGCTCGCTGGCGCCGATGCCGAAGGCCAGCGCGCCGACGCCGCCATTGGTGCAGGTATGGCTGTCGCCGCAGACCAGCGTGACACCAGGAAGCACGATGGCGAGTTCCGGCGCCATGACATGGACGATGCCGTTGCCTGGCTGGCCCAGGTCATACAGCCGGATGCCGGTTTCCGCCGCGCGCTTCCGCAGCCCCGCCAAAGTGCGCGCGCCGCCGGCGAAAGTCTCCCCGGTGCGTCCCGGCGCGGTGGAGACCGCATGGTCCGGCGTGGCGAAGACCAGATCGGGCCGCGCCAGCGCATGGCCGCGCTCGGCGACCTCGGTCAGCGCCCGCGCGCCCGACAAATCGTGCAGCAGCACCCGGTCGATATGCAGCAGCGCCCAGCCCTCGCCGAGATCGGCAACGACATGTGCATCCCAGATCTTGTCGAACAGCGTCCGTCCCATGCGCCATTCTCCCTATCCCGCCCTTGCCCCGCAAGCCGTGGCGTCGCAGCATCCGGCGACGCGAGGGATGGGGACGGAACATGGTCGATCTGGTCATCACCGGGGATTGCGTGGTCACGCCGCACGCCATCGGCCCGGCCGACGTGGCGATCGCCGGCGGCAAGGTGGTGGCGGTGGCCGAGCGCGGCGCCTTCCCGCTTTCGGCGAGCGCCCGGCTGGTCGATGCCAGCGGCAAGATCGTCATGCCCGGCGGGATCGATCCGCACACCCATTGCCTCTGGCCCGTGGTGGTGCCGAGCGGCGAGCCGACGCTGACCCAGGGGCCTTCGGTGGTCGGCAAGGCGGCGCTGTTCGGCGGCACCACCACCATCATCGACTTCACCCGGGTGATGCACGGCCAGACCGTGCACAGCGCGATCGAGGACCGCATCGCCGCCTGGACCGGTGATGGCTGCCCCTGCGATTGGGCGTTGCACACCATGGTCGAGGGCGACCTCGGTCCCGACCTGCCCGGCCAGCTCGGCGAGGCGATCGAGGCCGGCCATGCGAGCGTGAAGATCTTCACCACCGACATCACGCCCAGCCGCAAGGGGCGCATGGTCGATTTCGGCGACATCTGGGAGGTCTTCCAGGTGCTGTCGCAGAAAGGCGGCCTCGGCGTCATCCACGCCGAGGACAACGACATCGTTATGCACATGTACGCCAAGCTGTTCCGCGAGGGCCGCGCCGGCTTCGAGAACATGGCCGAAGTCCACAACACCCTGTCGGAGGACCTGTCCTTCCGCCGCGTGCTGAAACTGGCCGAACACGTGCCCGGCACCGCGCTGTACATGCTGCACGTCTCCGCCGGCAACGGCGTCCGCGCGATCCGCGAGGCGCGCAGCAAGAACCTGCCCATTTATGGGGAGAGCCTGCACCAGTACATGCTGTACACGCAGGAGGACTACAAGCGCCCGAACGGCCAGATGTACCACACCTACCCGTCGCTGAAGTCGCAGGCCGACCAGGACGAGCTGTGGCGCGGCGCGATGGACGGCACCATCGGCTGCATCGCCACGGATGAGCTCTGCTGCTCGCTCTCGGTCAAGACCCAGGGCAACCGGATCGACGACACCACCGGCGGCAATTCCGGCGTCGAGCCGCGCGTCGCCCTGATGTATTCGGAGATGGTGGGCAAGCGCGGCTTCACCCTGCGGCAATTCGTCAATGCCGTTTCGACCAATGCGGCGCAGGTGATGGGATTGTATCCGCGCAAGGGCGCCATCGCCCCGGGCGCCGATGCCGATATCTGCATCCTCGACCCCGCGCTGAAGCGGACGGTGCGGGCCGAGGCGATGCATGAGGCCGACTACAGCCCGTGGGAGGGCCGCCAGGTCGATGCCTGGCCCTGCATGACCATCCTGCGCGGCAAGGTGGTGGTGGAAGGCGACCGCTGGCTGGGCGATGCCAAGGGCGGCACCTGGCTGCCACGCCGCATCCCGGCCGAGATCCGCGCCGGCGCCGCGCTGTAGGCCCGATGACGCCGCCCGAGCTGCGCGACCTGATCGCCGACAGCCTGGCGCTGTGGGAGGTCGCGGCGCGGCCGGTGGTGGCCGGCGCGGGCATTGCGCTCACCGCGCCCGACGGGTCCGCGGTGCGCGTGCTGCCCGCCGCCGCGGACGACCTGCCGGTGCGCTGGTGGCTGGAACGCCCTGGCCAGCGCCGCCCCTGCACCTCCGTGCTCGGCCTGCTGCGTACCCTGCGCAATGCGGTCGGCGCCGGGGATGGCGAGGCGCGCCGGCTGCGGGTGGCGCGGCCCGAATGATCCCGATCTCCGTCGTCACCGGCTTCCTCGGCGTCGGCAAGTCGACCCTGCTGCGCCGCATCCTGCACGACCCCGCCTGGGCCGACAGCGCGGTCATCGTCAACGAGTATGGCGAGATCCCGCTCGACCACGACCTCATCGCGGCCAGTGATGAAAGCTTCGTCAGCGCCTCCACCGGCTGCCTCTGCTGCGTGGTGCGGGACGACCTGACCAGGACGCTGCTCGACCTGCTGCGGCGGCGCGCGGCCGGGGAGGTCCCGCGCTACGCCCGCGTGCTGATCGAGACCTCCGGCCTCGCCGACCCCGCGCCCATCCTGCACGCGCTGATGACGGATGAGGCACTGGGCGCGACGCATGCGCTGCGCAGCGTGGTCACGCTGGTCGATGCGCTGCATGGCGCGGCGACGCTGGCGCGCCACCCGGAGGCGCAGCGGCAGGTGATGCTGGCCGACCGCATCCTGGTCACCAAGCCGGACCTCGCCGCGCCGCCGGCCGAGGCCATCCGCGCGCTGAACCCGGCCGCGCCGATGCGCGAGGTGACGCATGGCGCGGCTGATCCCGACTGGCTTTTCGCGCCGGCGTCCCGACCCGCGGACCTGCCCGATTGGGCGGCGCGCCACACCGCGGGCATCGCCTCAATCGTCATCGAGCGCGAAGCGCCGATCCCGGCGCTGGCGCTGACGCTCTGGCTACAGGGGTTGGCCGAGCATGCCGGCGCGCGGCTGCTGCGGCTGAAGGGCCTGGTCGCCCTGGCCGAGCAGCCGGATCGCCCCGCCGTACTGCACGCCATCCAGCACATGGTGCATCCGCTGGAATGGCTGGAGGCGTGGCCGGGCGCCGACCGCACCAGCCGCATCGTGCTGATCGGCGAGCGCATCCCGCGCCACTTTCCGGCGCGGCTGCTCGCGGCGGTCGAAGCCGAGGTGCTGTCAGCGCTCCGCTAAGGCCTCCGAGACGATGCCGTTATCGGCAGTCATCGCGAAGCCCGGCTTCCGCGTGATGGCGCCGGCGGTGAACATCGCCGTCTCCAGCCGGGTGAAGGCCTCCTCCGGATAGAAGGGGTCGGCGGTCCAAAGCCCCACCGCCTTGTAGCGCGCGAAGCAGCGCACCAGCGTCGCCCGCTCCAGATCCGGGAAATACGCCGCGACGCACTCCGCCAGCGCCTCCGGCGTATTCGCCGCCACCCAGGCCAAGGTCCGCGCCAGGCCGCGCAGCATCGCCTTGAACTCGGTGCGCTTCGATTGCAGCAGTGCCGTGGTGGTGGTGAAGGTGGTGTAGCCGGTCACGCCGCGCCCGGCGGCCGAATGCCACACCGTGGCGCCGGCCTCCTCGGCCAGCGTCACGAAGGGCTCGAAGACCTGCGCCACGTCGAGGCTGCCATCCAGCACCGCGGCCAGGTTCTCCGCCATGCTGCGGTCGGTGACGCGGCGGATCGTCGTCGGGTCCAGCCCCGCCTGGCGGACATCCTCCTGCAGGGTCCACCAGGGCGTCGGCACCTCGGACACCGTTCCCAGAGTCAGCGGCGCCAGATCCGCCAGCCCGAAGCCCGGCCGCGGCGTGCGGCCGACCAGGAAGAAGGGATCGCGCATCACCACCGCGCCGAAATTGCGCAGGGGGCTGGCCGCGTCCGCCTCATGCGCCAGCAGGATGCGCATCGGCCCGCCCCAGGCGAGGTCGGCGACACCCGCCAGCACCGCATCCTTCGCATTGGCCGGCACGCTGCCGGTGCGCAGCGTCACCGCCACGCCTTCCGCCGCATAATCGCCGCGCGCCAGCGCCGCGTAGAAGGGCGCGTAGAAGACGGCGCGGAAGGGTTCCTGCAGGGTGATCGGCGTCATCGCGTAATCCTCGGTTCGGTGCGATGGTGGCGCGCGTCTTGCAAACCCCGCAAGCCCGCCCGGATGAACAACCATGCCGACACGCCGCGCCCTGCTTGCCACGCCCCTGCTGGCCGCGCCCGCCCTGGCGCAGGACCGCTTCCCCAGCCGCCCGATCCGGCTGGTGATCCCGGTCGCCGTCGCCGGCGTCACCGACATCGTCGGCCGCATCCTGGCCGATGCCATGGGCCCGCTGCTCGGCCGGCCGGTGGTGCCGGAAAACATCGTCGGCGCCGCCAGCACGGTCGGCGCACTGGCCTTTCAGCGCGCGCCGGCGGATGGCCATACGCTGTTCATCGCAACCAACAACCACGCGGTGATGAAGTCGCTCTATCCGCAATTCCCGCATGACCCGGTTACGGAGTTCGTCCCCCTCGCGCTGGTTGCGCGGCAGCCCTTCATCCTGGCGGTGAACCCGGATGTCCCGGCGCAGGACGTCGCCGGCCTGCTCGCCTGGCTGAAGCAGCAGGGGGAGGCGGCGAATTACGGCGCCACCAATACCGGCGGCAGCAACCACATGGCCGGCGAATTGCTGCGCCAGCGCGCCGGCGTCACCTTCACCATCGTGCCCTACCGGGCCGCCGCCGCTTCGGTGCAGGACCTGGTCGCCGGCCGCGTGCAGCTCACGATCGACAGCCCGACCATGATCCTGCCGCTGATGCGGGATGGCCGGCTGCGCGGCCTTGGCGTCTCCACCGCCACCCGCTCCGCCATCGCGCCCGGGCTGCCGAGCCTGGCCGAGGCCGGTGTCGCCGGCTACGACATGATGGTCTGGCAGGTGCTGTTCGCCCGCCCGGGCACGCCGCCGGACGTGGTCGCCACACTGGTCGAGGCGGCGCGGAAGGCGCTGGCCGACCCGGCCGTGCAGCAGCGCCTGGCCGCGGCGGGCTGCGAGACCTGGCCCGACCCCTCCCCCGCCGCCGCGGCTTCGCTGGTGCAGGCGGAGATCGCCCGCTGGACCCCGATCGTCGCGGCGATGAACCTCAATCCAGCCTGACTTGCCGGGCCGCCCCGCCGGGTGTCAATTGCCGCCCCGCAACCCACCGGGGAGGAAACGCGGCGCACCATGATGGATCCGGCCCAGCTTTTCTCGCTCGGCGGCGCGACCGCGCTCGTCACAGGTGCCTCCGGCGCGCTCGGCGCGCATTTCGCCCGCGTGCTGCACGCCGCCGGCGCGAATGTCGTCCTCGCGGCACGCCGGACGGAGGCCCTGGACGCGCTGGCCGCCGAACTCGGCGCGCATGCCGCCGCCGTCCCGCTGGACGTGACGGACGGCGCCGCGGTCGCCCGCGCCTTCGATGCGGCGGAGGCCGCCTTCGGCGCGCCCTGCGACATCATCGTGAACAATGCCGGCATCGCCGTCTCCCGCCCCGTGCTGCAGCAGACGGAAGCGGATTGGGACAGCGTGCTGGACGTCAACCTGCGCGGCTGTTTCCTGGTGGCGACCGAGGGCGCGCGCCGCTTGGTGGCGGCGAAGCGCGGCGGCAGCATCGTCAACATCGCCTCGATCGGCGGCCTGCGCATCCTGCAGGGCGTGGTCGGCTACACCGCATCGAAGGCCGGGCTGGTGCAGCTGACGAAGCAGATGGCGGTGGAACTCGCGCGCTACGGCATCCGCGTCAACGCGCTCTGCCCAGGCTATGTCGAGACGCCGATCAACACCGAATTCTTCGCCTCCGAGGCCGGCCAGGCCGTGGTGCGGCGGGTGCCGCAACGCCGGCTCGGCCAGCCCGATGACCTGACCGGCCCGCTGCTGCTGCTTGCCTCCGCCGCCGGCGCGCACATGACCGGCGCGGCGCTGGTGGTGGATGGCGGCCATTCCGTGAACCCGCTGTAGATCGCATCGCCGGAGGTCGGCACGACCGAAGGCGTGAATCCGATCGCTCAAACACAGGACTGCATCGATGGACTTCGCCCTGTCGCCCGAGATCGACGAACTCCGCCTGCGCATCCGCGCCTATGTCGACGAACGCATCATCCCGCTGGAAGCCGACCCGGCGAGCTACGACGAGCACGAGAACATCGCGAAGCCGCTGCTGGAGACGCTGCGCGCCGAGGTGAAGGCGAAGGGCCTCTGGGCGCTGAACATGCCACAGGAACGCGGCGGCGGCGGGCAGAACATGGTCTGCCTCGCCGCCTGCTACGAGGAGATGAACCGCTCCATCTTCGGCCCCGTGGTCTTCCACGGCGCCGCGCCGGACGACGGCAACATGCGCCTGCTGAACATGGTGGGAACCGAGGCGCAGAAGGAACGCTGGCTGCAGCCGATCATCGACGGCAAGGTCCAGAGCGCCTTCGCCATGACCGAGCCCGATGGCTGCGGCAGCGATCCCTCCATGACCTATACGCGCGCCGAGCGCGTCGGCGACCGCTGGCGCATTTACGGCCGCAAGCACTACATCACCGGCGCGGAATCGGCGAAGCACTTCATCCTGATGGCCCGCACCGGCGAGGATGACCGCAACGGCCTGACCGCCTTCCTGTTCCACGCCGACCAGCCCGGCTGGCGCATCATCCGCCGCATCCCGATCATGGGGCCGGAGGAACATGGCGGCCATTGCGAGCTGGAATTCGACGGTCTGGAGATCACCGACGACAACGTGCTGATGAAGGTCGGCGACGGCCTCCGCGCCACCCAGATCCGCCTCGGCCCGGCGCGGCTGACGCACTGCATGCGCTGGACCGGCATGGGCCGCCGCGCGCTGGAGATCGCCATGGCGCGGATCGAGGTCCGCAAGGCCTTCGGCGCCAAGCTGATCGAGAAGGAGAGCGTGCAGCAGATGATCGGCCAGGCGGCGATGGAGCTCGACATCGGCCGGCTGCTGACCATGCGCGCCGCCTGGCTGCTGGACAATGGCAGCCTCGCGCGGAAGGAAATCTCCATGGCCAAGGTCGTGGTGGCCGACGCGCTGCACAAGGCGGTGGACACCTCGCTGCAACTGCTCGGCGCGCGCGGCTACTCCAAGGACACGCCGGTCGAGTGGATGTACCGCTACGCCCGCCAGGCGCGGCTGGTGGATGGCGCGAGTGAGGTGCACCGGATGGTGCTGACCAACTTCCTCCGCCGCCAGGGCAGCGATTTCTTCTCGTGGGGCGCCGGGCGTGGATGAGGCCGCCCGCGCGCGCCTGACCGAATGGCTGCGCGCCGCAGCCGGGGCGCCCGTCGCCATCACCGGCATGGGGCTGCTCTCGGGCGGCGCGGTGCAGCAGAACTGGGCGCTGGACGTCACGCTGGACAGCGCGGCGCAGCGCTGGGTACTGCGCACGGACAATGCCGCGGTGCTGGCGGTGTCCCTGCCGCGCACCGCGGAATACGCGCTGCTGCGCGCCGCGCATGCCGCCGGCGTCGCGGTCCCGGCGCCGCTGTTCTGCTGCGAGGACCGCGGCGTCACCGGCGCGCCCTTCTTCGTCATGCAGCGCGTCGAAGGCATAGCCGCCGGCCACCGCCTGGTGCGCGCCGCGCAGGGCGATGCGCTGGCAGCGGGCCTCGGCCGCGAGCTCGCCCGCATCCACGCCATCGTCCCACCGCGCGCCGACCTGCCCTTCCTCGGCGCGCCGCCTTCCGATGCGCACACCGCCTTCATCGCCGCCCAGCGCGCCGCACTGGATGCCGCCGGCACGCCGCGGCCGGTGCTGGAATGGGGGCTGCGCCACCTGGAGCGCAGCGCGCCGCCACCGGGCGACGTGGTGCTGAACCACAACGACTTCCGCACCGGCAACTACATGGCGCAGGGCGACCAGGTCTCGGCGATCCTCGACTGGGAATTCGCCGCCTGGGGTGACCCGCATGCCGATATGGGCTGGTTCTGCGCGCCCTGCTGGCGCTTCGGCGCCCTGGCAGCGGAAGCCGGCGGCATCGGCCCGCGCGCTGCCTTCTACGCGGCGTACGAGGCGACCAGCGGCCGCGCCGTGCAGCATGAGCGCGTGCTGTGGTGGGAACTGGCCGCGACCGTCCGCTGGGCCGTCGTCGCCGCCGACCAGGGCGGCCGGCACCTGCGCGGCGACACCAGCCTGGAACTCGCGCTGACCAGCCACATCGTGCCGGAGCTGGAGATGGACGTGCTGCGCATGACGGGGATCGGCTGATGCTGGAAACGCCGGACGGTGCCAACCTTTTGGATACGGCACGCGACGTGCTGCTGCGCGACCTGCTGCCGCATCTGCCGGAGGCGCAGCGCTTCCACGCCCGCATGGTCGCCAACGCCATGGCCATCGCGCGGCGTGAGGCGGCGGCCGACGACGCGCCCGCCATGATGGCCTTGCAGGACGCGCTCGGCGCCCCCGAAGGTGCGGCGGCGGCGCTGCTGGCCCGCCTGGCGCGCGAGATCCGCGTCGGTGCGCATGATCCCGCCACCACACGCCACGAAGCGGTCGCCGCGGCGTTGCTGGCGCTGACCCGGCTGCGCTGCGGCGTCAGCGCGCCGCGCGCGCTCGGCACGGCGGGATAGGAGAGAGGGCGATGGACGATTTCAACACGCTGCCGCAACTGGCCGCGAATCACGTGCCGCTCTCGCCCATCTCCTTCCTGGCGCGGGCGGCGCGCATCTATCCGAAGCGCGTCGCCGTCATCCATGGCGCGCGGCGCCATACCTACGCGCAATTCGCCGAGCGCAGCCGGCGCCTGGCCGCCGCATTGCAGGGCGCCGGCATCCGCCCGGGCGACGTCGTCGCCATCCTGGCGCCGAACATCCCGGAGATGCTGGAAGCGCATTACGGCGTGCCCATGGCCGGCGCCGTGCTGCTGACCATCAACATCCGCCTCGATGCCGCGGCGATCGGCTTCATCCTGCAGCACAGCGGCGCGAAGCTGCTGCTGGTGGACCGCGAATTCACCGGCGTCGCCGGCGTGGCGCTGGCCGGCCTGGAGTCGCCGCCGCCGGTGGTCGACATCATCGACCCGGAAGCCCCTGCCGGCCCGCCGCTGGGGCCGATCGACTACGCCGCCTTCCTCGCCGGCGCCGACGGGTTCCTCGCCCCGCGGATGCCGGAGGATGAGTGGGAGGCGATCGCGCTCTCCTATACCTCCGGCACCACCGGCAACCCGAAGGGCGTCGTCACGCATCATCGCGGCGCCTACCTGAATGCCTGCGGCAATGCGCTGGCCTTCGCGCTGACACCGCGCAGCGTCTATCTCTGGACGCTGCCGATGTTCCACTGCAACGGCTGGACCTATACCTGGGCCGTCACCTTGCAGGGCGGCACCCATGTCTGCCTGCGCAGCGTGCGGCCGGAGGCGATCTTCGCCGCCATCGCCGAACACGGCGTGACGCATATGTGCGCCGCGCCCGTGGTGCTGACCATGCTGATCCACGCGCCCGATGCGGTGAAGCGCCGCCCGGCGGACCCTGTCGCCATCGCCACCGGCGGCGCCGCGCCGCCCTCCCCGGTGATCGCGCAGATGGAGCAGATGGGCTTCGCGGTGACGCATCTGTATGGCCTGACGGAATGCTACGGCCCGGCGACCATCTGCCTGTGGCAGCCGGGGCTGGAGGACATGCCACTGGAGGAGAAGGCCGCCTTCATGGCGCGGCAGGGCGTCAACCACCCGATGCTGGAAGAGGCGACGGTGCTCGACCCCGGCACCATGGCGCCGGTGGCGCGCGACGGCGCCACGCTGGGCGAGGTGATGCTGCGTGGGAACACCGTGATGAAGGGCTACCTGCGCAACCCGGCGGCGAATGCCGAGGCCTTCGCCGGCGGCTGGTTCCACACCGGCGACCTCGGCGTGGTGCACGCCGATGGCTACATCGAGGTGAAGGACCGCGCCAAGGACATCGTGATCTCGGGCGGCGAGAACGTCTCGACGCTGGAGGTGGAGGAGGTGCTCTATGCCCACCCCGCCATCATGGAAGCCGCGGTGGTGGCGCAGCCGGACGAGAAATGGGGCGAGGTGCCGCATGCCTTCGTCACGCCCGTGCCGGACGCGCCAGCCCCGACCGAGGCCGAGGTGATCGCCTGGTGCCGGCAGCGGCTGGCGCATTTCAAATGCCCGAAGCGCGTCACCTTCGGGCCGCTGCCGAAGACCAGCACCGGCAAGATCCAGAAATTCGCGCTGCGCCAGCGGCTGCGCGCGGTGTAGCCTGCCGGGAAATCCCCGGGAGGACACCATGCGCCTTGGCCGCCGCAGCCTGCTCGCCGCCCCTGCCCTGCTCGCGCTGCCGGCGCGGGCGCAGGGCTGGGCGCCCGAACGGCCGGTGCGCATCCTGATCCCCTATACGCCGGGGGCGATCAACGATGCGCTCGGCCGGTTGGTCGGCGAGCGCTTCCAGGACCTGCTGGGCCAGCCAGGGCTGGTGGAGAACCGCCCCGGCGCCAGCGGCTCGCTCGCGCTCGCCGCGACGGCGCAGGCGGCACCGGATGGCCACACCATCGTCGTCGCCAATACCGCCAACCTCTGCATGAACCCCTTCCTCTTCGCCAATACCGGCTATGATTCGCGGAAGGACCTGGCGCCGATCGCGGTGGTGGCGCGGGTGATGAACGTGCTTGTGGTGAAGGCGGATGGCCCCCATCGCAGCGTGCCGGCGCTGATCGCCGCGGCCAAGGCCGACCCCGGCAAGCTCACCTTCGGCAGCTCCGGCGCCGGCAGCAGCCCGCATCTGGCCGCCGAATTGTTCAAGGCGAAGACCGGCGCCGACATCACCCATGTGCCCTACCGCGGCAGCGCGCCGGCGCAGGTCGATCTCGTCGCCGGGCGGCTGACCATGTCGATCGACAACCTGCCGAATGCGCTGGGCCATGTGCAGGAAGGCCGGCTGCGCGCGCTGGCGGTCACCGGCGCGGCGCGCGATCCGGCGCTACCCGAGGTGCCGACCTTCGGCGAACTCGGCTTCCCGGAAGTCGAGGTCTATGTCTGGTTCGGCTTCGTCGGCCCCGCGGCGCTCCCGGGCGCGATCCGCGACCGGCTGGCGGCGACGATCATCCGCATCGCCGAGGCGCCCGAGACGGCGGAGCGCATCCGCCGCGCCGGCGCCACGGTGTGGACCCGCGGGCCGGCGGAGATGGGTGCGCTGATCAACGACGAGCTGGAGAAATGGGGCACGGTGATCCGTGCCGCCAATCTCCGGATCGAGTAGGGGCGCCGTCCGGGCGGCCGATTCAGACCTCCGCGCCCTGCGGCGCTTCGGTCATCGGCGCGCCTCAGCCCGCCGCCACGTAGCCATAGGCCAGGTTGCTGCGCTCCCCGCCCGCCGCGGCGTAGTCGCGCTTCACGCGCGACACCGCGTCGTCCTCCAGACCGGCGCGCTTCTGGTCGTACTTGTACATCTTCGCCGAATTGCCGCTGAAGATCGCAGTCTTCACCGGCCCGTCGGCTTCGCCGAGCGGCGCGAAGCCGTGCTTCTTCTGCATGTCCTCGGGGATCTCCAGCCGCCGCAGCGCCTCGATCTGCCATTGCGGGCTGCCGGTCCAGACCGCATCCGTGCCCCACACCACGTGGTCGGCGCCGAGGCCCTTGACCAGCGTGCCCATCAGCGCCGCGGCCAGGCGCGGCTGCACCACCGTGGTCTGCGCGAAGATCTGGCCGAGATCGCCATAGACGTTGGAGACGCCGTACTTCGCCGGAATCTCTGCCAGGTCGCTGGTCCACTCCACGCGGCCGGTGCGGTCGAACTGCTCCAGCCCCATCTCCGCCGTGCCGCCGCCGGCGAAGCGGTAGGCGCTGTGGTAGACGACGAAGCGCATCTGCGGGAAATCCTTCGCCGCCTTCCCGACATCATCGACCTTTGCGTATTGAAGCAAATGCGGGAAGCGCGCCTCGATCGTCGGCGGGAACAGCCCCTTGTGGACGCAGACGATGTCGTGCCCCGCCTTCAGCAGCTTCTCGTAGAAGGGGTACATCAGCTTCTCGTCGTCCAGCCGCCAGGGCCATTGGGCGAGATGCTTGTTGGTGTTGTCGCCGATCGTGTAGCCCTTGAAGCTGTCGGGCCTCAGCTCCTCGATCGCCTTGTCCACCGCCTCCAGCCAGCCGGGCTGGCCGGGGGTGAAGATGGCGTGGCTCATCGCCCGGCGGGTGCCGGCGGCGTCGTTGATCCGCTTGCGGGCGTCGAATTTCATCTGGTTGGTCAGGAACCAGTCCTGCGGCTCGTCGCTCGGGGCGCCGCTGATCAGCGCCACCTTGGTGTCGCTGTCGAGGAAGATCTCCTTGAACCAATTGGCGTATTTCAGGCTCTCGATGGTCTGCTCCTCCGGCTTCAGGGCCGGGTTCCAGCCGGCCTTGCCGACCGATTTGCGCATCTCGACGAAGCCCATGATGCGCGTGTCCTCGCGCAGGTAATGGGTGTGCACGTCCATGATGAACTGGTCGCGCAGCGCCGCGGCGCGCGCCTCGGCGCGGTCCTTCTCCTGCGCCTCGGCCCGGCTGACACCGAAGACCGGGCCGAAGACGTCGTTCATCGCGACGAAGGCCGCCGCCATGCCGGAGGCCGAGGCGAGGAAGCCGCGGCGGTCCAGCCCATGCCGCGCACCGATCTCGTCGGCCATGTGCTTGATCCGCGCCTCGACCTGCTTCTGCTGCGCGGTCTGCGGAATGGGCGAGAACTCGTCCGAGGAGACGACCTGCGTCGGGATCGGCGAGCGGAACATCGCCTCCTGCGCCGGCCGCAGCGCGGCGATCTCGTCATCCGTCAAAAACCCCATGACATCCTCCCTGGCCCATCTTCCCGGCCGCAGCTTCCTGCGGGAGACGGCTTCGTTGCAAGCCCATTCCCGGCCTGCCGCCGCCGCCGGGCTGCGCTACCCTGCCTTGCCGAACGAAGGGGAGGACACGGCGTGTCCCAGGACCAACCGAACGAGACCCAGCACCTGCTGGCCGAGCTCAACGCATTGCTGCGGCTGAAGACCACCGTCATCGGGATGAAGCTCTTCGCCACGGTGGAGGAGATGCAGGCCATCCCGCGCATCCGCCGGCCGAAGACGCGGCACACCACGGACCAGATCGTCTCCATGGCGTCCCGGCTCGGCTGGACGGTCGGCATCACCGCCGACGACCTGGTCGGCGCACAATGCCAGGCGGTGATCGGCCTGGCGCCGCGCGACGCGGACTTCACCCGGGGCGAGAAATACGTCGGCGTCTGGCACGGCACCCAGCCGGATGCGCAGGCGCGGCAGGAAGCGCTGACCTGCGTGCCGCATGGCCGCTACGCGGCGATGGCGGTCAGCCCACTGGACAGCGGCCGGCTCGACCCGCCCGACATCGCGCTGGTCTATGCGACGCCCGGGCAGATGATCATCCTGATCAACGGCCTGCAGTACCGCAACTACCGCAAGTTCGAATGGTCCGTGGTGGGCGAGACCGCCTGCGCCGACAGCTGGGGCCGCGCCCTGGCGACCGGCGAGCCGAGCCTGTCGCTGCCCTGCTTCGCCGAACGCCGCTATGGCGGCGTACCGGATGAGGAGATGCTGATGGCGCTGAAGCCGGCCGACCTGCGCGTGGCGGTGGACGGCATGAAGGCGCTGGCGAAGAACGGCATCCGCTACCCGATCCCACCCTACGGCATCCAGAACGATCCCGCCGCCGGGATGGGCATCAGCTACGGCGCCAAGGTCTAGCCGAGGCGTTCCAGCACGGCGCGGGCGCGGAGCACGACCGGCTCCGCCTCCGCCGCGAAGGGCAGCAGCGCGGTGGCCAGGACCGCGCTGCCCTCCGCGGCGCGGCCGGTCTCGCCCAGCAGCCCGGCCAGCGCCGTCGCCGCGTGCAGGCGGAACAATTTGGCCGACTGCGCCTCTGCCGTGGCGACCGCGGCGCGCAGATCGGCCTCCGCCGCATCCCGCCGGCCGTCCAGGCGCAGCACCGCGGCGCGCTGCCGCAGCAGGCCTGATGTCTCCCATTCGGCGCCGCTCGACGCCATCTGCGCGAAGGCCTCGGCCAGGCGGCGCTGCGCCCCGCCGAGGTCGCCCGCCAGCGCCATCAGCTCGGCCTCCATGCAGAGGAAATTCGGCACGAAGGTCAGCGCCTCCGTCGCCCGGTTCCAGGCGATCGACTCGCGCACCAGGGTGAGCCCGCCGGCAAGGTCGCCGCGGCGGCCGAGCAGCAGCCCGAGGATCGCCTTGGACGCCATGGCGAGATAGGCGATCTCGTGCTCCTCGCAGAGCGCGATGGTGTGCCGCAGCCGGGCGATGCAGGCTTCGTCGTCGCCGCGGTCGTAGTCGTAGCGGCCCATCGCATACTGGGCGTTGGCGATGGCGAAGGGAAAGGCGGAGGCCTCGGCCGCCGCCAGCGTCGCCGCCAGGTCGCGCCGCGCCTCCTCCAGCCGGCCGGTGAAGGCGCGCGCCCAGCCATGGTAGCAGCGCGTGCTGATCAGCGTCGCCTGCTGGGCGAGGCCATAGCGGCGGTCGCGCGCCGTCCGCGCATCGTACTCCAGGCCGAGCTGCAGGCATTCCAGCGCCCAGGGGAAGCGGCCGAGGATGAAATGCGAATGGCCCAGCGCGCTCCAGGCGATCGCCATGCCGCCGCTGGAGTCGTGCGTCCGCGCATCCGCCAGCAATGCCTCCGCCCGGGTGAGCGCCAGGCCGATCCGGCCGCCCATCCAGGCATGGCTCCACTGCCCGTGCATGGCGTTGCGCAATTGCGGCTGGCCGGGCAGCGCCTCGGCCAGGGCGCGGGCGCGGTCATAGGCCTCGCCGGTTTCCCGCGCGCTGTGGCCGCGCAGGCTCAGCAGCGCGTTGCCGGCGAGCAGCTGCATGTCGAGCTCGGCGCGGGCATGCGACTCGTTCCCGGGCAGCGCCTGCAGCAGCGCGATACCGCGGCGGAGCTGCACCAGCGCCTCCTCCATCGCACCGCGGCGCATCGCCAGATGCGCGCCGCGCTGCCACCAGGCGACCGCCTGTTCCGGCTGCATCGCCTCGGTCCGGTGATGCGCGATCACCTGCGGCTGCGCCGCCGCGCTGCCGGGGAAATGCGCCTCGATCGTGTCGGCCACCCGGGCGTGCAGCGCGCGGTAGCGCTCACGCGGCAGCATGCCGAGCGCGGCGTCCTGGATCAGCGCATGGCTGAAGCGGTAGGCTTCGCCGCCGGCGCCGGCGCGGCGCTGCAGCAGGCGCGATTCGACCAGCCGCTCCAGCAGCGGTGCCAGTGCGGCGGCGTCGCGGTCCAGCACCGGTCCCAGGAGCGCCGCGTCGAACTCCCGGCCGATGACGGCGGCGACCTCCGCCACCTGCCGCGCATCACCCAGCCGGTCCAGCCGCGCCAGCAGCGAGGCATGCAGGGAGACCGGCACGCTGGCGCGTTCGGTGGTCCAGCGCCGCGGCTTCTCCGCGGCGATGCCGCCCTGGGCGATCTGCTCGGAGACCGCCCGGGTCAGCTCCTCCAGGAACAGCGGCACGCCATCGGCACGGCGCAGGATGTCGCGCGCGATCGCCGCCGGCAGCGGCACGTCGCGCGCCACGCCACGCACCAGCTCGGCGGCTTCGGCCTCGGCCAGCGGGGCCAGCACCAGCCGCTCCACCCGCGGCAGGTCCAGCCAGGGCGGGACGAATTCCGGCCGCGCGGTGATGATGGACAGCACCCGCAGGGCGGCGAGCCGGTCCATCCACAGCGCCAGCAATTCGCGGGTGGTCGGGTCGGCCCAATGCGCGTCCTCCAGCACGATCAGCACCGGCCGGTGGCGCGCGGTCGCGGCCAGGCCCTCGATCAGGGCCAGCATCAACGTCTCGCGCCGGCGCTGCGGCGGCATCGGCGGGATGCGCGCGAGATCGGGACCCTGCAGCCCCATCTGCTCGGCGACCAGGGCGAACTCCACCGGCGGCAGGTCCGGCAGGATGCTGCGCAGCCGCGCCAGCCGCATGGCCGGCGGATCGCCGGGTCGCATCCGGCTGTCGCGTTCCAGCTGCTGCAACACCGGCTGCAAGGCCATGCCCTGCTGGTGCGGCGCGGCGAAGTAGCGGATGGCCACCTCGCCCTCCGTCTCCTTCAGCATCTGCGCGACCAGGCGCGACTTGCCGATGCCTGGCTCACCCGAGATCAGCACGGCGTGCCCCTCGCCCGCCTGCGCCCGCTGCCAGAGCGCCCGCAGCCGGTCGAGCGCCGTGGCACGGCCGAGCATCGGCAGCGCTTCGCCAACGGCGCGGGCGGCGAAGCGGTCGAGGCTGGGCGACACGCCCAGCACCTGCCAGACCTGCACCGGGTCCGGCCATCCCTTCATCGGATGCGTGCCCAGGTCGCGGACCTCGAACAGCGCGCCGACCTGCCGCTTGACGCTGGCCGAGACCAGGGCGGTGCCGGGCTGCGCCAGCGCCTGCAACCGGGCGGCGAGGTTCGGCGTCTCCCCGAACACATCGAGATTGTTGGGATCGCCGGTATCGGCGACGTCGGCGACGACGACCAGGCCGGTGGCGATGCCGATCCGCACCGCCAGCCGATGCCCGGAGCGCGTCGGCGAGGCGGCGACCGCGTGGAGGATGCCGAGCGCGGCACGCACCGCGCGCTCCGCATCATCCTCCTGCGCCATGGGGAAGCCGAAATAGACCATCACCCCATCGCCGACGAGGCGGCCGACATGGCCGCCATGCGACGCGACCACCTCCGCGGTCAGGCGGTAGAAGCGGGCGATGTCCTCGGTGAATTCCTCGGGATCGGCGCCGGCCGCGAGGGCGGCCGAGCCCACCACGTCGCAGAACAAAACGGTCATCGGCCGCAATTCGCGCGACCGCGGCGCGCCTTGCCGCGGCGCCGTACTGCCGGGCGATTGCCGCAGGCCGCATTCGCTGCAGAACCGGGCGGTGGCGGCAAGGACGGTTCCGCAGCCGCCGCAGGTGATCCGCGCGGCCGGTTCGCCGGACCCTTCGTTCCGCTGCGCAGACTGGGCCAAAGCGACGCTGCCCCTCTCTCCCCGGTGTCGGTCCGCCCCGTCGGGGCCGCTGCTGCGCATCCGCCGCGGCACCGGCCGGATGCTCGACGACAATTACTATTGCACGATTCGCGTGCCACAGGCCATGCGGCCAGCGCGGGCGATCCGCGGCAGGATTCGGTTCAGGCGCGCGGCGCAACACGGATGCCCGCCGCGCGTTGCACCGGCCCACGCCGGAGACATCGCATGGCCCCGTCCGATCCGATCGCCCCGCCCGCTTCCCCGGGCCCGGAAATTCCCCCGCTGCCGCCAGGCCCAGCCTCGCCGGGGCCGGGTCCGAGCCCGTTGCCGCCGGCACCGACGCCAGGCCCCGAAGTGCCGCAGCAGACCCCGCCCGGCCCGCGCGAGATGCCGCCGCCGCAGGCCTGAGACCCGGCGCAGCGGGGCTGGTTCGGCCGCGCATCTTCCGCCGCACCTGCGGGCGGCAAGGCATCCCGCCCGCCGCTGCCGCGTTGCGCGACGAGCCAGCCGCGCGAGGCGGTGGGCGGAGACGTGGCAAGAGGAAGGACAGCGCATGGCCGGTTCCAGCGGTGAGGCGCCGCACGGCGGCAGCCGGAACAGCAACCCCGGCAACTTCGCCAATAACCGCGAGAAAGCGGCGCGGGCCGGGCAGATCGGCGGCTCGCGCCAGGGCGCCGCGAGCAATCCCGGCAATTTCGCCAACAACCGCGACCGCGCGCGGGAGGCCGGGCATGTCGGCGGGGTGAACCAGGGCAAGGGCAACAACCCGGCGAATTTCGCCAACGACCCCGCCAAGGCGCGCGAGGCGGGCCATATCGGCGGCACGCATCAGGGCCGCCAGAACAATCCGGCGAACTTCGCCAATGACCGCGGCAAGGCCAGCGAGGCCGGCCGCCTGGGCGGCCAGCACCGTGCCGGTCGCCCCAGCAGCGACGAGGCCTGACCGCCGCGGCGCTGGCATTGCCGGCGGTGGCTGCTAGTCTCCCTCCCGACGGAGGGAACGAATGGGACCGCTCAAGGGCCTGCGCATCCTGGAATTCGCCGGCATCGGGCCTGGCCCGTTCTGCGGCATGGTGCTGGCCGATCTCGGCGCCGAGCTGGTGCGGATCGAACGCAAGGAAGGCCCGCCCGGCAGCCGGGAGGATTTCACCGGCCGCGGCCGCCGCTCCATCGCTCTGGACCTGAAATCCCCCGCGGCGATCGATGCCGTGCTGCGGCTGGTCGAGGGCGCCGATGCGATCATCGAAGGCTTCCGCCCCGGCGTGATGGAACGGCTCGGCCTCGGGCCCGACGTCTGCCTCGGGCGCAACCCGCGCCTGGTCTATGGCCGGATGACCGGCTGGGGGCAGGATGGGCCGCTGGCGCAGGCGGCCGGGCACGACATGAACTACATCGCGCTCACCGGTGCGCTGTGGTCGATCGGCCGGCCGGGCGAGCGGCCGGTGCCGCCGCTGAACCTCGTCGGCGATTACGGCGGCGGCGGGATGCTGCTGGCGGTCGGGCTGCTGGCGGCGCTGCTCAGCGCCAAGGGCACGGGCAAGGGTCAGGTGGTGGATGCCGCCATGGTCGATGGCGCGGCGCTGCTGATGGCGCCGATCTACGGCATGAAGGCGCGCGGCCGCTGGGGCGACACGCGGGGCACCAACATGCTGGATGGCGCGGCACCCTGGTACGACACCTATGAATGTGCCGATGGCCGCTGGCTCTCGGTCGGGCCGATCGAGCCGCAATTCTTCGCCCTGCTCTGCGACAAGCTCGGCCTGGATGCGAAGGACTTCCCCGACCGCATGGCGCCCGCCGCCTGGCCCGGGCTGAAGGCGCGGCTAACGGCGATTTTCCTGACCCGCACGCGGGATAATTGGGCGGCGTTGCTGGAGGGCACCGATGCCTGCGTCGCGCCAGTGCTGGATATGGCGGAAGCGCCGCTGCATCCGCACAACGCGGCGCGCGGCACTTTCGCGGTGCGCGATGGCGTGGTGCAGCCCGCCCCGGCGCCGCGCTTCAGCGCCACACCGGCGGCGATCGGCGCGCCGCCGCCGCTGCGCGGCGAGCATACCGACGCCGTGCTGCAGGATGCCGGCTTCACTGCCGCCGAGATCGACACGCTGCGCGCCGCCGGCGCGATCTGACACCATCGCAGGAGACACGCCATGGACACCCTCCCCGCCGGCGTCGGCACCCGCCTGACCGGCCCGCGCACCGTCTACAACGCCGACCACGAGATGTTCCGCGACCAGGTGCGCCGCTTCTTCGAGAAGCACGTGGTCCCCCACCACCGGCAATGGGAACGCGACGGCATCGTCAGCCGGGAGGTTTGGCTCCAGGCGGGCGAGGCCGGCATCCTCTGCCCGATGATGGCGGAGGAATTCGGCGGTGCCGGCGCCGATTTCGGCTACAGCGCCATCGTCATCGAGGAGATCGCCCGGACCAATTGCACCGGCCCCGGCTTCCCGCTGCATTCCGACATCGTCGTCCCCTATATCGAGGATCTGGCGACGCCCGAGCGGAAGCGCGAATGGCTGCCGAAGATGGCGCGCGGCGAGATCATCGGCGCCATCGCCATGACCGAGCCCGGCATGGGCAGCGACCTGAAGGCCATGCGCACCACGGCGAAGCGCGACGGCGACCACTACGTCATCAACGGCTCGAAGACCTTCATCAGCAACGGCCAGCTGGCCGACCTCGTCATCCTCTGCGCCAAGACCGACCCGGCAGCGGGGCGCAAGGGCATCTCGCTGATCTGCGTGCCCGCCGGCACGCCGGGCTTCACCAAGGGCCGCAACCTGGAAAAGATCGGCCTGCGCGCACAGGACACCTCCGAGCTGTTCTTTGAGGATGTGCGGGTGCCGGTCGAGAACCTGCTCGGCGAGGAGAACAAGGGCTTCTCCTACCTCATCCGCAACCTGCCGCAGGAACGCCTCGTCATCGCCGTGCGTGCGGCGATGGGCATGGAGGTGATGCTGCAGAAGACCGTGGACTACGTGAAGGAACGCCAGGCCTTCGGCCAGCCGGTCATCGACTTCCAGCACAACCGCTTCAAGCTGGCCGATGCCAAGGCGCAGGCGGCGATGTACCGGGTCTTCGCCGACCATTGCCTGGCGCTGCACCTGCGCGGCGAGCTGACCGTCGAGCTCGCCGCCACCGCCAAGCTGCTGGGCGCCGAGATGCAGAACAAGCTGCTCGACGATTTCCTGCAGCTGCATGGCGGCTATGGCTACATGGCGGAATACGAGATCGGCCGCGCCTGGGCGGATGCCCGCGTCGGCCGCATCTACGGCGGCAGCAGCGAGGTGATGCGCGAGATCATCGGCCGCACGCTGTAGCAAGCGGCAGCGGCGCCCTGTGCGCCGCGCCACAGCTTTCCGCCGGTCCACCGGCCTAAAGCTCCTGCATGCAATATGCCATGCAGGAGAGAGATGATGTTCCAGTCCTTCAGGCGCCAGCGCCACGTATGGGAAGACGCCGCGGCCTTCGCGTTGGCCCTCGGCTACCTCGGCAGCTTCGTCGCGGCGATCGAGTTCGCCCTGGCCCGCCTGGTCTTCCTCAGTGCCTTCTGAGCGGGAGCGCTACCTGACCGGCAGGTAGCGCTCCTTCAGCAGGCGCCGCAGCAGCTTGCCGGCCTCGCTGCGCGGCAGTTCCGCCGCCACCTCCCAGCTCCGCGGCCGCTTCGGCCCGGCCAGCCGGTCCCGGCACCAGGCATCCAGCATCGCCGGGTCCAGCACGGCGCCGCCACGCGGCACCACCACGGCATGCACCTGCTCCCCCATCTCCGGATGCGGCACGCCGACCACCGCCACCTCCGCGACATCCGGGTGCTGCGACAGCACCGCCTCGATCTCCGCGGGATAGAGGTTGACGCCGCCCGAGAGGATGAGGTCGGCCCGGCGATCCGACAGGAACAGGTAGCCATCCGCGTCCAGCCAGCCGAGATCGCCGAGCGTCGCCCGGCCGCGTTCGTCGTAGCTGGCCGCGGTCTTCTCCGGCGCATTGTGGTAGGCGAAGCGCGGCGCGCCGCTGAAGCGGATGGTGCCGGTCTCGCCCGGCGGCAATTCGGCGCCATCCTCGCCGGTGATGTGCACCGCCACGCCGTTCACCGGCCGGCCGACGCTGCCCGGCTTGCGCAGCCAGTCCTGCGGCGAGATCACCGTGGTGCCGACGCCTTCCGACCCGGCATAGTATTCCCAGAGGATCGGCCCCCACCAGTCGAGGATGGCGCGCTTCACCGCGACCGGGCAGGGCGCCGCCGCATGGATCGCGGTGCGGTGCGAGGACAGGTCATGCGCGCGCCGCACAGCCTCGGGCAGTGCCAGCATGCGCACGAACATCGTCGGCACCCATTGGCTGTGGGTGATGCGGAAGCGCTCGATCGCCGCCAGCGCCTGCGCCGGGTCGAATTTCCGCAGCACCACCACGGTGCCGCCCTCCACCAGCGTGCGGTAGACGTAGCGGTTGGGCGCGGCGTGATAGAGCGGCGCGGGGCAGAGATAGACGGTGTCCTCGGCGAAGCCGTAGAAGCCCTTCCACGTCATGTCCCATTCCGGCGCGTCGCGCTGCGCGTAGGGGATCAGCGGCCGGCGGATGCCCTTGGGCAGGCCCGTGGTGCCGGAGGAATAGAGAAACTCCCGCCCCACCGGCCGCTCCGGCAGCGGCGCCGCCGGATCCTGCACGGTGACGCCCGCTTCGTAGCTGTCGTAGCCGGGGATGCCTTCGGCCAGTGCATAGCGCGGCCGTTCGCCGACCGCGCCTTCCGTGACGAGCGCCGAGGCCAGCGTGGCCAGCGCGGGGCTGGCGATCAGCAGCGTCGCGCCGCTGTCCTGCAGCACATAGGCGACCTCGTGCGGCCGCAGGTGGATCGACAGCGGCGTGTAGTAGAGGCCGGCGAGCCGCGTCGCCTCGGCGATCTCGAGGAATTCCGCCCGGTTGTCCAGCAGCAGGGCGATGCCGTCGCCCGGCTGCAGGCCGAGCCCGATCAGCCAATGCGCCACCTGGCGGGCGCGGGCATGCAGCGCGGCGTAGGTGATCGTCTCGCCGGTTTCGGGAAAATGCGCGGCGGTCTTCCCCGGTTGGCGTTCCGCCCAATACGCCAGTTGCGGCATGCCTCGTCTCCCCTTTGGGGCGCAGCGTGGCGGCAGGCGCGACCGCGCGTCAATGCGCGCCGCTGCCGCGGAAATTCCACGGGACACACCGCAGCGCTGTGGCATGCTGCCGCTTCGCACCCAGGTGCGGAGAACCCATTCGGGGGAGGAAGAAGAATGTCCATCCTGAGCCGCCGCGGCCTGCTCGGCGCGGCCGCGGCCACCGGCGCCGCATCCCTGCTGCCCGGCCTGCCCGCCATGGCCGCCGCGCCCTTCCAGAACACGCTGCCGCCGGCCTGGCACCGGTTCCGCTGGGGCGAGTTCGAGGCGACCGTGATCTCCGACGGCTACCTGCCGCTCGGCAAGCCGCAGGACAGCTTCGTCGGCCCCGGCGCCAGCCAGATCCCGGCGATGCTGACCAATGAATTCCTCGACCCCGCCGCCGCGACGCTCGAGCAGAACATCCTCGTGCTCAACACCGGGCGCCAGCTCGTGCTGTTCGACACCGGCATGGGCGAGAGCATGGGCGCGGCGTCGAAGATGTTCGGCCCGACCACCGGGCGCATGCTGGCCAACCTGCGCGCCGCCGGCATCCAGCCCGAGCAGATCGACATGGTCATCGCCACGCATGCCCATTGCGACCACATCTGGGCGCTGGTGGATGGCGACGGCAAGCGCGTCTTCCCGAACGCCCAGGTGGCGATCAACGAAGCCGACGTGAAATTCTGGACCGATGACGCCAACAAGAAGGGCCCGGCCTTCATGGTGCCCTTCATCGACGGCGCCAAGAAGAACCTCGGCGCCTACCGCGACCGCATGGTGATGGTGAAGGACGGGCAGGAGGTGATCCCCGGCGTCACCGCGGTCTTCGCGCCGGGCCACACCGTCGGCCACACCGTCTACTTCATCACCTCGCAGGGCCGCACGCTGGTCAACACGGGCGACCTGGCGCACCACCAGATCCTGCTGCTGCGCCAGCCGATGATGGAATTCTCCTTCGACTCCGACCCGAAGCAATCGGCGCAGACCCGCAGCCGCATGCTCGACCGGCTGGCGAGCGACAAGCACCAGGTGCTGTCCTACCACTTCCCCTGGCCCGGCCTCGGCCATGTGCGGCGGGAAGGCGAAGGCTATGCCTGGGTGCAGGTCGCAACCAACGTGACCACGCTCTGATGGCCGCGGCGGCGCTTGCCGAACTCCGCGAGACGGAGGCGCCGCCCGACATCGCCGCGCTCTATGCGGCGCTGCGCCGGGCCAGCGGCGTGCCGCTGGTCAACCTGATCCATCGGCACCTCGCCACCCTGCCCGGCGTACTGCCCTGGGTCTGGCAGGCGATCCGCCCGCCGCTGGAGGATGGCCGCCTCGCCGGGGCGCGGGACAGGCTGGCGGCGGCGCTGGTGCTGCCGTCGGTCGCGCCTGTCCCAACGACCGCGCTCGATGGCACGGACCGCGCCGCGGTCGCCGCGCTGGTGGAGGTCTACAACCGCGGCAACCTGACCAACCTGATCCTGCTGACCGCGCTGCGCCGCGCCCTGGAAGGCGTGCCGGCCGAACCCGCCGCGCCGCCGCCGGCGCTGGCCGCACCCGCCATGCTGCCGCCCCCGCCACCGCTGCCGGTCCTGGCGGATTTGCCGCCGGCGCTGGCCGCGGCGGTGCGCGGCCTCGCCGCGCGGCATGGCGAAGGCGGCGTGGTGCCGAGCCTCTACCTGCATCTGGCGCATTGGCCCGCCATCCCGCCGGCGCTGCCAGGCTGGCTGGGCGGCGCGCTCGACCCCGCCGCGATCGCCGCCGGTCGGGATGCTGCGGTCCGCCTCGCCACGGCGGAGGGCGACGCGCTGCGGCCGGCGCTTGCCATCCAGGGCCCGGTGCCGAACGGCCAGCGCGGTGCCGTGCTGGCGGCGCTTGGTCCTTTCACGCGGGCGGTCATCCCGGCGATGGTGCCGATCGGCCTCGCCCTGCGCCGGGCGCTCGCCCAGGGTTGAAGCGGCAGGCCGCAGCGGCCCGCGGCGCGCCCCGTATACTGGCCTCCCGCCGGTTGGGAGGTGGCCGCCGCCTTGCCCGAGATCGCCCCGTCGCTTCCCGGGATCGCCGCCGGCGCGGGCGGCCTGCCCTTCCTGGCAGGGCTCGAGGCCGGCTGGGTCGTGCTGCCGCGGGCGGTGATCGGCGGCGCCGGCGAGGCCCCCGTGACCATCGACATCGTCCTGCTGCATCCGGCACGCGGTATCGCCCTGCTGGAAGCCGCGCCCCGCTGGACGCCGGGGGCGCCGGCACGGCTGCGGCGCCGGCTGGCCCTGGCACAGTTCGCGGCGATCTTCCCCGGCCACCTGCCCATCCTGCACCTCCCGCTGCAGCGCGACGCGCTGGAAGGGTTGCCGCCGTGCCTCGCCGCGGCCTTCGCCCAGGAAGCCCCGCTGGACCTGCCGGGCGGCGACGCCTGGATGGCCGTCGTGCAACGCGCGCTGCTGGCGCCGGCCGCCGCCACCGGGACCGCGACGCGGCGGCGCGGCCGGATGGCCGGGCTTGCCGGGCTGGCGCTCACCGCTGCGCTCGGTGCGGCGTTCCTGCTGCTGCGGCCGGCTGGCGCACCGGAGGGACCGCCGCGCGTCCTCGAACGGCTGGCCAGCGGCGTGGTCCCGGCCGAGGCCGCGGCGGCGAATCTGCCGACGGAGGCCGGTCCCATCGCCGTACCGGATCCCGGCACGAGCGGCCAGCCGGACCGGCCACCGCCGGTCGGGGACGCCGAACCGGCGGATCATGCCGAGGCGGGGCCGCCCCCGCTCCCCGGCCCGCCGCCGGAGCAGCTGGCGGCCCCGCTGCCGCCCCCGGCCCCGCCGCCGCTCACCGCACCGCCGCCGGGACCGGCGCCCTTCGCCGTCGCGCCCGCGCCCATCGGGGCCACGCCGACGGCACCGCCGGCCGCCGACCCGGACCCGGCACCCGCGTCCCGCCCGGGCGAGGCGCTGCGGGACGCAGCCGCGGCGGCGGCATGGGATAAAGCGCCTGGCCCGGACGCGCTCGCGCCGCTGACGGTCGAGGTGCCGCGCGACGCCACGGCGGACCGGCCGTCGCCCCCGCCACAGCCGCCGGCGCCCTCACCCGCCGCGGTGGTGCCCGGGACGCCGCAGGCCGAGGTAACGCCCGACGGGGCCCTCGCCCCACCACCGCCCGCGACGGAGCAGGCAGCGCCCTCGGCCCCTCCGGTCGAGGCGCCGCGCAACGCGGCCCTGGCCACGCCGCCGCGCCGCCCGACCACCGATCCGGCGATGCTCGCCGCGCTGCTGCGCCGCGGCGATGCGCTGTTGGCGCTCGGTGACGTCTCGGCGGCGAGGCGCTTCTACGAACGCGCGGCGGAGGGCGGCAGCGCCGCCGGCGCCCGCGCCGCCGGCCGCACCCATGACCCCGCCGTGCTCGCCGCCCTCGGCGTGCGCGGCATCCGGCCGGACCCGGCCGAAGCGGCGGCCTGGTACCGCCGCGCCGACTCCCTGGCCGCCGAGGAGCGCCCATGACAGCAAACCGCCGTGCCCTGCTGCTGGGCGCCGCCGCCAGCCTTCCCGCCGCGCCCGCCCTGGCGCAGGCCCTGACGCCGACGCTGAACCACCTGGCAGCGCGGGCCAATGCCGGCACGGTCGGCATCATCTCCGGCGGGCCGGACGGGACCTATGTGCGGATCGCCGCCGACCTGGCGGCGGTGCTGGACGATGGCGATGCGCTGCGGGTGCTGCCGATCCTCGGCAAGGGGTCGCTGCAGAACCTGGCGGATATCCTGGTGCTGCGCGGCGTCGATATCGGCATCGTCCAGTCCGACGTGCTGGCCTTCGCCCGGCGCGAACGGCTGCTGCCGGGGGTCGATTCGCTGATCCAGTACATCGCCAAATTATACGACGAGGAGGTGCATGTCCTGGCCAGGCCGGAGATCGCCCGGATCGACGACCTGGCCGGCAGGCCGGTGAATGTCGATGTCCGTGGCAGCGGCACGGCGATGACCGCGGCGCTGCTGTTCGACGCGCTGGGCGTTGCCGTCCAGGTCAGGAACGACCCGCAGGACACCGCGCTCGACCGGCTGCGGCGGGGCGAGATCGCCGCGCTGGTCTATGTCGCCGGCAAGCCGGCCCGGCTGTTCGGCGGCATCCCCGCCGGGTCCGGGCTGAAGCTGCTGCCGGTGCCGGCCAGCCCCGCGCTGCTGGAGACCTACCTGCCGGCCGAGTTCCGCCGCGCCGACTACCCGGCCCTGGTGCCGGAGGGCGAGAGCGTGGAGACCATCGCGGTCGGCGCGGTGATGGCCGTATACGCTTGGCCGGCGGGAACCGAGCGGCACCGCAAGGTGGCCCGCTTCGTCGAGGCCTTCACCGCCAAATTCCCCGCCTTCCTGCAGCCGCCACGGCATCCGAAATGGCGCGAGGTGAACCTGGCGGCGCAGGTGCCGGGCTGGACGCGGTTCATGCCCACGGCGGCGCCCGTCCGGCCGAGGCCCTTCGCAGAACGCTAGGGTGGGATGCGTTCGACTTCGCGCACGCATCCCACCCTAGCCGTTGTTTTGTCCCGCGATTCAGGCTTTTCAGCGATTCCGCATCAAGCCATCGCGGTCTGTTCTGTCCCGCGATTCAGGCTTTTCGGCGATTCCGCCTCAAGCCATCGCGGTCTGTTCTGTCG
>JBMOJU010000177.1:0-10424 GCA_049315625.1 Paracraurococcus sp.
CCCTGCGGCGGATGCCGCGCTGGTCCCTGCGGCGGATGCCGCGCTGGAAGCCGCGCGGGCGCCGCGGATCGGGATCGAGGCGATCGCGCCCACGGTGGACGAGGGCCGCTTCCCGGTGAAGCGGATCGTCGGCGAGGTGGTGGAGGTGAGCTGCGACCTGATCTGCGACGGCCACGACACGCTGGGCGCGGCACTGCTGTGGCGCGCGGTGGACGCGGCCGGCTGGACCGAGACCCGCATGCGGCCACTGGGCAACGACCGCTGGACGGCGCGCTTCCCGTTGGAACGCATGGGCCGCTACCTCTTCGCCGTCGAGACCTGGCGCGACGCCTTCGCCAGCTTCCGCGACGAGCTGGAAAAGAAGCACGCCGCCAATGTCCCGATCGGGCTGGAACTGGAGGAAGGCCGCATCCTGGTGACGAAGGCCGGCGAACGCGCCGGCGGCGCGCTGTCCGAGCTGGCGGAGCGGCTGCAGGGCGCCGCCGACCAGGACCGGCTGACGCTGCTGCTGGCGAAGGAGACGGCCGACTTCATGGCCGCCGCCGATGACCGCCCCTTCCGCAGCCGCAGCGCCGAGCTGCCGCTGGAGGCCGAGCGGACCGGTGCCGGCTTCGCCAGCTGGTACGAGCTGTTCCCGCGCAGCCAGCGCGGCGACGGCGTGACGCACGGCAATTTCGACGACGTCATCCGCCGCCTGCCGCATATCCGCGGCATGGGCTTCGACGTGCTGTACTTCCCGCCGATCCACCCGATCGGCCGCGCCTTCCGCAAGGGTCGCAACAACACCCTGACGCCGGGGCCGGACGATCCCGGCAGCCCCTATGCGATCGGCTCGGAGGAGGGCGGGCATGACGCGATCCACCCGCAGCTCGGCACGCTGGAGGATTTCCGCCGGCTGGTCGCGGCGGCGCGGGACCAGGGGCTGGAGCTGGCGCTGGATTTCGCCATCCAATGCAGCCCCGACCATCCCTGGCTGAAGCAGCACAAGGACTGGTTCGACTGGCGGCCGGACGGCTCGCTCCGCTACGCCGAGAATCCGCCGAAGAAGTACCAGGACATCGTCAACGTCGATTTCTACAATGCCGGGGCGGTGCCTTCCCTGTGGGTGGCGCTGCGCGATGTGGTTCGCTTCTGGGTCGAGCAGGGGGTGCGGCTGTTCCGGGTGGACAACCCGCACACCAAGCCCTTCCCGTTCTGGGAATGGCTGATCGCCGACATCCGCGCGCAATGCCCGGACGCGGTCTTCCTGGCGGAGGCCTTCACCCGGCCTAAGGTGATGTACCGGCTGGCCAAGGCCGGGTTCAGCCAGTCCTACACCTACTTCACCTGGCGCAACCGCAAGGCGGAGATCCAGGCCTACCTGGAGGAGCTGTCGACCACCGCGCCGCGCGACTTCTTCCGGCCGCACTTCTTCGTCAACACGCCGGATATCAACCCGCCCTTCCTGCAGACCGGCGGCCGGGCAGGCCACCTGATCCGGGCGGCGCTGGCCACCACGCTGTCGGGGCTCTGGGGCATGTACCAGGGGTTCGAGCTGTGCGAGGCGGCGCCGCTGCCGGGCCGGGAGGAATACCTGGATTCGGAGAAGTACGAGATCCGCGCCTGGCCGGACCGCCGGCCGGGCGACATCGTCGAGGAGATCACCCGCCTGAACATGATCCGCCGGGCCAACCCCGCGCTGCAGACGCATCTTGGCGTCGCCTTCCACAATGCGTTCAACGACCAGGTGCTGTGGTACCGCAAGGCGACCGCGGACCGCACCAATGTCGTGCTCTGCGCCGTCAGCCTCGACCCGCAGACCGTGCAGGAGGCGGCGGTGGAGCTGCCGCTGTGGGAGTGGGGGCTGCCGGACAGCGCGGCGCTGGAGGCGGAGGATCTGATGACCGGCCGGCGATTCACCTGGACGGGCAAGGTGCAGCGGCTGCGCCTGGACCCCGGGGCGCTGCCCTTCGGCCTGTGGCGCGTCCGCCCGGCGGGGGGCGTCTGATGGCACGCGATAATGGCGACCATGACTCGCTGCGGCACGCCCGCACCGGGACCCATGCGCGCGACCCGCTGTGGTACCGCGACGCGGTGATCTACCAGCTGCACGTCAAAAGCTTCTTCGACGCCAATGACGACGGCATCGGCGATTTCGCCGGGCTGCTGCAGAAGCTGGACTACATCGCCGAGCTCGGCGTCGACACGCTGTGGCTGCTGCCCTTCTATCCTTCCCCGCTGCGGGACGATGGCTACGACATCGCCGACTATCGCGGGGTGAACGAGAGCTACGGCACCTTGCAGGATGTCCGCCGCTTCGTGCGGGAAGCGCATGCGCGCGGGCTGAAGGTGATCACCGAACTGGTCATCAACCACACCAGCGACCAGCACCCGTGGTTCCAGCGGGCGCGCGCCGCGCCGCCCGGTTCCTCCCACCGCGACTACTACGTCTGGTCGGACACGGACCAGAAGTACGCCGACACGCGGATCATCTTCCTCGACACCGAGAAATCCAACTGGACCTGGGACCCGGTGGCCGGGCGCTACTTTTGGCACCGCTTCTACAGCCACCAGCCGGACCTGAATTTCGAGAATCCGCGCGTGCTGACCGAAGTGCTGAACGTGATGCGCTACTGGCTGGATATCGGCATCGACGGGCTGCGGCTGGACGCCGTGCCGTACCTGCGCGAGCGGGAGGGGACGAACAACGAGAACCTGCCCGAGACGCATGAGGTCCTGAAGCTGATCCGCACGAAGCTGGACCAGGGCTACCAGGGCCGCATGCTGCTGGCCGAGGCCAACCAATGGCCGGAGGACACGCAGCAATATTTCGGCGGCGGGGAGGAATGCCACATGGCGTTCAACTTCCCGCTGATGCCCCGCATGTACATGGGCATCGCGCAGGAGGACCGCTTTCCGATCACCGACATCCTGCGGCAGACCCCGGACATCCCGGAGGGCTGCCAGTGGGCCATCTTCCTGCGCAACCATGATGAACTGACGCTGGAGATGGTGACCGACCGGGAGCGCGACTATCTCTGGTCCACCTACGCCGCCGACAAGCGCGCGCGCATCAACCTCGGCATCCGTCGTCGCCTGGCGCCGCTGCTGCAGCGCGACCGCCGGCGGATCGAGCTGATGAACGGGCTGCTGCTGTCGATGCCGGGCACGCCGGTGATCTACTACGGCGACGAGATCGGCATGGGCGACAACATCTTCCTGCGTGACAGGGATGGCGTGCGCACGCCGATGCAGTGGTCGCCCGACCGCAACGGCGGCTTCAGCAAGGCCGACCCGGCGGCGCTGGTGCTGCCGCCCCTGCAGGACGCGATGTACGGCTTCCAGGCCGTGAACGTGGAGACCCAGTCGCGCGACCAGCATTCGCTGCTGAACTGGATGCGGCGCATGCTGGCGGTACGCCGGCGCAGCCGCGCCTTCGGCCGCGGCACCATGCGGCTGCTGTACCCGGCCAACCGCAAGGTACTGGCCTATGTGCGGGAGCACGAGGAGGACACCATCCTCTGCGTGTTCAACCTCTCCCGCGCGGCGCAGGCGGTGGAGCTCGACCTCGCCGGCCATGCAGGGCGCGTCCCGGTGGAGATGCTGGGCGGCACCAGCTTCCCGCCGATCGGGCAGCTGCCCTACCTGCTGACCCTGCCGCCCTATGGCTTCTACTGGTTCGTGCTGGCGAGCGAGAAGGCGATGCCGCCCTGGCACGCCCCGGCGCCCGATCCGCTGCCCGACCTCCGCACCCTGGTCCTGAAGGCCGACGTGAAGGAATTGCTCGGGGCCGCCGTGCGCGGCGATCTCGAACAGAACGTGCTGCCCGAATACCTGCCCAAGCGCCGCTGGTTCGCGGCCAAGGGGGAGCGGCTGGAGGGCGTGCGCATCGATGCCATCGCCGCGCTGCCGGAGGCGAAGGGCGCGGTGGTGATGGCGGAGGTGGAGGTGACGCTGCCCGGCCGCACCGAACGCTACGCCCTGCCGCTGGCCGGCGTGGAGGATGCCGAGGGCGTCGGCCCGCTGCCGGCGCAGCTTGCCCTGGCGCGGCTGCGCCAGGGGCGGCGAGTCGGCTTCCTCACCGACGCCTTCACCGACAACCGCATGCCGCCGGCGGTGCTGCATGCGCTGCGCGACGCGCTGGTGCTGCCGAGCGACGCCGGCGAGATCCATTTCCGCGCCACCTCGCGCCTGGCCGAGATCGTGATGCCCGAGCCGGCCGAGATCCGCCGGCTCTCGGCCGAGCAGTCCAACTCCTCCCTCATCTACGGGGAGCAGGTGGTGCTGAAGATCATCCGTCGCATCAACCCCGGCATCCACCCGGAAGCCGAGGTGACGCGCTACCTGACCGAGGCCGGCTTCGCCAACATCGCGACGCTGCTGGGCGAGGTGGTGCGCATCGCCCCCGACGGCACGCCGCATACGCTGATGCTGGCGCAGGGCTTCGTCCGCAACCAGGGCGACGGCTGGGGCTGGACGGCCGATTGGCTGGCCCGCGCGGTCGACGAGGCGGCGCTGACCGACACGCCGCCGGAGGATCCCTTCGCCGGGTACCTGTCCTTCGCCCGGGCGCTCGGCACCCGGCTGGGCGAGCTGCACGCGGCGCTGGCCCGGCCGACCGACAATGCCGATTTCGCGCCGGAGCCGGCGGCCGAGGCCGACCGTGCCGCCTGGGCCGCCGGCGCCCTGGCGCAGCTCGACCCCGCACTGGTATTGCTGGCGAATACCGACCTGCCGGCGGTGGCGAAGCCCTTCGCCGAGCGGCTGCTGGCCCGCGCCGATGCGCTGCGCGAAGCGACCCATCGGCTGGCACGCTCCGCCGACGGCGCGCTGAAGACGCGGGTACATGGCGATTTCCACCTCGGCCAGGTGCTGGTGGCGCAGGGCGACGCGGTGATCGTCGATTTCGAGGGCGAGCCGGCGCGGCCGCTGGCGGAGCGTCGTGCCAAGGGCAGCCCGCTGCGCGACGTGGCCGGGCTGCTGCGCAGCTTCGACTATGCCGCGCATGTGGCGCGGGCGACCGAGGCCTCGGCCGCCTCTGCCGCGGCGCCGAGCGAGCGGCGCGCGGCGCTGATCGGCCGCTGGCAGCAGGAGACCGAGCGCGCGTTCCTCGACGCCTACCGGGCGGTGGAGACGGCCGCACCGCACCCCTGGGTGCCCCCAGGGGCGGAGGCGGCGCTGATCGATCTCTTCCTGATCGAGAAGGCGGCGTATGAAATCCGCTATGAAGCGGCGAATCGCCCGGCCTGGATCGGAGTCCCGCTCCGCGGCCTGGCGACCCTGGCGGAGCGGATCACGGCATGAACCAGGCTTTCGACGCGTTGGCCGCGAGTCGTCACGGCGACCCCTTCGCCCTGCTCGGCCCGCATGACGGCGAGGTGCGCGCCTTCCAGCCCGGGGCACGCGGCGTGACGGTGGTGGCCCGGGATGGCGGCGCGGAACTCGCCCGGCTGGAACAGGTGCATCCGGCGGGCATCTTCGCGGGCCGGGTTTCCCATGCCGTGCCCTACCGGCTGCGGGTGGACTGGCCCGGCCTGCCGCAGGAGACGGAGGACCCCTACAGCTTCGGCCTGCTGCTCGGCCCATTGGACATGCACCTGTTCGCCGAGGGGCGGCACTTCGAGCTGGCGAAGGTCTTCGGCGCGCAGGCGATGGTCGTCGATGGCATCCCCGGGGTGCGCTTCGCGCTCTGGGCGCCGAATGCGAGGCGCGTCTCGGTGGTCGGCGACTTCAACGGCTGGGACGGCCGCCGGCACGCGATGCGGCTGCGCGCCGAGGCCGGGGTGTGGGAGATCTTCATCCCACGCCTGCTGCCGGGCGCGGCCTACAAGTACGAGATCGTCGGGCCGGATGGCGGCGTGCTGCCGCTGAAGGCGGACCCGCTGGCTTTGGCGACCGAGCATCCGCCCGCCACCGCCTCCCGCGTCATGGACCCGGCGCCCTTCGCCTGGACGGATGCCGCCTGGATGGCGCGGCGCGGCGCGGCGCAGGCGGTGGACGCGCCGGTCTCGATCTACGAGGTGCATGCCGGGTCCTGGTGGCGTGATGCGGAAGGGCAGTCGCCCGACTGGGACCGGCTGGCGGACCGGCTGATCTCCTATGTCCAGGGCATGGGCTTCACCCATGTGCAGTTCCTGCCGATCATGGAACACCCGTTCGGCGGCTCCTGGGGCTATCAGCCGCTGTCGATGTTTGCGCCCTCCGCCCGCTTCGGGCCACCCATCGGCTTCGCGCACTTCGTCGACCGCGCGCATGCCGCGGGCGTCGGCGTCATCCTCGACTGGGTGCCGGCGCATTTCCCGACCGATGCGCATGGGCTGTACGAGTTCGACGGTACGCATCTGTACGAGCATGCCGACCCTCGCGAGGGGTTCCACCAGGACTGGAACACCGCGATCTACAATTTCGGCCGCAACGAGGTGCGGGGCTTCCTGCTGGCCAGCGCGATCCATTGGCTGGAGCATTTCCACGTCGACGGCCTGCGCGTCGATGCCGTGGCCTCCATGCTGTACCGCGACTATTCGCGGAAGGCCGGCGAATGGGTCCCCAACCGCCATGGCGGGCGGGAGAATCTGGAGGCCGTCGCCTTCCTGCAGGAGCTCAACGCCGTCATCGCCGAGCGCTGCCCGGGGGCGACGATGATCGCCGAGGAAAGCACCGCCTGGCCCGGCGTGACCCGGCCGACGCGGGAGAACGGCCTGGGCTTCCACTACAAGTGGAACATGGGCTGGATGCACGACACCCTGCACTACATCGAGCAGGACCCGGTCAACCGGAAGTACCACCACGACAGCCTGACCTTCGGCCTGGTCTATGCCTGGTCCGAGCATTTCGTCCTGCCGCTCAGCCATGACGAGGTGGTCTATGGCAAGGGCTCGATGCTGCGGAAGATGCCGGGCGACCCCTGGCAGCAATTCGCCAACCTCCGCGCCTATCTCGGCTTCATGTGGACCCATCCGGGCAAGAAGCTGATCTTCATGGGCGGCGAGATCGCCCAGCCGGCCGAATGGAACCATGATGCCGCCCTCGCCTGGCCGCTGCTGGACGACCCCCGCCACCGCGGCATCCAGCGCCTGGTGAACGACCTCAACGCGGCCTACCGCGCCATCCCGGCGCTGCACCGGCGGGACGCCTCGCCCGATGGCTTCCGCTGGGTGGTCGGCGACGACCGGGCGCAGAGCGTCTTCGCCTGGCTGCGCTTCGGCGCGGATGGCGACCCGCCGGCGCTGGTGGTCTGCAACTTCACGCCGGTGCCGCGCCACGCCTACCGCATCGGCGTGCCCTCGGGCGGCACCTGGCATGAGGTACTGAACAGCGACGCCGCCGCCTATGGCGGCAGCAACACCGGCAATGGCGGCGCGATCGGCACGGAACCGGTGCCGAGCCACGGCTTCGGCGATAGCCTGTCGGTCTTCCTGCCGCCGCTCGCCGTGCTGATCCTCTCGCCGCGCGGATAGCGCGGCGGCGGCCCGCCACCTTCGTGCACGGCCGGACGGAACTTTGGCCCGGCCGGAACGCCATGCCTGCTGCGACCAGCATGGAAAGCCGATGCCCCCCGAAGCCAGGACCGACCCCGCGGCGCGCCAGCCATGACCAGCTTCGCGCAGGCGACGCGCTGGGGCCCAGAGCTGCTGGCGCCCGACCGCACGCATTTCCGGCTCTGGGCGCCTGATGCCCCGCAGGTGAGCCTGGAGGTTGAGCAGCACGCGCCGCAGGACATGAACCCGCAGGGCGATGGCTGGCACGAGGTGATCGCCCCGGTCGGCGCCGGTGCGCGCTACCGCTTCCGCGTCGCGTCCGACCTGGCGGTGCCCGACCCGGCGTCGCGGCTGCAGGCCGGCGACGTGCACGCCGATTCCGTGGTGGTCGATCCGCACGCCTTCGCCTGGCATCATCCCGACTGGCAGGGCCGCCCCTGGCACGAGGTGGTGCTGTACGAGTTGCACGCCGGAGCGCTGGGCGGCTTCGCCGGCGTGCGCGCGGCGCTGCCACGGCTGAAGGATCTCGGTATCACCGCGGTCGAGCTGATGCCGATCAACGCCTTCCCCGGGGCCCGCAATTGGGGCTACGACGGGGTGCTGCCCTATGCACCGGATGCGACACTCGGCACGCCGGACGCGCTGAAGGCGCTGGTCGATGCCGCGCACGACCTGGGGCTGATGGTCTTCCTCGATGTCGTCTACAACCATTTCGGCCCGGACGGCGCCTACCTGCACGCCTATGCCAAGCGCTTCTTCGACGAGGGCATCCACACCCCCTGGGGCGCCGCCATCGATTTCCGCCAGCCGGAGGTGCGCGCCTTCTTCGAGGACAACGCGCTGTACTGGCTGAACGAGTACCGCTTCGACGGGCTGCGCTTCGATGCGGTGCATGCGATCGCCGAGGCTGATTGGCTGGACGTGCTGGCCGCCCGCATCCGCCGCGAGATCCCCGATCGCCACATCCACCTGGTACTGGAAAACGAGCGCAACGCCGCCCGCCACCTGAAGCCCCAGGGCGGCTTCGACGCCCAGTGGAACGACGACGGCCACAACATCCTGCACCCGCTGCTGACCGGCGAGCGCGAGGGCTACTACGAGGATTTCGCCGGGTCGGGTGCGGAGAAGCTGGCGACCGTGCTGGCCGAGGGCTTCCTGTTCCAGGGCCAGGTCTCCGGGCACCTCGGCGCGCCGCGCGGCGAGCCTTCCGCCCACCTGCCGCCGACCGCCTTCGTGCTGTTCCTGCAGAACCACGACCAGGTCGGCAACCGCGCCTTCGGCGAAAGGCTGGCGGCGCTGGCGGACCCGCAGGCCCTGGCGGCGGCCACCGCGCTGCTGCTGCTCTCCCCGCAGATCCCGCTGATCTTCATGGGCGAGGAATGGGGCGCCACCGCGCCCTTCCTGTTCTTCACCGACCACAACGCCGAATTGGCCCCGCTGGTCACTGCCGGCCGGCGCAGGGAATTCGCCAAATTCGCCGCCTTCCAGGACCCGGCGAAGCGGGAGACCATCCCCGACCCCAACGCCGCGGCGACCGTCCACGCCTCCACCCCCGACCCGGCGGAGGCGACCCGGCCACCGCACGATGCCATCCTCGCCCTGCACCGCCGGCTGCTGGCGATCCGCCACGCCCGCATCATCCCGCATCTGCCGGGCGCGCGGGCGCTCGGCGCCCAGGCGATCGGGGAGAAGGCCGTGCTGGCCCGCTGGCGGCTGGGCGATGGCAGCACCCTCGCCATCGCCACCAATCTCGGCGCCGCCCCGGTGCGCTGCGACGTCGGCGGCCACCTGCTGTTCGAAAGCCTGGACGGCACCGCCGCGACCCTCGCCACCGGCATGCTGCCGGCGCATTGCACGGTCGCGCTGATGGACCTGCCGGGGCAGGATGGCCGGGCATGACCGGGGAACCCGCATGACCACCGACCACGAATTGCGCGCCATGGCGGAGATGGCGGGCATCGCCACCGCCTGGCGCGACGTGCATGGGCAGGAGAGGAGTGTGGCGCCCGATACGCTGCGCGCCGTGCTCGCCGCCCAGGGCCTGCCGGAACACGTGGCGGAGGCGCAGGCGGCGCTGCGCGACCTCGCCGACCGCCTGCCGCCGTTGATCACCATGACCATCGGCCCGGACGGCGTTCACATCCCGGGCGCCGCGGTCGGCCACCGCTTCCGGCTGGATATCGATGGCGGCGACCGGATCGAGGGCCAGCTGGAACGCGGCTGGGGCGGCGAGGCGCGGCTGCCCGCCATCTCCACCCCCGGCTACCACCGGCTGCACCTGGACGACGCGCATTGCATCGTCGCCGCGGCGCCGCCGCGCTGCATGACCTTGGCCGATCTCGGCGCCGCGTCCCACCACGGCGCGCAGCCCTGGGCGCTGGCGGCGCAGATCTATTCCCTGCGCTCGCCGCGCGACATGGGGATCGGCGATTTCGGCGGCGTCGCGGCGCTGGCGCATGCCGCCGGGCGGCGGGGCTGCGCCGCCATCGCGGTCAGCCCGGCGCATGCGCTGTTCGCGGCGGACGTGACGAAATACGGACCCTATTCCCCCTCCTCCCGCATCGCCCTCAATGTCCTGCATGCCGACCCCGCGGCGGCGCTGGACGGCATCCCGGACGATCCCGGCCCCTCGGATGCGCTGATAGACTGGCCGACGGCCGCCCGCCGCAAGCTGGCGCGGCTGCGCGCGTTGTATGCGGACAACGCCGACCACCCAGGCTTCGTCGAATACCGCAACCAGGCCGGCGCCACCCTGGAATCCCATGCGCGGTTCGAGGCGCTGCACGCCCATCTGCTGGCCCGCGATCCCACCCTGTGGACCTGGCGCGACTGGCCGGCGGAATACCGCACGCCGGACAGCCCCGGCGTCGTCCGCTTCGCCCGCGACAACCCGGCCGAGGTCGCCTTCCACGCCTTCTGCCAATGGCTCACCAATGCCTCCCGCGGCGCCGCCCAGCAGGCGGCGCG
>JBMOJU010000178.1:0-10420 GCA_049315625.1 Paracraurococcus sp.
CGGCGGCCCGGCGTTCGCGGGAAGCTGAATTGCGCCGATCGCGCGCCGCGGGAGGCGGCGCGCGATCGGTCGGTTATGTCCGGAGCGGGAGTGCGGCGTTTAGCGGCAATGCTGCCAGGGCGGGATGGTGCCGTCCTCGGCCCGCTCCACCTGCATCACCAGGTGATCGAAGTCCTTCACCTGCTCCCCGCCCACCACCAGGGCGCATTCCGGCAGGCCCGGATTGCGCAGCTGCTCGCCGGGCTCGAGCGGACGGAAGCCGCCCATCTCCTCGGTGTTGAGGAAGTGGTCCTCGGAGTACACCGTGTCGGTCACGCCGGCGATCTCGTTCATGAAGTTCAACAGGATGTTGCGCGGCTTCATGTGGCTCATCTCGCCCTCGAACGGCGCCGACTCCTCGTCGTAGCGCACCGTGGTCGAGGAGCGGGTGTTGCGGCCCTTCACGAAGCTGCCGTTCTCGTAGAAGCGGAACACCGGGTGGAGGTGCGCCACGCAGCCCGGACGGGCCGGGTCGTTGCGGCGGACGAAGGTGTTGCGGTCCTGGCCCGGGAACTGGTGGTGGCCGAACTCCAGGGTGAAGATGATGATCTTCTTGTTCCGGAAGAACTCGTTCTCCAGGAAGTAGTCGATCGGCATCTCGTAGAACATGCGCGCCGTCTTCGCCTCGGGGTCGAACACCAGGCAGTCCGACATCAGGCTGTGGCCCTCATACAGGCCGGAGGAGATGCTGATGCGCTTGATGATCGAGCGGCCCAGCGTCTCCAGGTCCGCGGCATCGGCCAGCGGGAAGACCTGGTTCGGGGTCGGCACGCCGTGGTTGCGCTGCTCGAGGTAGTTGAACACCGAGCGGACCGCGTAGCGGAAACCGTGGATCGAGGTGTTCGGACCGCGGCGGTTGCGCCCGTCCATCGCCGCGCCGAGGAAGAACAGGCCGGGGGTGGAGCTTTCCCAGGCGGAGGACATCACCGGGTACTTGTTGCGCGGTGCCAGCATCTGCGGCCGGACGGAGGGGGCGAACATCTCCTCACGCACATACTTCCAGCCGGTGCAGCGGATCACGAAGTCGACCGGGATCCAGCCCTCGGCGATGCCCGGGGTGGTCCAGTGCGGCATCTCC
Source organism: Paracraurococcus sp. (assembly GCA_049315625.1). GTDB lineage: Bacteria > Pseudomonadota > Alphaproteobacteria > Acetobacterales > Acetobacteraceae > Paracraurococcus. Next base: position 1,118 of record JBMOJU010000178.1, read on the forward strand.
TCGCGGTAGTAGACGCGGAGGACGCCATCCTCCTGCTTGGTGATGCGGGTCGGGACGATGCCGAAGGCGCCGTGCATCATCTTCAGCTGCGACATGTCGAGCAGCGCGTTGGGCGTGGAGCGCACGTCGCCGACGTAGTTGGTCTGCCAGGCGTGCTTGATGAAGTTGTTGCCGAGCGCCATCGTGATGACGGCGGCGGCGTTGGTCAGGTGGTTGGCCGTCTCGAAGGCCGAGTTGCCGGCGCCGATGATCAGGACGCGCTTGTTCTCATAGACCTCGAGATCGGTCTCGTGGTCCTCGTAGCCGACGGCGTGCTCGATCCCGGGGATGTCGGGGATGGTCGGCATGACCGGGCCGGTGGCCATCAGCAGGTTGCGGCAGCGGTATTCGGTTCCGTCGGCCGTCGTCACAATGAAGTGCGCGGTTTCCGGATCGCGGTCGACATAGGTGACCTTTGTATTGAAGGTCACGTCGATATCAAAATGCTCGCGGAAGTCGTTCAGGTACTGCACCAGCGTATCGGCCGGCGGGAACAACTCCTTCGAATAGCCCTGGAACCGACAGGAAAAATCATGCGTCAGCAGCGAGTGCCAATCGAAACGCATATTGAAATCGGCTTCATCGAACCAGTTGAAGCGCTTGTTGAAGGAATTCAGCCGACGATGCCGGGGAAATTTGGTAAAGAACTTACCAACCGTGTCGCTACCTTCCAGGATCGCATAATCCCGGCCCGCCATCTTGAGCAGATAGCCCATCTGTAAACCGGCGGGGCCTGCACCAACGACAAGGTAATCGTGATATATCATTTTTTCGGCTCCGGACTGGTTTTCGCACGGTCACTGGGTTCTTACCAAAACATCTACGGCGTCACAACTGATTGATGGAGGCCTGCGGCGGCCGGTCACGCGCGCCTGCTGGCGCATCGCCCACCCGGCGCGCCGCCGCCGGGCATCAGGCTGCGACCTGCCCGCCGCGCTCCAGCCGCACGACGGTGTTGGCCAGGTCGGCCAGCCGTTCATCGGTGCTCGTGAAGGCGACCGCGCGGCCGGCGTCACGCAGGCGCGGCAGGATCGTCCGGAACAGGGTCTGCCGCATCTCCCGGCCCTGCCAGAGCCCGGGCTCGTCCAACAGCAGCACCGGGCTGTCGCTGGCGAACGCCAGGAGCAGGCCGAGGCGGGCCCGCACGGCGATGCTGAGGGCGCCCGTATCGGGGAGCCGGGCGCCCCGCGGATCGATCACCTCGCGCAATGCCAGGAGGTCGATGAGGTCGAGGATCTCCGGACGACCGGCATCGGCCACCAGCTGCCCGGCAAGGACCAGCGGATCGGTGGGAACCAGCCGGACGCGCTGGCGGCAGGTGACGGGGTCGACCTCGATACCGTCCAGCAGCACCCGCCCGGTCGCCGGCCGCTCGATCCCCGCGGCCATCCGCAGCGCGGAGCTCTTGCCCGCGCCGGCGCCGCCCAGGAGCATGGTGATCTCGCCGCAGGCCAGGCGGCAGGTGAGCGGGCCGACCACCGCCCCGGGCAGCCCGGGGTGCGGCGCATAGCGCAGGGCGCAGTCGACCAGCTCCAGCGTCCTGACGGGCGATGTGATCGCCGCCGGCACGGGCGCCGGCCATTGCGCCGCGACCGCCGCCAGCTCCGCCTCCGCCGCGGCCAGCCGGTCGGCGGCGGCGGCGAGGCCGGCGATCGCGGGGATGGCGCCCATCCAGTCGAGCGGCAGCAGGAAGGCGATCAGGACCACCGTCGCCGTCTCACCGGGGGACGCCCCCGAGAGCAGCGACACCACCGCGAGAAGGATGGCGAGCACCGGCCGCGCCGCGGCGGACGCCGCCTCGTAGGTCGCCCGCCAGGCATCGTGCCGCGGGCGCTGCGCCGCCTCCGCGGCCGCGTCCCTGGCCCGGCCCGGCCGGACCACCTGCGCGATGCGGGCCAGGGCGGTGAGCTTGACCGCCAGCACCAGCGCGGCACCCGCGGCCGGCACGGCGAAGAGCGTGGCCCCGAAGCAGGCCAGCGTGGCGAGCAGCGAAAAGGCCGCGCCCGGCCAGGCGGTGCCGAACTGGACCAGGCCGCGCGGCGTATCCGACAACGCCGCCGCCACCATGCCCCGGTCGATCGCCGCCCGCGCGCCCGGTTCCAGGCCGATCCAGCTGGTCAGGAGCGCGCGCCGGATCTGCCGGGCGGCGCTGGCCAATCCGGTGGCGACGCGCCTGCCGACCCAGATGCGCCCAAGCGTGGCAACGGACAGCAGCAGCACGGTCGCCTCGGCACCGATCGGCAGCGTCCAGCTGAGGTCGCCGCCCAGCCGTTCGGCCAGGCTGACGATCAGGACGCCACAGGCCAGCGCCGCGGCGAGGAGCGCCGCCAGGATGCGCCGGAGGTCCTGGTGCAGGCGGGCGCGCAGCAGGCGCCAGAGGGTCATGGCGTCCCCCCGCCGGCGATCAGGCGGCCATCCTCGAAGTGAAGGATCCGGTCGGCGATCGCCAGGAATTCCGGGTGGTCGGTGGCCAGCAGGCACAGGCGCCCGCGGGCCCGCGCCTCGCGCAGCGTGTCGAGGTGCGCGGCGAGGAAATGCGGCTGCCACCGCAGCAGCCGGGTGTCGCAGAGCCGGATCGGGCGGTCCTGCAGCTCCGCCGCGACGAAGGCCCAACGGGCCTGCTCCCATGCCGCCAGCGGCGTCGGCGCGGCGCCGGCGGCAAGTCCCGCCGGCAGGTCGAACCGGGCGAGCAGCTCGGTCACCCGGGGCGTGGTGTCACTGCCAGGCGGGGGCAGCTCGGCGCCGGCGAACACGCCACCGCACAGGCCGCGCGGGAAGGGCAGGGTCATCGGGCGCTCGTCGAGGAAGCACCCGCCCGCCTCCGGCACGGCCTGCCCTGCCAGGAACAGGAGAAGGGCCTCGCCATCCAGCCGATCCGGGCCGGTGACGGCGAGGATCTCGCCGAAGCGGAGCTCGAGGTCGAGCGGACCGAGGGCATTGAGCGTGCCGGCCGCTCCCTCCTGGCGCGCCAGCCGAAGCTGTCGCAGCGCCAGGGTCCGCAGCCGCGATGGCACCGGCGCCGCCGCCGGCGCGGCCGGCGCGGCCGCGCGCCGCGCCAGCTCGGCGAAGCGCTCCTGCAGGCCGGTGACGGCGGGCAGGGCGGCGATCGTCCGCCGCGCCGGGTCGAGCGTCGCCGCGACCAGGATCACCGCCGCCGTCCAGCCTGCATCCGCCGCCGGAGCGAGGATGATCAGCAGCGCGATGACCAGCATGCCGAGCCAGAAGGCGAGGCCGGACAGAAAGGCGCTGTCCTGCAACTGGACCGCCGCAGCCCGGGTGCTGTCGTCGATCGGCGGCGCGAGCGCGCGTTCCGCGAAGCCGCGGGCCGGACCGACGCCCACCAGCACGATGTTGCCGGCAGCCGCCAGCGCCCCGACCATGCGGTCGAACGCCGCTTCCGCCGCGGTCCACACCGCCGCACCGGCGCGCTGGCGCGCGAGCCGCGGCCGGGCCAGCGTGGACACGCCGAGGCAGCACACGGTGATGACGAGGACGGCCAGGGTGTGGTGGAGCGCCAGCCAGGCGATCGTGACGAGCGTGGCCAGCATCGGCGGCAGGGCGGCGACCAGCCGCCGGGCATCCTCCCGCACCGCCGCGGCGGCGTCGGACCAGGCGGCGGGCAGTGGAGCCTCCCGCCGGGTGGGCACCGCGCGCCCGACCAGGTGATCGATCTGCTGGCCGACGGCCCGCAGCCCCAACAGCCCGGCCCAGCGGGCGAACAGCACCCCGCCGACCAGGGCCACGAGCGCCTGCAGCAGGCCGACGGGCCAGTCGGGCTCCGGCGCGGCGGCGATCGCGGCCAGCTGGAGGATGCCGATCCGGTCAAGACCGGCTGCGAGCACCGCAAGCAGACCTGTCAGCAGCGCAAGCAGCGGGGTCCGGCGCAGCGCCCCGGGCAGGTCCGTATCCGTTATGATGCGCATCCCGGTCAGTGAGGTACAGCCGCCCAGGCCCGCCCGCGCGGCCCGCCGTCATGCGCGAAGCAGGACGGCAGGCCGCCGGATCACACCGGGATGATCTTGCGGCTCGGCTTGCGGGTTTCCGGCTCCTTGACCTCGGCGGCCGGCGCCTCGACCAGAGGCACGGACGCCGCCTCCGCCGCGGGGGCCGCCTCGGCCACAGGGGCTTCGGCTGCCGGCGCGCTGGCCGCGGGAGCCTCGGCCGCGGGCGCCTCGGCCGCGGGCGTCTCGGGCAGCGGCGCCTCGCGCAGCGACACCTCCGACGGGTCCTCCACCGCCGCGACGGCGGCCTCGGCCGGAGCGACGTCGGCCTTGGCCTTCGGCACGATCGCGTCGGTCACCCTGCTGCGCAGGCTGCGCGTGAACTTCAGGCCGGCGTCGAATTCGGTGCGCATGGCCGTCTTCATCTTGTCGACGTCGAAGTCGATCAGGCTGTCATGCGTCGCCAGATGCTGCTGGAAGACGCTGCCGACGGCATAGGTCGTGGCACCGCCCAGCAGCGACGCGCCGGCGGCGCCGGCGAGGGTGCCGAACCCCGGAATGATCTTCAGGCTGCTGACGAGGGTGCCGGCGAGCGCCACCGGCAGCACGCCACCGACCAGCGACAGGACGGCCGTCTTCGCCGCCTTCTCACGGATGGTGACGCCATAGATCTCGCAGATCTTGCTCACCATGCGGACCTGCAGCGCGATCGTGCCGGCCATGTCGACGCCCGGCACCGGCATCAGGCCGACCGCCATCGCCGCGATCACATGCGTCTTGATGACGTCATGCGCATCGAGCGCGGCGTTGGCGTGGTCTTCCTCCGTCTGCGGCGCGGCGGCATTCGTCTGGGTGTCGATGGTGTTCTGCGCCGGCTCGGCGCCTGCGTCGATCGGCGGAGCCGCAGTTTCAAGGACGTCGGACATGGGGACAACCTCATGGAGGAAAATGGAACACAACAATCGCGCGGGACGCTTGTGCCCCTTGTCCAACGAAAAGGCTCTCCGATCAAACCCTTTTACGTCGGCGCGGCGGCGGCGAGGCGCGGATGGCCTGCAGGAACTCCGCGACCGGCGCGGGCCGGGCTCCGCGCACCCGGTGGGTGCCCCGCGCGGGTGGAGCGGCCTTGCCGGCCGGGACCCGCGGCCGGCATGGCGCGCCGGGTCATTCGAGCCCACGCGGGTCGTCCGCCGGATCGAAGGCGTCGGGGTGGGCCGCCGCGGCATCCACCCGAACCGCGGCCGGGTGGGGATGCCGCAGCGCCAGGGCCAAAGCGTGTCCCGGCGTCGGTCGCCAGCGCCGCAGCAGCCACGCGGTGCCATCCCTACCGCTGCCGGGGGAGGGGAGCACCGCCAGCGGGTCCAGGCTGAAGGCAACCGCATCGGGGGGATGCAGCAGGCCGAGCCCGAGCGCCTTGGTATAGGCCTCCTTCAGCGTCCAGAAGGCGAAGGCCGCCTCGGTCGCCGCCGCGGGCGCCAGCTGCCGCATCTGGGCGAGCTCGGCGGGCGCGAAGATCCGGCTGGCCAGCTCCGGGGCGAGACGATCGGCGAGGATGGCCTCGGCATCCACGCCCACCGCATGCACCGCTGTCACCGCCACCGCCACCAGCCCGCGCGTATGCGACAGGCTGAAGCGGAGCGGCGGCGCGGCCGCGGCCATGGCGAGCTCGGGCTTGCCATGCGGTCCCACCACGAAACGCAGGTCGGCCGCCGGGCACCCCAGCCGCCGCGCGAGCATCATGCGGGCGAGGCCATGCGCCGCGACATAGGGCCGCCTGTCGCGGTCGAAGCGGAAGCGGGCGGCCTGCGCCGCCTCCGCCGGATCGAGCAGGGCGTGCAGGCGTGGCCAGGCCGACCCGGGAAGCTCGTCTGGGACCAGCCAGCGCAGTTCGACGGCATCGCTGGCTGGAACGGGATGCTGGACCATCAGCGGCGGCCGGTCCGGTGGCGGGGCGCCTGCCGGCATTCCGGGCAGGCAGCGTCGCGCCGGATGGCGGTGGGACCGGGTGGCGGCACGATCAGGCAAAGGCCGACATGAAGGTCGCTCCCGTGATCCAGGGCGCCAGGGGGTGTCGCTCGCCCTGGCGTCGGCGGACGTGGGCGGCAGGGGGCGTCCGGCCGCATCCTGTCCGCGCCCGCGAGACTGGCCTCTCCGACCGCCGAACGGAACCGCCGATGGTCCGGCCGGAATCGCCACAGACGCGGCGGATGAGGGCCCGCGGGGGTCCCGCGCACGGCGCCAGCGCCAGCGTCACCGGCGGGCAGGGCCGCGGACGCCGCGGCGAGAATCGGCTTACAAGCCGCCTGGCGGGTGATAGCATCGAGCGTCTGGTCGCCGGGGCCGCGGAGTTGAGGTTCAGGTCGCGGCGAACGCCGATTTGGGGGATTGAGGTGTTCCACTCACCGACGCTCGCGCAGCCTGGGATGGTTCAAGCGGCGCGGCCAGGTTGGCGGAATGCAACGCCTGCGCGGCGGCGGCGTTCGCCCGGCTGTCGTTCGCCGGGCCGATCGACATGCCGCAACCGCGTGTCGCGCCGTGCCGGTCCCCTGCGCGACGATTGAGGGAGGACGCGCAGGCGCTGCTGCTGACCGGCCTCCTGCGCGATGATGTCGTTGATGGACCCACCCTGGCCGCGCCGATGCAACGCCAGGCAGGACGCCGCTGAACCGTCTGTCAGCCCTTGCCGCCCGCCGCTTCGCTGGCGGCAAACCGCTTGCCCTCCGCCCCCGCTTGCCCTCCGCAACGGACACCGCATCTCATCTGGCATGGACGTCTTGGTGAACGACGCGCAGATCATCCCCGCCCTATCCCCGTGGGGGCACGCCGCGGCCGCGGCGCCGGTCGGCGGTGACGACGGCGCGCACCGCGCCTGGCAGGCCATGCCCGACCCGGCGGGCCAGGCGGCGTGCGGCGATGTCGCCTCGCCGGCGCTGCGCCGGGGCGCCGAACGCGTCCTGCCCATGCCCTCCGCCGAAGGCCCGGACCCGATCGGGTCCGCCGCCCATCTCCCCCCCGAAGCCGCCCCGCGCATCCGCGCCTGGCGCGATTCCTGAAGGTCCGACCCATGCCCGACGGCACCCACGCCCCCGACGCCCCATCGCCCCGCTTCGACCTGCTGACCGCCAACCCGGTCTACAAGCCGTTCCGCTACCCCTGGGCCTATGACGCCTGGCTGATGCAGCAGCGCATCCACTGGCTGCCGGAAGAGGTTCCGCTCGCCGACGACGTCAAGGACTGGCAGAAGAACCTGACGCCCACCGAGAAGAACCTGCTGACGCAGATCTTCCGCTTCTTCACCCAGGCGGATGTCGAGGTGAACAACTGCTACATGAAGCACTATTCCCAGGTGTTCAAGCCGACGGAAGTGCTGATGATGATGTCGGCGTTCTCGAATACCGAGACGATCCATATCGCCGCCTATTCCCACCTGCTCGATACGGTGGGGATGCCTGAGCTGGAATACACCGCCTTCCTCAAGTACAAGGAGATGAAGGACAAGTTCGACTACATGCAGAATTTCTCGGTCGCCAGCAAGACCGAGATCGCCAAGACGCTCGCCGCTTTCGGTGCCTTCACCGAAGGGCTGCAGCTGTTCGCGTCCTTCGCCATCCTGATGAACTTCCCCCGCTTCAACAAGATGAAGGGGATGGGCCAGATCGTCTCCTGGTCGGTGCGCGACGAGACGCTGCACTGCCTCTCGATCATCCGGCTGTTCCGCACCTTCGTGCAGGAGAATCCGGAGATCTGGACCGAGCAGCTGAAGCAGGAGCTGGTCGAGATCTGCGTCACCATCGTCGAGCACGAGGACGCCTTCATCGACCTGGCCTTCGAGCTGGGCGGGGTCGAGGGCCTCGATGCGACGCAGACCAAGCGCTACATCCGCTTCATCGCCGACCGCCGGCTGCAGCAGCTGGGCCTCGAGCCGCATTTCAACATCGAGAAGAACCCGCTGCCCTGGCTCGATGAGATGCTGAACGCGATCGAGCACACGAACTTCTTCGAGAACCGCTCGACCGAGTATTCCCGCGCCAGCACCGGCGGGTCCTGGGAGGACGTCTGGGCGCCGACGATCGGCGAGCATTGGACGGCCGACGAGGTCGCGGTGCGCTGACCCCGCGGCCCAGGCGCCCGGCCGCCGGGCCGGGCGCGATCTTGCCGCGGCGCTGCTGACGGCCGGGGCCGCGGGCCGGGACGTGGTGGCGCTGGCCCGGAGGCGATGACGCCGCTACACCACCGCCCATGCTGCGGACCGTTCGACTCCTCGCCTTCATCCTGGTCATCCTGCTGGGCGGCGTCTGGGCCTATGCCTGGGTCACCCGCGCCCCGGGGGAGGGGCTGGGCGAGGCCTTCGCCGCCCGCCTCGGCCTCATCTTCGGCGGGCAGATGCCGATCCCCGGCGCCGGCGGCGTCCAGCTCCCCCAGGGCATCGCCCTGGGCGGCGCCTTCAGCCTGACCGACCAGGCCGGCCATGCGGTGACCGAGCGCGACTACGCCGGGCGCTGGATGCTGGTCTATTTCGGCTACAGCTTCTGCCCGGATGTCTGCCCGACCGAACTCGGCACCATGGCCGCGGCGCTGGATTCGCTCGGCGCGGCGGCCGACCGCGTCGCCCCGGTCTTCATCTCGGTCGATCCGCAGCGCGACACGCCCACCGCGCTGGCCGATTATGTCAGCCGGTTCCACCCGCGCCTGCAGGGCCTGACCGGCACGCCGGAGCAGATCGCCGAGGTCGCGCGCCGCTACAGGGTCTATTATGCAAAGGTGCAACGGCCGGACATGACGGACTACCTGATGGACCATTCCAGCTTCATCTACCTGGTCGGCCCCGATTCCCGGGTGCGCAGCCTGTTCCGCCCGGATCTGCGGCCCGAGGATATTGCCGCCGCCATCGCGGCCCAGATCGGCCGCCCGGCGCCCCGGTCCAGCTAGAAAAGCGGTATCCGACGGCCCGGTAGGGTTGATTAAAACTTTGTGCCATAACCCAATGCCCTGGCCTTGATCGGCCAGTTCTGGAGACGAGTATGATGGTGGACGAGGCTTCGGACCTGGATGGCGCCCGCGATGCCGCCCGCGGGGCCGCACCGCGGCATAGCCGCCGGTTGTCCGACAAGATCCTGATCGCCTTCCACCACGCCTGCGACCAGGCGGATTACGAGGTCGCCGAACAGCTTCTCCGCATCCTCGAGATGATGCTCACCCGCCGCCCGGTCTCGCCCGACACCAATCGTCGCCGCAACATGGAAAGCCTGGTCGCGGCGCATGAGCGCCTCTGGTACCTGCGCCACCCCGACTTCGACTGCCTCAAGAAGGGCGGCACCGAGTG
>JBMOJU010000588.1:0-2336 GCA_049315625.1 Paracraurococcus sp.
AAGCCGGCGACGGTATTGCCGAAGATCATCGTCACCGCGCCGATCAGCGCGAGCGACAGGCCCCAGGTGGCCAGCATGGTGTCCACCATGCGACCGTACAGCCGGCGGATTACCAGCCGTTCCACCACCGCCCCGAGCAGCCCGACGCAGACCGGCGCCACCACCAGCATCGCCACCCACAGGTTGATCCCGGCGCCGGTGGCCAGGATCGCGCTGTAGGCGCCGAGCATCAGGAACTCGCCATGCGCCAGGTTGATCACCCGCATCATGCCGAAGATGATGGCCAGCCCGAGGCTGACCAGCAGCAGCGAGGCGATGCCGGTCAGCGCCTGCACGCCGGTGGCGAGGGTCGCGTCCATCGATCAGATCTTGATGTCGACCACGACCTGCTTGTTGGCGTTGGGCTCCTTCTGCAGGTCGCAGACCGATTGCGTGTCCGACGGCGGCGATTGCGGGAAGGTCTCCAGCACCTGGAAGCCCTTGTTCTTCACCTCGGCGATGAAGACGTCGACGGTGGTGTGGTGCGTCTTGGGGTCGAGCGTGGTCAGTCCCGGGGGACCGGCGAAGCTCACGCCGGTCTCCAGCGCCTCGATCACCTTCATCCGGTCGATGGACTTGGCGCGGCGCACGCCCTCGGCCCAGAGCTGCACGCCGACATAGCTGCGCATCGCCAGCTCGCCGCCGAGATAGGGCGTATTGGCGCCGAGCTTCGCCTTGAACTTCGCCAGGAAGGCCTTGTTGGCGGGGGTGTCGACCTCCTGGAAGTAGCTGAAGGCGCTGATGATGCCGTCGCCTTCCTCGGGCGAGAGCACCAGGCTTTCATTGCCGCCGCCGAGCGTGGTGGAGGCCATCGGGATGCGCGACTTCATGCCCGCCGCCGCCCATTGCCGGTAGAAGGAGATATGCGCGCCGCCGACCAGCACGGACATGACGATGTCCGGCTTCGCCGCCTGGATCTTCTGGATCGCCGGGCCGAAATTGGTGACGTCCAGCGGGAAGAAGTCGAGCCCGATGACCTCCCCGCCATTCTCCCGGGTGTACTTCGTCACCCATTTGCTGGTGATCTGGCCGTAATTGTAGTCGGCGGCCAGGATGTAGATCTTCTTGCCCCACTTCTTCATCACGTGGGGGACCAGCCGGCTGACGTTCTGCGCCGGCGTCGATCCCGTGCAGAAGGCGTTGCGGTCGCAGACGCCGCCCTCGTACTGCGTGTTGTAGAAGTACAGCGTGTTGTAGCGCTTCAGCACCGGCCGGATCGCCTCGCGCGACGCGGACGTGATCCCGGCATGCACCACCGCCGCCTTGTCCCTGGTCGCGGCCTGGGTGGCGAACTGGGTATAGAGCTGAATGTTGGACTGCGGATCGTAATTGGTCACCGAGATCGGCCGGCCGAGCAGCCCGCCCGCGGCGTTGATCTCCTCCGCCGCGAAATCCAGGCAGGCGATCATCGGCTTGCCATAGATGTCCAGCCCGCCCGAGGCATCGTGGATGCCGACGAGCTTGATCGGATCGGCGCCGAGCGCGGCATGCTGCATGACCAGCGGCGCGGCGAGGCCGCCGGCGGCGGCGGCCAGGAAATTCCTGCGTTGCATTCGTCTGCTCCTTAGAGTTGGACGCCGCGCGTCAGGGCGCCATCGACCACCAGGTTGGTGCCGGTGATGAAGCTGGCCGCCGGGCTGGCGAGGAAGGCGACGGCATTCGCCACCTCCTCCGGCTTCCCCATGCGGCCCATCGGGTTCAGCTTGAGTGCCTCCGCGAACAAGGCGGGCATGTCGCGCTCGATGCGCGGCCAGATGCCGCCTTCGAAATAGGTGTTGCCGGGCGAGACCGCATTGGCCCGGATGCCCTTCGGCGCGAGCTGGTAGGCCAGGCCCTGCGCGTAGTGGACGAGTGCCGCCTTGAAGGCACCGTAGGGCCCGGCGGCGAAGTCGATCTCCCGGCCGGAGACGCTGGAGATCAGCACGATCGAGCCGGCGGAGGATGTCTCCAGGAACGGCATCGCCGCGTTCACCAGCACCACGCAGCCCATGATGTCGGTGGCGAAGCCGGCCTTCCAGGACTCCTCGTCACCGCTGACCGACAGCGCGCTGACATTGCCGACGACGATGTCGATGCCGCCCAGCGCCGCGGCGCTGTCGGCGACCCAGGCTCTCAGCGCCACACCGTCGGCGACGTCGAGCGCCGCACCGGTCGCCGTGGTGCCGCCCGCCTTCAGCGAGGCGACGGTGGCTTCGACCTCCGCCGCGTTGCGGGCGCAGAGTCCGACGCTGCACCCTTCCGCTGCCAGCAGGTCGACGATCGACCGGCCGATGCCCTTGGTGCCGCCGGTCACCAGC
>JBMOJU010000589.1:0-2325 GCA_049315625.1 Paracraurococcus sp.
GACCGGGCCGCGCAGCAGCGCGAGCCCCGCCTCGGTCGGATCCGGCGTCAGCGGGACGTCGTCGGGCACGTCGAAATCAAAGCCGGTGGCGGTGCGGATGCTTTCCACTGTCTCGCCCGGATGCAGGCTCATCAGCGAAAACCGGGCCCGGTCCGGGTGGAACCGGAACACGCATTTGCCGGTCACCAGCGCCTGGGCATGGCCGCGGCGGAAGACGCCGGGCTCGTTCACGCCGCTGGCGGAGATGTTGTCCACCCGGTCGACCAGGACGCGGGGCGAATGCTCCTCGCGGAACAGGATGGTCCGGTGCGCCATCATATACATGAAGGCCGAGCCGAATGATCCCGGGAAACGCACGCCCTGGCCCGGCCAGGCGCCGGTGCCGACAAGGTTGAGGTTGGCCTGGCCGTCGATCTGCCCGCCGCCGAGGAAGAACAGGTCGATCCGGCCCTGGCCGGTCAGGTCGAACAGCTCCCGCGTGCCCTCGGTGAAGGGGTTGCCGCTGCGCTTGTGCAGCAGCGACAGGCGGACCGGGTGGCCGAGCTTCTTCACCAGCCAGCAGGCCGCGGCGGGCAGGGGGGAGGCGGCGCCGACCGCGATGTGCCGTGCCGGCGGGGCATCCGCGGCCAGGATCAGCCGGGCGAGTGCGGCGGCGAGGCGTTCCTCGGGGCGGATGTCGCTCATTCCGCCGCGGCCGCCCGCTGGCCGTACACCTCGCGCGCCAGCCATTCGGCGAAGCCGGCCTCGGTCTTCGCCATGCGGGCGTAGTCGGCGACATAAGCGGCATCGAAGCCGTACTCGTCGAGCAGCGCGATCGGCTGCGCGCCGCGCTCGGCGATGGCGATGTCGGTCACGTAGGTGGCGTTGATGGTGCCGGGGGCGAGGCGCTCATCCTCAAGGAAGTTGCCGGGGACTACCCGTTCCACGGTCACCAGCGCACGCTTCGCGGCATGCGCGATGGTGGCGCATTCGCGGCGGCGGCCGAGCCAGACATTGCCTTCCGCATCGGCCATGACGGCGTGGAAGATGGCGATGTCGGGCGACACCGCGGGCAGCAGGACGATCGGGTCCTCCCCATGCTCGGCATAGGGGTTCGGCACCACCTTCCAGTCCGGCCGGTGCTTGAGGATGTCGCTGCCGATCAGCCCGCGCAGCGGCATGAAGGGCACGCCCTTCTCGGCCGCCTGCAGCATGGTGTGGACCGCGGGGCAGGTGCAGTCCCGCACTACCAGCGTCCCGGCCCGGACGGCCGCCGAGAAGCGCGGCGCGAAGCCGGCCTCGCCGAGCGAGACGGCGCTGGTCTCGATCTCGGCGACGCAGCCGGCGCCGATCAGCATGTCGGCGGCGAAGCCGGCGACCGGCACGCCCAGCAGCCGCAACCGCCGGGCGCCGCGCCGCACCAGGGCCTTGGCCAACGCCACGGAGGGTAGGGAGTTATCGGGCGGCAGGGCGACAAGCGCGCCATCCGGCACGCTCGCGGCCATTGCCTCCAGGCTGATCGGGGTCGTCATCGGCATTCCTCCGAATGCTGTTCATAGCAGGCCGGCGGGGAAGTCCGAAATCAGCGCGCGAGAGGTTTGTTACCGGCGACCGCCCGACGGCAGCTTGCCCGGTGAATACGGGGTGCTGAACACCAGTTCCCTGTCGATTCCGCGATGTGCCGTGCCTGGGTACCAGGAGAGCTAACAGCGGCGCGAACTATCCGGACGGCAGTAAGATTTGGAACAAATCCCGATATGAGAATCTGGTCGTTGGGTTCGCGTTGTGGGCTATCAACATCTGGGCCCTCCAACTGACGCGTTGACCCCTTGCTACCCAAATGGCATTGCAGCGCCACGAAGACGTGATGCAATCAACCCCGGCGGGATCAGACCGCACATGTCCAATTATGTTGCCGAGATCGCAAATGGCCTCGAGGCGGAATGCCGACAGTCTTTTGCTGCTGGAGATTTCGAAGGTGTTCTCCGCAAGCTAGAGCACCACCCCAAGACAGGCAGCGGCGATCAGGCCCTCGCGCAGATAAAGGCTCAAGCTCTCCTTGAGTTGGGGCATTTCAAGCTTGCCCTTGACATATGCCTTGAAGCACATTTGCTCCATCCCGATGCAACGTGGCCATTATACTGGGGCTGTCTATCTGGAACTTACGCGGGCAGATTTCGGGACGTTTTGCAACTTGGAAGCCTCTACCTCACTCAGCCTGATGATGAAATACCATCTTACGCATACATGTGGATCACCGCTGCATTCATCGAATGCAAGCTCGCCGACCTTGGCCTTGTTGTCGCTCGGCGTGGGCTGCGGCGAACGCCAGGTGATGCAGGGCTA
>JBMOJU010000179.1:0-10354 GCA_049315625.1 Paracraurococcus sp.
AGCTCAGCTACGACCTCTACTACGTGAAGAATTTCGGCGTGCTGTTCGACATCCTGATCATCCTGCAGACCCTGCGCGTGGTCCTCTGGCCGGGCAATACGGTCCGGTAGAGCGGGATGCGTTGAGGCGGAATCGCCGAAAACGCTGAATCCCGCGACCAAACTGTGGCTAGGGCGCCGTGCCGGACCGTTGGCTCGGCGCGGCGCCCTAGCCTGTTGTTTAAAAAGCAGATTCACGCCTCCAGGCGGATCCGCCTGGAGGCGATCTGCTTTAGAGCATGCACAGTGAGCCCAAGCGAACGCAGCATGCTCTAGCACCTACCGATCCGGGTAATCGCGCGCGTCGCGGGGCTTGTACCGCGGCAGCGACCAGCCGCGCTGGATCGCCAGGGCGCGGATGGTGAAAGCGACCGCCATGCCGGCCAGCAGCGAGGGGTCGCGCCAGACGCCGTTGACGCGGAGCAGCACGAAGACCGCCGCGCCGGCCAGCGCCGCCAGCGCATAGATTTCCTTGCGCAGCAGCAGCGGGATCTCGTTGCAGATGACGTCGCGGGCGACGCCGCCGAAGGTGGCGGTGACGACGCCCAGCAGCACCGCGGCCCAGGGCTTCGCACCCGAAAGCAGGGCGATCTCCGCCCCCAGCACGGCATAGAGCGCGAGACCGACCGCATCGGCCCAGAGCAGCGCGCGGAACCGGCTCTCGATCCTCGGCGCGGTGAAGAAGACCGCGACGGCGACGCTGCTGGCCACCGCCAGCCAGGTCGGGTCGCGCAGCCAGAAGGGCGGGGTGCGACCGAGCAGCAGGTCCCGCACCGTCCCGCCGCCGAAGCCGGTGACGGCAGCGATCAGGATGAAGCCGACCGCGTCCATCCGCTTGCGGGAGGCGACCAACGCACCGGAGGCGGCGAAGACGGCGATGCCGGCCAGGTCCAGCCAGCGCAGCAGGGCGTCGAGCGCGGTCATCTCAGCGGCGCAGGTCGCGGCGCATGGTGCGCGCGCGCCACCACAGGGCGAGGCCGAAATAGCCGAGGAGGAGCGGCAGCAACCCGAGCAGGAAGATGAAGATCCGGTGCGGCAGGCCGAAGGCGGTGCCGGCGTGCAGCGCGGTAAACCAGGCGCCGAGCCGGCCGGCCGGGTGCGGCAGCGCCACGGCCAGGACGCCGGTCGCGGTATCGACCGTCACCACCTGCTCCACACCAGGCCAGGCATCCGGCGGGGCAAAGGCCATGCTGACGCGCCCCGTCGTGGCGGGCGGCTCCAGCCACACCAGCCGCCAGCCTGGCCGCGCCGCCTCGGCCAGGGCCAGCGCACCGGCAAGGTCGACCGGACCGTCGCCAGGGACCGGCGGCGGCTGCGGCGTCGCCGTGGTGACGCGGTAGAGCGCCCATTGCGTGGTCTGCGGAAAGGACAGTGCCAGCCCGGTGCCGACCGTGACCAGCAGCGGCAGCAGAACGCGGAGGCCGAGCGCCGTGTGCAGATTGGCCAGCCGCCGGCGCCCGCGCAGCCCGGCCTTCGAGAACACCCGCTCGCGCCACGGCACGGCGGCGGGCCAGGCGGCAAGGGCGAGGCCCGCGAGGAGCAGGCCGAGGACCGGCAGGCCGAGCAGCCCGACGAATCTTTCGCCATCGGTGATCAGCAGGTTGCGGTGCAGGTTGTAGGCGAGGTGGATGGCCTGCCCGCCCCATCGTACCTCGCCCAGGACGGCGCCGCTCGCAGGGTCCAGATGCAGGCTGGTGCGCCCGGTGGGCAGACGGAAATCGGCACGGAAGGTCGCGCCAGGGGTCGCTGGCGGGTGGACCCTGATCGGGCCGCCGGGCGCCGCCGGCAGCGCCAGCGCCGCAGCCTTGACCAATGCCGGCACCGGCAGGGCGGGGCCAACGCCGGCCGCCGGGATATGCCGCGTTTCGATCGCCGGCATGAAGGCCATCAGCGCGCCGGTCAGCCCGAGCAGGCCAAGCCACGTGCCGAAGATCAGCCCAAGCCAGCGGTGCAGGCGCCGAAGGACCCTCGCCATGGATGCCTATTCGGCCGGCACGGCCTCGGGCGCTCGCGCCGCCCGGGCCGAGCCCTGGGCACCGCCGGCGCAGAGCAGCGACAGGCC
This sequence comes from Paracraurococcus sp., assembly GCA_049315625.1. Lineage (GTDB taxonomy): Bacteria > Pseudomonadota > Alphaproteobacteria > Acetobacterales > Acetobacteraceae > Paracraurococcus. Next base: position 2,101 of record JBMOJU010000179.1, read on the forward strand.
GAGCAGCCCTGCCACCACCGGCAGGACCAGGCCGGGGTAGCCCATGTCGATCAGGAAGCCGAGCGGCACCGGCGTGATGGCCGAGCCCAACGGCAGGCCGGAGGAGACGAACCCGAAGACCTTGCCGATCTGCCCCGGCGGGCAGGCGTCCTTCAGCATGACGTCGCGCGGCGTCCGGGAGGTGCCGAGCGCGAGGCCGGCGCAGACCGCCACGATCGGCAGCACGGCATCGGGCAGCCTTGTCACGCCCGGCAGCAGCAGCAGTGCCATGGCGGCCAGCGTCAGCAGCGTGACCAGGCCGAGCAGGTTGCGCTTGCTCTTGTCGGCGATCCAGCCGCCGACCAGCGTGCCGCCCGTGGCGCCGACCATGTAGCCGGTGAGCGCCGCGGACGCGACCAGCACCGGCGTGCCCCAGAGCTTGCCGAGCACCGTCACCAGCCAGGATTGGATGCCCGACCCGGCCATGGAGCTCAGCAGGAAAAAGGCGAAGAACAGCAGCATCGGCCGGCTGAGCAGCAGCTCGCGCCCGGCAGGTCCGGCCTCCTTCGCCTTCGGCCTGGCCTGGTCGCGCAGCACGCTGCTCTGCAGCAGGATCGCCAGGACGACGGGGATGCCCAGCAGGCCGACCGTGAGCAGCGCCATCCGCCACTCCATGACCGTCAGCAGCAGGGCGATCACCGGCGGGGCGAGGGCGAAGCCGAGGTTGCCGGTGAAGGTGTGCAGCGCGAAGGCGCGGCCGAGGAAGGATTTGCTGACGCTCCCGGCCATGATGGCGTAATCGGCCGGGTGGATGACGCTGTTGCCGATGCCCGACAGCACCGCCAGCGGCAGGATCATCCAGAAGGCCGGCGCGAAGGCCATGGCGGAGACGGCCAGCGCCATCAGCAGCGTGCCGCCGACCAGGAAGGGCCGGGCGCCCCAGCGGTCCACCCAGAAGCCGACGGGGGTCTGCAGGATGGCGGTGGTCCCGCTCATCAGTGCGACGGAGAAGCCGAGCGTGGCGTAGGAGACCCCGAATTCCTCCCGCCAGATCAGGAACAGCGGCGGCAGGCAGAGCATGTAGAAATGCGAGAGGAAGTGGCCGGTGCCGATCAGGGCGATGATGCGCGCGTCGCGGGCGGTGGACGGCTCGGGCGGCATGCCGGGCGGGCTCCGTGGGATTCGGTGCCGCGAAACTGCGCCGCGGTGTGCCGTGGGTCAATGCGCAGGTGGAAGGCCGCGCGCCAACGTGGCTGTCAGCCCGCGGGCGGCGGTGGGAACCGGTCGTCAACCAGCAATTCTGTATCCATGTCGAAAAAGGCCGTAGTCGGAACGGTCAGCGGCGCCATCGCGGCCCGCGAGCCCCACCCGTCAAGGTCCATGTCCTGGCGCACCAACTCCGCCGCACGGGCCCAGAGGTCGGTCGCGAGTTCAGCGCGCGCAGCCCGCATGGACGGGTTTTCCGCGAACACGTCCCGCAACTGGTCGCGGAAGCCGTTGATATCCTTTTTCCAGTGCCGCTCGGAGTGGCGGTCGGGATGCAGGCGCAGCTTCAGGAGATGCTGGATGACCTGCCGCAGCAGGCTGCGGACCGGGCGCCGCTGGGACTTGCCCAGATCCTCGATCTCCTCGGCGAGGTTGGCGAAGTCCGGCGCATTCAGCCGCAGCGCCGCGGGCCAGGCGCGCAGCCGGGCCGCCTGGTCCTGGGTCCAGGCGTAGAAGTTGCGTTCGTAGAGTTCGGCCGCGTCCGACATGCATGGATGATAGGCAGGCCCGGTGCCGATTGCCGCGCTCACGCCGCGGCGGACAGGTCGGCGCCCGCCAGGCTCTCCCGCAGGAAGCGCATCAGCGGCTCGGCCAGCGGGTTCTGCCCGGCAATGTCGCCGAACAGGCACATCTCCACCGTCCCCAAAGGCGGCAACCCCGGCACTTCCACCAGGCCCGGCGGCAGCCCGCCGCGGCCCAGCACGGTCAGCGCGAAACCGGCCTGCGCCGCCGCGGCGACGCCGAGCAGGCTGGCGGACGTATAGACCACCTCGAAGGCCAGCCCGGCGCGGGCCAAAGCCGCCAGCGCCCGGTCGCGGAACATGCAGCCGGGCGGCAGCATGGCCAGGGGTAATGGGCGCTCCTCGGGCGTGGCCCAGTCCGCTGCCGCGACCCAGACCACGCTCTCGGTCCAGATCGGCCGGCCGGCGGTCTCGCCATCCCGCCGCTTGCCCAGCACCAGGTCGAGCGCGCCCTTTTCCTGTGCCGCGCGCAATTCGTGGCTGCGGCCGACCTCCACCTCCAGCCGCACCTCGGGCCAGGTGCGGGCGAAGCGGGCCAAAAGCGGAGCCAGGTTGCGGGGCACGAAATGGTCGGCGACGCCCAGCCGGAACCGGCCGGCGACCGGCGGCGCCACCAGCCGTCGCACCGCCTCGTCGTTCAGCGCCAGGATGCGGCGGGCGTAGGCCAGCAGCGTCTCGCCATCGCGGGTGAGGGCGATCGCCCGGCTGGTGCGGTCGAAGACCCGGCGCTGCACCAGATCCTCCAGCCGCTTCACCTTCAGGCTGACGGCGGACTGGGTCAGGCCGAGGGCCTGGCCGGCGGCGGTGAAGCCGCCGCGCTCCGCCACGGCGACGAAACCGCGGAGCAGATCAAGATCGAGGTCGGGTATGCGCATGGCATGAGGATCGCTCATGCCATGCGCGGTTTCAATGATCCCAGGCTATGGATCAGGGGTCCTCGTCGTCGTACCCACCGCCCGAAGCATCGTCGAAGCCAGAGCTGCCGGAGTCATACCCAGCATTGTCGTAGCCGGCGCCGGTGGCGTCGCTCTGGGCCGGATAGGCATCCTGGCCGCCGCCGCCCCAGCCCTGGGACGCCGCCGTCGAGCCCGGATCGGTCCAGGGCGACGCGGTCGGCACCGCCTCCTGGCCGAAGCCGCCACCGGTGCCGAAGCCGCTGCCGCCCTCGAAGGATGCCGCCTGGGCTGCACCGGAATGGCCGGAGAAGGCGTTCATCAGCATGTTGCCCAGCACCAAGCCGCCGGCGACGCCGGCCGCCGTGGTCAGTGCGGTGCCGAGGAAGCCCGAGCCGCCGCGGCCCTGCTGGAACATGCCCGGGTTGTAGCCGGGCGGGTAGACCGGCTGCGGTGGCGGCGCCATCTGGGCCGGGCGCCCGCCGCCGCCGCCGAACATGCCGCCGAACAGCCCACCCCGGGACTGCTGCGCGCCCTGCGCCTGGTTGCGGGCGTTCTCGACTTCCCATTCGAGCTGGCGGATGCGGTTCTGCGCCTCGACCAGCGCGGCCTCCTGCACGAAGGCGGTCTGGGTGATGCGGTAGCGCGCCTCCGGATGGCGGTTGAAGAGGTCGGTGATCAGCGCATCGGCCTCCCGGTCCAACGGCGGCAGCGGCGGCCGGGCCTGGGTGGAGGGGACGCTGCCGCCCCCCATGCCACCCCAGGGGCTGGCGGCCGGGGCGGCGGCCGCGCCGGCGACCCGCTCCACATACTGGGTGATGATGCGGCGCTCTTCGTCGTTCATGGGTCCTGCGTCTCCCGTCGGCCGGGTGGGGCGATCCGATGGTCGTAGAGGGTCCCGCGGCCGTGCGGCTGCGACGTGGCCCGGGGTGGTCGGGCTTTCAAGCCGCTCGGTGGACGAAAATGAATTTCAGGCAATCTTCGCAGGTAACCCAAGACGCCGCCATTCGATCACCGGGCAACGATCCTGCACGAAGCGCAGCCCGGCAGCGCGGGCCCGTTCGCCGGCCGCGTCGTCGAGGACGCCGAGTTGCAGCCAGACCGTCCGCGCGCCGAGCCGGATCGCCTCGTCCACCACCGCGCCGGCATCCTCGCTGCGGCGGAAGACATCGACCATGTCGAGCGGCGCGGCGGCGTCCAGCGTGGCCACCACCGGCGCGCGATGCAGGTCGCGCCCGGCGATCCCGGGGTTGACCGGGGCGATGGCATAGCCGCGCTCCACCAGGAACGCGCTGACGCCGTAGCTCGGGCGGTCGGGACGGTCGGAGGCGCCGACCACCGCGACGCGGCGCGTGCTCAGCAGGATGTCGCGGATCTCATCATCGGTCATGGCTTAGGCTCCTGGTCTGCCGGGTCAACGCGCCGGCCCGGCGGGCGCTCAGAATTCCTCCAGCAGCCGGCCGTAACCGGCCAGCCGGTCGGTGATGCCGTTGGCCCGCAGCGCATGCCAGTAGGTCGCGGCATTGATGGCGATCACCGGCTTGCCGAGGAACAGCTCCGCCGCCGCGGCCAGCCGGACCATCGACAGGTTGGTGCCGACCTGGACGATCGCATCGACATCGTCGCCGTCGAGCGCCTTGATGGCGTCGCGGCAGCGGGCGACCGGCACCTCGGCGATGCCGGTCCAGGAGGGGCATTGCAACGCGATGTCGCGCACCACGGTCAGGCCCATGTCGCCGAAATAGCGCGCGACCTCGGCATTCATCACCGGCCAGTAGGGCGACAGCACGGCGATCCGCTTCACCCCGCCATAGGCCTGCAACGCCGCGGTGCAGGCATGGCTGCCGACGCTGATGCCGAGGCCGGAGACCTCCTCGACCGAGCGGATGAAGGCATCCGCCCCCTTGGCGCCGCCGAAGAAGGTCACGGCCGACATGCCCATCACCAGGTAGTCCGGCGCGCAGGTCATGACGCTGCGCACCGCGTCCAGCGTATTGCCGCCGATGACGTCGACGCCGGCGCGGAAGCTCTCGTTGCTGACGGCGTCGGCATTCGGGGTGAAGATCCGGCTGTAGTGGTTGGTCACGCCGACCGGCCGCAAGGCGTCGAAATCCGGCTGGACGATGGTGTTGGTGGACGGCCCCATGACGCCGAATTTGCGCCGCCAGCCCAGAATGTCCCGCATCCATCCGCTCCCTTCGCCGCCGGGGCCATCCTGCCACAGGGGTGGGCGCATGCCAGGGGCCGGCTTGCCGTGGGCCGCGCCAGTCGTCAGGCTGCGCCCGCCAGTCCCGGCCGTCCGAAGAGCCGGAGCATCTCCATGCCGTCCCTGTCCCTGCCGCGGCGGATCGCCGTCGCGGCCCTGCTCGCCCCATGCCTGGCACGCGCCCAGGAGGGCTGGCCCGGCCGCCCGCTGCGCCTGATCGTCCCCGGTCCGGCCGGCGGCGCCGCCGACGTCCTGGCCCGGCTGGTGGCGGAGCGGCTGGCGCCGCGCCTGGGCCAAACCATGGTGGTCGAGAACCGGCCCGGCGCGGGCACCAATATCGGCATGACCGCGGTCGCGCGCGCGGCGCCGGATGGCTACACGCTCGGCGTCGGCTCGATTGCGTCCAACGCGATCAACCGCTGGCTCTATAAATCGCTGCCCTTCGATCCGGAGCGCGACTTCACGCCCATCGGCCTGATCGCCCTGGTGCCGAACCTCATGGTGGTGGGGCCGGCCCTGCCGGTGCGGGACGTCGCCGGATTCATCGCTTATGCCAAGGCGCATCCGGGGGCGCTGAATTACGGATCGATTGGCGCCGGGTCCTCCCAGCACCTGGCCGGCGTGCAGTTCGGGCTGGCGACCGGGATCGGCATGCAGCACGTGCCCTATTCCGGCACGGGGCCGCTCAACACCGACCTGATGGAAGGCCGGGTGCAGGTGGTGTTCCAGTCCAGCTCGGCCGTCGCCGAACTGGTGCGGGCCGGCCGGATGCGCGCGCTGGCGGTCAGCGGGGTGGAACGCCAGCCCGGCTTTCCGGAGGTGCCGACCTTGCGGGAGCAGGGGGTGGACATCGTCTCGACCGGCTGGTTCGGCCTGGTGACGCCGACCGGGGTGCCGGAGCCGATCCTCGACCGGCTGAACCGCGAGCTGGTCGGCGTGCTGGAGGAGCCGGAGCTGCGCGCCCGCATCATCGCCGGCGGCTCCATCCCGCGGCCGACGTCGCGGCAGGCTTTCGCGCAATGGATGGCGGCCGAGAGCGCCCGCTGGCGGGAGGTGGTGGCGGCGACCGGCGCGACGGCCGAGTAGGGCGCTTGCAACCGCGCGCGGCAGCCGGCATCACAGCGGCATGGGCCTGTAGCTCAATGGTCAGAGCGGACCGCTCATAACGGTTTGGTTGCAGGTTCGAGTCCTGCCGGGCCCATGTCCCTCAGGTGAACTGCAGGCCGCCATTCACCTGGATCGTCTGGCCGGTCATGTAGGCGTTGCCGGCGACCATCACGACCGCCTCGGCCACCTCCTCCGGCCGGCCGAGCCGGCCGAGCGGGATGGTGCGCGCCAGCTCCGCCTCCCGCCCGCCGATCATCTCCGTGGCGATCAGCGAGGGCGATACCGCATTCACCGTCACGCCGTCCTGCACCACGCGTGCGGCGTAGCCGCGCGTCAGCCCCTCCAGCCCCGCCTTCGAGGCGTTGTAGTGCGCGCCCATCACCCCGGCATTGCGCGCCGCGCCGGAGGAGATGTTGACGATCCGCCCCCATCCCCGCGCCCGCATGCCGGGCAGCACCGCCTGGGTGCAGAGGAAGGCGGATTTCAGGTTGACCGCGATGGTCAGGTCGAAATCCGCCTCGGTCAGCGCCTCGAGGCTGCGCGGCAGGGCGAGGCCGGCATTGTTCACCAGGATGGCGACCGGGCCGAGCTCCGCCTCGGCACGCTGGACCATGCGGGTCACGGCCTCGCCATCGGTGACATCCGCGGCCACCGCCAGCGCCTGGCGGCCCCGGGTCGCGATCGCCGCGACGACCTCCGCCGCCTCCGCCGCGCGCTCGCGGTAATTCACCACCACATCCGCCCCTGCGTCGGCGAGGGCGAGCGCGATGGCGCGGCCGATGCCGCGCGAGGCGCCGGTCACGAGTGCGACGCGGCCTGCGAAGTCGGGTCCGATGGTCATGCTGTCAGCCCTCCGCCGCGTCGAGCCAGGCGCGAATTTCCGCATCATGCTCGCCGAGATCGGGCGCGCGCCGGCGGATGCCGGCGGGCGTCCCCTCCAGCCGCACCGGCGATGCGAGGTGGGGCAGGGGCCCGCGCTCCGGATCGTCGAAGGTGGCGACCAGCCCGCGCGCCTGACCCTGCGGATGCGCCAGCGCCTCGTCGTAGGACAGCACGGGCTCGGAGGGGATGCCGGCGGCACCGAAGGCCGCCAGCCAATGCGCGCTCGGCTGCGCCGCCAGGGCGTCCTGGAGGATCTCCACCAGCGCCGGATTGTTGGCGACGCGGTCGGCATTCGCCTTGAAGCGGAGATCCTCGATCAGGTCCGGCCGGCCGATGATGCCGCAGAGCGACCGCCAGAACTTGTCCTTCGAGGCACCGAGCGTCAGGTAGCCATCCTGCGTGCGAAACACCCGGTAGGGTGCCGAGCCGCGGTGCAGTTGGCCCAGCCGCTGCGGCCGCGTGCCATGGGCGAAGACATGCGCGGCCTCGTAAACGCCGAGCGAGACGCCGGCCTCGAACAGCGACTGGTCGATGCGCTGGCCGACGCCCGTGCGGTGCCGCGCCTGCACCGCGCCCAGCACCGCGATCGCGGCATACATCCCGGCGGTGACATCGGTGATGGCGATCGGCAGCCGGTAGGGCTCGCCCTCGGCCGGGCCGTTGCCGGCCATCAGCCCCGACATGCCCTGCGCCATCATGTCGAGCCCGCCATGCGCCGCCCAGGGACCGGTCTGGCCGAAGCCGGAGATCGAGCACCAGATCAGCCGGGGGTTCGTGGCGCGCAGCACGTCCCAGCCGAGGCCGAGGCGGTCCAGCGTGCCGGGGCGGAAATTCTCCACCAGGATGTCGGCGCGGGCCGCCAGGCGGCGCACGAGGGCGACGTCGTCCGGCCGCTTCAGGTCGGCAGTGACGCTGCGCTTGTTGCGGTTCCAAATGGCAAAGGGCTGGCTGCGTCCCTCGACGAAGGGCGGCATCCGGCGGGCATCGTCGCCGCCATCCGGGCGTTCCACCTTGATGACCTCGGCGCCCATGTCGCCGAGCAGCATGGTGCAATAGGGCCCTGAAAGGAAATTGGTCAGGTCGAGGACGACCAGCCCATCGAGCGCCGCCTGCATTGGTCCGTCCCCCGTTTCGCCGCAGCGTCGGGGCCGCGGGGCGAGGCTGTCAAGCGAGGCGGTTGCCGCTGTCCCGGCCGCGCGCGATGCTCGGGGGAATGCGACGGGGGGAATGATCATGCAGCGCAGGACGCTCGGGCTGGCGACGATCGCCTTCGTCGGCCATGCGCGGGCCGAGACCTGGCCCCGCCGGACCATCCGAATGGTGGTGCCCTGGGCGCCGGGGCAGGCGACCGATCTCGGCGGACGCTTCGTCGCGCAGAAGCTGTCGGAGAGCCTCGGCCA
>JBMOJU010000180.1:0-10346 GCA_049315625.1 Paracraurococcus sp.
CGCCGCCGCGCCGCCTTGATGGACACGACGCCGGGCGACATCGCCCGGGCGCGCGACGCGATGCGGGAGGCCAAGGTCGCACTCGGCCCGACCCAGGCGCTGTGCGACATCGTGGTCGGGCAGAAGGTGGCGCCGGAGCAGGTGCAGTTTCAGTTCGAGACCTGGCCGAAGGAACAGCCGCGCATCCAGAAGCACAAGGCGCTGGCGGCGGCACGCAAGGCGCTGGCCGGGCTGGACGTGCTGCATTTCCCCGTGGCGTTTCCGGAGGTATTCCTGCGGCGGAATCCGGGCTTCGACGTGATCCTGGGCAATCCGCCATGGGAGAAGGTGAAGGTCGAGGAGCACGGCTTCTGGGCCCGCCATTTTCCCGGCCTGCGCGGACTGGCGGCGAAGGACCGCGAGGCGCGCTCGAAGCGGCTGCCGGCGGAGCGCCCCGATCTCGTGGCGGAACTGGCCAAGGAGGTGGCGGCGGCGGAGCGGCTGCGCGCGGTGCTCGGCGGTGGCCTCTATCCCGGCATGGGGACGGGCGACCCCGACCTCTACAAGGCCTTCGCTTGGCGCTTCTGGCACCTCGCGGCGGAGCAGGGCGGGCGGGTCGGCGTGGTCCTGCCGCGCAGCGTCGTCTCGGCCCTGGGCACGGAGCAATTGCGGCGCGCGGTGTTCGAGGGCAGCGAGGCGGTCGAGATCGTCACCGTGACCAACCGCAACGGCTGGATCTTCGAGGAGGTGCATCCGCAATTCACCATCGCCCTGCTGGCCTTCGGGCGCGGCGTGCCTGGCGCCGAGAGCATCGCGCTGCGCGGCCCCTATGCCGGGCCGGAGGCGTGGCAGAAGGGGGTAGGCCGCGCGCCGCACCGCTTCGCCAAGGATGCTGTGCTGTCCTGGACCTCCTCGGCCAGCGTGCCGATGCTGCCGAGCGAGGACAGCGCAGCGGTGTTCGTGCAGATGCGCAAGGCGCCGCGACTGGACCTGCGGCAGGAGGGGGCGTGGCGGGCGCGGCCTGATACGGAACTGCATGCGACCGGCGACAAGGGGCTGATGAAATTCGGTCCGCGCAGCGCGAAGGGGCTGTGGCCGGTGATGAAGGGCGAGAGCTTCGATGTCTGGGAAAACGACCTCGGGCCGCAGAGCTACTACGCCTGGGCCGACCCGGAGGAGGTCACGCCGTTATTGCAGGCCAGACGACTGAAGGCTGCCAAGTCGCACCGGGATTCACCGCATGCCGAGTTCCCGCCCGAGCGGCTGCGGGACGAGGCCACGCTGCCCTGCCGCGCACCGCGGATCGCCTTCCGTGATGTCAGCCGTGCGACCGATTCCCGTACGGTCCGCGCAGCGCTCATCCCAGCGCGGGTCTTCTGCGCCCACCAGGCGCCGACCCTGCTCTGGCCGCGCGGCGAGGAGCAGGACCAGGCCTTCCTGCTGGGGGTCCTCTGCTCCGTCCCGCTCGACTGGTATGCGCGGCGGCTGGTGGAGATCCACCTCACCTACTTCGTCCTGAACCCCTTCCCCATCCCCCGCCCGCCCCGCACCGACCCGCACTGGCAACGCGCCGTCGCCCTCGCCGGCCGCCTCGCCGCCCCGGACGAGCGCTTCGCCGCCTGGGCCGCCGCCGTCGGCGTCCCGCACGGCCCCGTCGACCCCGCCGACAAGCAGGCGATGATCGAGGAGCTGGATGCCGTGGTCGCCCACCTCTACGGCCTCTCCCCCGACCACCTCGCCCACATCTTCGATACCTTCCACGACTGGCCGCGGGAGGAGGAGCGCCGCACCTGGGACGCCCGCCGCGACCGCACGCTGGCGATCCTGCGCGGGCTGGCATGAGCCGGCCGGGCAGCCACGCGCCAAGGCGGATTTTTCTTGCTATTCCGACACATTAGGAATACTATCCCCGCATGGCCGGATCGCCCCACTCCCACCCCCTCCTTCGCCGCCACGATCCCGGCCGGACCTTTGTCCGAAACATGCGATGTCGTGCCCGCCGGTACCCCGATAAAGCGCCTGAAAGCCTCAATCCCAAAACCGGATTCGGCCCATTCCGCCGCATTTCCAACGGGATGGCGCACGAAGCCCCGAACGGCGGTTCAGGCGACTTCAAGCGGTTTGATCGGGTTTATCCCGCGGCAGATGCCGACCAAAGCCTTGGCAGGCCGCCGCAGCCGGTGCCTCCCGCCACACGCCGGCACCCGGGGCCGCGCCCCTCAGCCGCCCCCCACCGCCGCCAGGTAGGCCGCCGGCCGCAGCACTCGCACCCCGCGCCAGGGGTCCAGCACCAGCAGATCCTCGTCGCTGCTGACGATCACCTGCGCTCCGGCGGCCAGGGCGAGTTCGTGGTACTTATCGTCTTTCGGATCGCGGCAGGCGGTGACGACCGTCGCCGGAAAGAACCAGCGCGCAGCACCGCGCAGTTCAGCGAGGATAGCCTCCCGCCGGGCCGCCGAAACCCTCGCGGCGAATTTCGGCCGGGCGAGCACCCCGGCGATCTCGTCATCCACCGCGGGCGACAGGGCGAGGACGTCATGGTCGACAGCATGCCGCAACGCCCGCTCCGGCACGCTGTCCGGACGCAACGCCACCCCGACCAGCGTCGAGGCGTCGAAAACGATCAATCCGCGCCGCCGCGCGTCCGCCGCTCGGCGTTGTACGCCGCCAATTCCTCATCGATCATCGCGTCGGTCAGCCCGTTCGCGCGCGCTTCCGCCTTGCACGCCGCGATGGCTGCGAACAGGCTCTCGACATTCGCCGGCCGGAAGGTGCGATTCACCAGGGCCGCAGCCTGCGCCAGCACCACCGGGTCGGCCAGCCGCGCCGCAACCGCGGGATCGAGCGGGATGGTGACGTCGACGGTATCGTCCATAGGTCCGAAATTAGCGTTCCGGCCCCGCCGGAACAAGGCCGTCGTCGGCCCGCCCGGATGACCCGCGCCGCCTTCATCACCAACCAGGGCGGCAACACCCTGCTCGCCGCGCTGCAGGCCGCCATCCCGGATGCGTCGGTCACCCTCGCCCCCGGCCTCGCCGAAACGCCGCCGGCGGTCATCGACATCAGCATCGCCACCGGCTTCCTCAGCCCGGCCGGCTTCGGCACCATCGCCGAACGGCTGGACCAGGCCGCCCGCATCCGCCTGCTACTCGGCGCCGAACCCGCGCCTGAAGCCTGGCGCACCACCCGCCGCCCCGGCGACCCGCCACCGGTCGCCTTCCTGCGGCGGGAGGTCGCGGAGGGCCTGAAGCTGCTGGATGCCGGCCTCCGTCGCGAACGGGACCGCCAGCCCTTCAGCCCCGAGTCCCGCCGCCACCTGCTGGCCATGGCCCGCATGCTGCGCGCCGGCACGCTGGAGGTCCGGCGCTACGAGCGCGGCTTCCTGCACGCCCGGGCCATGCTGCTGGACGGGCTGGACCCGGCGATCATCGTCGGCTCCTCCAACCTCACCCGCGCCGGGCTGACCACCAACCTGGAGCTCAACCTCGGCAACCGCGACCCCAGCCTGTTCGCCCAGGGCCGGGCCTGGTTCGACGCGCTGTGGGCGGATGCCCTCCCCTTCGACCTCGCGGCGATCTTCGAGGAGCCGGAACAGGAATTCCCGCCCTGGCTCATCTTCCTCCGCATACTCTGGCAACTATACGGGGAGGAATTGGAGCAAGAGCGGGAGGAGGCCGGCGAGATCCCGCTGACCGCCTTCCAACTGCACGGCGTCTGGCGCGCCCAGCGCATCCTGCGGGATTTCGGCGGCGTGGTGGTCGCCGACGAGGTCGGGCTGGGCAAGACCTTCATCGCCGGCGCCATCCTCGACGCCACCGCAAGGAACCGCCAGCGCGCCCTGCTCGTCTGCCCGGCCGCGCTGCGCGACACCACCTGGAAGCGCTTCCTCAACGACCACAACATCGGCCGCTTCGTCGAGATGGTCTCCTACGACCAGCTCGCCCGCGATCGCCAGTTCCACGACCCGCTGCGCCGGCCGCAGGCGAACCAGGACATCCTCAGCCAGAACATCGAGGACTACGCCCTCGTCGTGGTCGACGAGGCGCACAATTACCGCAACCCGGATGCGCCCTACCGGGCGGAGATCCTTCGCCGCCTGCTTGCCGGGCAGCGCAAGGACCTGGTCCTGCTGACCGCCACGCCGGTGAACAACAGCCTATGGGACCTGTACTACCTGCTGCGCTTCTTTCTCCGCCAGCATGGCGCGCTCGCCGCCCGCGGCATCGTCGACTACCGCGCCCGCTTCCGCGATGCCGCGCGGCAGGACCCGGCGGCGCTGAACCCGGACACGCTCTACCCGGTGATCGACGCCGTCACCGTCAAGCGCACCCGCGCCTTCGTCCGCACCTACTATGCCGGCGACGAGATCCGTGGGCCGGACGGCATCAGGCGGCCGATCGTCTTCCCCAAGGCGGTGCCGATCACCCTGCGTTACGATCTCGACCTTCTCGCGCCCGGGCTGTTCGACGCGGTCGCGGATGCGCTGGACCCGGTGAACGGCCGCGACGTCGTCGCTTTCGCCCGCTATGCCCCGGACGCCTTCCTGCACGGCCATGATGCCGAGGATGCGGAGGCCGCGGAGAACGCGGCGGGGCTGCTGCGGTCCGGCCTGCTGAAGCGCTTCGAATCCTCCGCCCAGGCCTTCCGGCTGAGCCTGGAGCGCATGGTGCGGGAGCACGACCGGTTCCTCGAAGCCCTGGCGCGGGGGAAGGTCATTACCACCGCCTTCCTGCGGGAGACCGACGCCGACGACGAAAGCTTCGAGGAGATTCTGGCGGACCATGCCGAGGCGCGCGACGCAGAGGCCTACGACCTGCCCGCGCTGCGCGCCGCGGTCGGGCGCGACCGCGGCATCCTCGCCGCGATCGCCACCCGGTTGGCCGCCGTGCAGGACGATGCCGACCCCAAGCTGGCCGCGGTGGTGGAGGCGCTGGCGGAGATCGCCGCGCAGGCCCGCGCCGATGCCGCGACCGCGGCCGACGAACGGCGCAACGGCAAGGTCCTGGTCTTCTCCTACTTCGCCGATACCGTCGCCTGGCTGCGCCAGGCGCTGGCGGCGCGGATCGCGGCAGACCCGCGCCTGGCCGCCTGGCGCGGCCGCCTCGTCGCGGTCGCCGGCGGCGGCCTGGAGGATGAGGAGGCGACCCGCAGCCGCGCCGTCTGGGGCTTCGCGCCGGAGACCAGCGACCCGCCTCCCGGCCAGACCGACGACTACGACCTGCTGGTCACCACCGACGTGCTGGCGGAGGGCATGAACCTCCAGCAATGCCGCCACATCATCAACTACGATCTGCCCTGGAACCCGATGCGGCTGGTCCAGCGGCATGGCCGCATCGACCGCATCGGCAGCCCGCACCGCCGCGTCTTCCTGCGCACCGTCTTCCCCGCCGACCGGCTGGATGCGCTGCTGACGTTGCAGGCGCGCATCCTGCGCAAGCTGCACCAGGCGGCGCGCAGCATCGGGGTGGCGACGCCGCCGGTGGACGGCGCCGACCCCGGCGCCCAGGTCTTCGCCGAGGCACGGTCGGAGATCGAGAAGCTGGCCCGCGGCGACGGCACCCTGTTCGAGCAGGGCGGTACCGAGGCGGCGGCGCAGAGCGGCGAGGAATACCGCCAGCGCCTGCGCGCCGCGCTGCTGGCCGGGCGGGACGCGATCGTCAACCTGCCCGGCCATGCCGGCAGCGGAATCCGCCGCGGGAGGCAAAGCGGCGTGCTGTTCTGCGCCGAGGTGCCGCTGGCCACCGGCCGCCGGAATTTCCTCCGCTTCGTCCCGGCGCTGCCGGCCTGGCAGCCCGCGCGCGACGGGATCATCCGCGAGACCGGCACCTGCCTCCGCCTGGCCGACTGCACCGAGGCCACGCCGCGCCACATGCCGGCGGGGCTGGGCGATGGCATCTACGCCTTCTGGGACCGCGCCCGGGCCGACATCCTGGCGGAATGGGACGACCTCTCGGACCCCGCCACGCTGCAGCCGGCGATCCGGCCGCTGAACCGCCAGGTCGCCGCCTTCCTCCGCGCCCACCCGCCGCGGGACCTGGCGCCGGCGCGGCTGGCGCATGCGCTCGACGTGCTGGAAGCCCCCTGGCCGCGGCGGGAGGAAGCCTTGCTGCGCGTCGAGTTCCGCGACGAAAGCGGTTCGCCCGCGGCGCGCAGCCAGCGCCTGGTCGACTGGATTCTCGGCACCGGCCTGGAACGCTTCGACCCGCCGGCACCGCTGCCGCCGATCGATGCGGCGGAGGTGCGGCTGGTCTGCTGGCTGGCGATGGAGGCGGCGGCGTCCGGGTGAGGAGGAACACGGTCTGGTGATAGAACCTTCACGGTTCATGGAAACTTTACCGTTGCGCGCCCTCCTTTCGAATAACTAACGTGTCGGTCGAGGAGCGCAGAGAGGAGCCCGCCGCGGACGGCGAAGGCCTCCCGCCACGGGGACCAGCCCGGTCCCCGGCTGCGCCATGGGGGGACCCATGTCGATTGCCGGGGCCAGCGATTCGCTCGTGCGCTTGCTCCAGCTCCGGCTGGGGGAGACCGGCGGGCTGGGCGGCTACACGGTCTCGACGCTGACCACCCGCGACGTGAAGGGTACGCTGCAGAACCGCATCGGCCTGGTGCTCTACCGCGTCGACGTCGACCGCACCCGGCGCCACCTGGACCTGCCCCGGCTGGCCCCGGCCGCCCCCGCCCGCACCGCGCTGGGGCTGGAGCTGCACTACCTGCTGGCGGTCTGGGGCACCAACTCGGCGGAGGGCGAGCAGGTGATGCTCGGCCGCTGCATGGCCATCCTCGACGCCCAGGCGGTGATCGCCGGGCCGCTGCTCTCGCCCAACTACCCGTGGGATCCGGGCGTCGGGCTGCAGGTCGCGGTGGACAGCCTGGAGACGGAGAATTTCCTGCGGCTCTGGGACGGGTTCGAGGGCCCGCCGCAGCTCTCGGTGCCCTACCTGGTGCGCACCGCCCGGCTCGCGCCGGTCGAGCGGGTCGAGGCACCGATGGTCGACACCCGCACCCTGCTGGCGACGCCGGCGCTGCCGTGACCAGCCTCGCCGCCTTCGCCGCAGCGCGCGCGGCGGACCGCATCACGCTGACCGGGCTGCTCGGCCTGCGCGCGCTGCCCTACGTGGCGGAAGGCGTGGCGCCCGTCGGGCCGCCTATCGCCGGTTTGGTGGTGGAAGCCATGGGCCACGCCGAGCGCCCGGGCTGGCACGCCTCCACCGGCCTCCATGGCTTCGTCGCCCTGCCGCCCGGCCCCTGCCGGCTGCTGGTGACCGACCCGCAGCGGCGCTTCCTGGCGGCCGCCTTCGCCGCCGTGGTGCCGGACCGCTCGGCCATCCGGCGGGGGATCGAGGCCGGGTTGACCGTGCCGCCCACCACCCCGCGGCCGCTGCTGCGCGACGTCGCCCTGCACCCGGCGCCGGGCGGCCCCATCCCGCGCGGCCACACCGCCGCCTGGGGCGTTGTGAGTGCCGCCGGCCGCCCGGTGCCGCTGGCCCGCCTGGCGCTGGCCACCCTGGTCGGCGGGGCGCTCCGCACCCTGGTCACCTGGTCAGCCGCCGACGGGTCCTACCTGCTGCTGCTGCCGGGGGAGCGGCCGGACCTGATCGGCGGCACCGCCCCCTGGCCGGCGGAGCGTGCGCTCACGCTGCATGCGCCGAAGCCTGCCCTGGCCGCGGCCCTGGCCGCCGATCCGCTGGCCGCCCTGCCGGCGGAGGCCGACGCCATCGACCCGGAGGCCGTCGCGGCGCCCTTCGCCCGGCGCGGCTTCAGCCTCCGCGCCGCCGACGGCACGCCGCGCGCCGGCGATGCCGGCGCCGACCCGACCCTGCCGCTGCAGGGCGGCAGATCGCTTCGCTGGGACATCGAACTTGTCTGACGCGGCATCGCGGGGCACGTTCCGCCTGCTGGTAACGGAAAGCTGAGGAGAGGCGCGCATGCCCGAATACCTGGCCCCCGGCGTCTATGTGGAGGAGACCTCCTTTCGGGCGAAGTCGATCGAGGGCGTCGCCACCTCCACCGCCGGCTTCGTCGGCCAGTGCCGCTTCGGGCCGGTCGCCGGCGCGCCGGCCCTCGTCACCTCCTTCGAGGATTTCCAGCGCCAGTTCGGCGATGCCGCCGACCTGCTGCTGGCGGGTGGCGATCTGCGCACCAACCAGTTGGCGCATGCCGCCCGGCTGTTCTTCGAGAATGGCGGCCGCCGGCTCTACATCTCCCGCGTGTTCAAGGCATCGGCGGCGGAAAGCCGCGCCGCCGGTACGGCCATGCCGGTCGGCGGCACGGACCGGGTGCTGCGCGCCCGCTTCCCCGGCCTCGCCGGCAACCTCGTCGTCAAGGTACAGGCGCTGCGCAGCGGCAACCTGCTGACCGGCGACGGCGCGACGCGCAGCCTGGCCGGCGTGCGGCCCGGCGACGTGGTCGAATCCTCGACCACCGGCATCAAGGACCGGCTGGTCGACGCCGCCAAGTCGCCGCTGGAGCCGACCGCGCTCTGGGCGGTGTCCTTCGATTCCGCCGGCAAGCCGGTGCTGACCAGCGCCGCCGATACGCTCGACCTCACCGCCGCGGCGCTGAAGAGCGTGCAGAAGGTCACGCTCAGCCTCTCGATCGAGCCGAACAAGGATGGCTCGACCGGTGGCCGCACCGATGTCCTCGCCGGCCTCTCGCCGCACCCGGATTCGGATGTCTTCATCGGCCGCGTGCTGCGGCATGAGGACCCGGTCCGCGGCGTCGAGCCGCCGGCCGACCGCACCGCGCGCATCTTCCTCGACCTCGGCGATCCGGCGACCATCCCGACCGCGGCGAAGCCGCGCGCGGGCTTCGCCGCCGGCCTGCTGGCGGCGCTGCTGGCGAATGCGCCGCATACGCTGAGCGGCGGCCTCGATGGCGCGCTGATGACGGCCGAGGCGCTGGCCGGCGACGGCTCC
The DNA here is from genome assembly GCA_049315625.1 of Paracraurococcus sp. GTDB lineage: Bacteria > Pseudomonadota > Alphaproteobacteria > Acetobacterales > Acetobacteraceae > Paracraurococcus. The sequence goes on from JBMOJU010000180.1 coordinate 8,895, forward strand.
GGCCACGACGCCACCGGACTGAAGGCGCTGGAGGCGATCGAGGATATCGCCCTCGTCGCCGCGCCGGGCGCGGCGCTGCTCGGCGCGGATGAGGCGCTGCTGGCGCGCAGCGCGCTGATCGGGCACGCCGAGCGCATGCGCTACCGCTTCGCCATCCTGGCCGGCCCGAAGGAGGCCGCGACGGCATCCATCCGCGAGGTGCGCAGCCAATACGACAGCAGCCACGCCGCGCTCTACTATCCCTGGCTGGTGACGCCGGCGCCGGGTGCTGCCGGGGAGACCATGCTGCTCAGCCCGGAAGGCGCGGTCGCCGGCATCTATGCGCGGTCCGACATCGAGCGCGGCGTGCACAAGGCCCCGGCGAACGAGGTGGTGCGCGGCATCCTCCGCTTCAGCCGGCCGGTCAACAAGGCCGAGCAGGAGGTGCTGAACCCGGAAGGCATCAACTGCCTCCGCTTCTTCGAGGGGCGCGGCAACCGGATCTGGGGCGCGCGCACCATCAGCAGCGATCCCGAATGGATCTACGTGAACGTCCGCCGGCTGTTCATCTACATGGAGCATTCGATTGACCGCGGCACCCAATGGGCGGTGTTCGAGCCGAACAACGAGGCGCTCTGGCTGCGCATCCGGCTGACCATCGAGAGCTTCCTGACCGAGGTCTGGCGCACCGGCGCGCTGATGGGCACCAAGCCATCCGAGGCGTTCTTCGTCCGCTGCGACCGCACGACGATGTCGCAATCCGACCTCGACAACGGCAGGCTGGTCTGCCTGATCGGCGTGGCGCCGACCAAGCCGGCCGAATTCGTCATCTTCCGCATTGGCCAGTGGACGGCCGAGGCGTCGCTGGTCTGATCGCAACGGGGGGATTGCCACCATGGCTGTGCAGCGGGACGACCCCTACGGGGCTTTCAACTTCAAGGTCACCATCACCCCGGGCTCGGGCGGCGAGATCAGGGCCGGCTTCTCCGACGTCTCAGGCCTCGGCACGGAAGTCACCTATGCCGACTACCGCGTCGGCACCGACCCGGCCAACCATCCGCGCAAGGTGCCGCTGATGCACAAGGCCAGCGACGTCACGCTGAAGCGCGGCCTCGCCGGCGGGCTCGACCTGTTCCAGTGGATCGACCAGGTGCGCCAGGGCAAGCAGGACGCCAAGGCGACGGTGATGATCGAGCTGATGAGCGAGGACCGCAGCGCCGTGGTGCTGGGCTGGAAGCTCTCCGGCGCGCGGCCTTCGAAATTCACCGGCCCGACCTTGGCGGCCAAGGGCGGCACCGACGTGGCGATGGAGGAGCTAGTCCTGGTCTGCGAGGATATCGGCATGGAGTGAGCCGCGCGGGCCCCGTCGCATGAGCAGCACCCTCCGCCGCGCGGAACTCGCCACCGGCGCCGCCTGGCGTCCCGGCCTGCCGCTTGGTGTCTACGAGGCGCGGGCGATCCCGGCCGCGCCGC
>JBMOJU010000181.1:0-10341 GCA_049315625.1 Paracraurococcus sp.
AGCCCTTCCTCTGCCAGAAGACCTACTACGGGCGCAGCATCGGCCCGAAGGCCATGGCGCCGATCAATGGTGCCGCCAGCGGCAGGGTGGCGGTGTTGAAGAAGGGCGGCCCGACCGAGATCTTCTCCTTCAGGATCAGGTCGGCGAACATCGGATACAGCGTGCCGACCAGCACCACGGCCGCGATCGAGCAGAGCAGCAGGTTGTTCAGCACCAGCGCGCCCTCGCGCGACAGCGGCGCGAACACGCCGGTCGGCGTCAGCGCCGCGGCGCGCCAGGCGAAGAGCACGAAGCCGCCGCCGATGAAGATGCCGAGCAGGGCTAGGATGAAGACGCCGCGTTCGGGGTCGTTGGCGAAGGCGTGTACGCTGGTCAGCACGCCGGAGCGCACCAGGAAGGTGCCGAGCAGGCTCATCCCGAAGGCCAGCAAAGCGAGGAAGACGGTCCAGGTCTTCAGCGCCTCCCGCTTCTCGACCACGATGGCGCTGTGCAGCAGGGCGCAGCCGGCCAGCCAGGGGAGGAGCGAGGCGTTCTCCACCGGGTCCCAGAACCAGTAGCCGCCCCAGCCGAGCTCGTAATAGGCCCACCAGGACCCCAGCGCGATGCCGAGCGTCAGGAACGACCAGGCCGCCAGCGCCCAGGGGCGGACCCAGCGGCCCCAGGCGGCGTCCACCCGGCCCTCGATCAGCGCGGCGATGGCGAAGGCGTAGGTGACGGCGAAGCCGACATAGCCGAGGTAGAGCAGCGGCGGGTGGAAGGCGAGGCCGGGGTCCTGCAGGATCGGGTTCAGCCCCTGGCCATCCGCCGGCGGCGGCCAGACCCGGTCGAAGGGGTTCGACGTCGCCAGGATGAAGCCGAGGAAGCCGGCGGCGATCAAGGCGAGGATCGCCAGGACGCGCGCCTGCAGGGCGGAGGGCAGGTTGGTGCCGAAGCCGGCCACCGCGCCGCCGCAGAGTGCCAGGATCAGCACCCAGAGGATCATCGAGCCCTCATGGCTCGCCCAGGTGCCGCTGATCTTGTAGAGCCAGGGCTTCGCCGAATGGCTGTTCTGCACGACGTTCGCCACGGTGGTGTCGTTCATCAGGAACGACCAGACGAGGCAGAGGAAGGCCGCGCCCACGGCGATCAGGATGCCGCCGGCGATTGGCGCGGTGGCGGCCATCAGGCGCGGCTCCGCCCGCTGCGCGCCGATCAGGCCGAGGCCGACCTGTAGCAGCGCGAGGGCGAGGGCCAGAGCGAGGGCGAAGTGGCCGAGTTCGGGGATCACGACCCGCTCCGCCCCGCCGGCGCCTTGCCCGGCTCAAGCGTGTTCCAGGTCGCCGCGGGCGGCGCGCCACCCTCCTTCGGGTTCCAGTGGCCGGTCTTCTTCAGCGCCTCCGCCACCTCCGGCGGCATGTAGGTCTCGTCGTGCCGGGCCAGCACTTCGCTGGCGCGGAACACGCCGTCCGGACCCAGCGTGCCCAGCGTGACCACGCCCTGGCCCTCGCGGAACAGGTCGGGCAGCACGCCGGCATAGGCGACCGTCACCGCATTCGGCCCGTCCGTCACCTTGAAGCGCACATCGGGTTTGCCGTCCGTGCCCATCTGCCTGGTCACGCTGCCGGCCTCCACCAGCCCGCCAAGCCGGAAGGCGCGGCCCGGCGGCGGCGCTTCCCGCGCGAGGTCGGAGGGCGAGCGGAAGAACACCAGATTGTCCTGGAAGGCGGTGAGGGTCAGGGCGGTGGCACTGCCGAGGCCGAGGCCACACAGCAGCAGCACCCAGAGCCGCCGGCGTTTCCGTGTCATGTCCTGTCCTGCATCCGATCCTGGTCCCGGCGGGCCCGTGGGTCGAGCGCATCCAGCCGCCGCCGCGCCACGCCGAGCCGCAGCAGCGTCGCCACCGCCAGCGCGAGGAAGCCGCCCAGCACCAGCGCGTAGCTGGCGGTCACATGGGCCCAGTGCAATGTCACGCTAGGGTGCCTCCGCCCGCCGCGCCGCGGCGAGTTGCAGCGCGCGGATCCGCCGTTCCATCACCGCCGCCCGGGTCCGCGCGAGCACCAGCGCGGCGAAGGCGAGCGTGAAGCCGAGCGCGCAGACCAGCAGCGGGTAGAGGATATCGACGTGCAGCGACGGCGCGTTGAGCTTGGTCACGCTGGCCGGCTGGTGCAGCGTGTTCCACCATTCGACGCTGAACTTGACGATCGGCAGGTTCACCGCGCCGATCAGCGCCAGGATCGCGCCCATCCGCGCGCCGCGCTCGGCATCGTCGAAGGCGCGGACCAGCGCGGCATGGCCGAGCCAGAGGAAGAACAGCACCAGGACGCTGGTCAGCCGCGCATCCCAGACCCACCAGGTCCCCCACATCGGCTTGCCCCAGAGGCTGCCGGTGGCCAGGCAGAGCGCGGTGACCGCGGCGCCGACCGGCGACAGCTCCCGGCAGGCGAGGTCGGCCAGCGGATGCCGCCAGACGAGCGACAGAATTGAGCCTATCGCGAGGCCGAGATAGCCGGACATCGCCAGCCAGGCCATCGGTACATGGATATAGAGGATCCGCACCGTCTCGCCCTGCTGCCAATCGGGCGGGGAGAACCACAGCCCCCAGGGCAGGCCGATGGCCAACACCAGCAGCGCCGCCCCGGTCAGCCAGGGCTGCACCCGGCCGGCGAGGCGGAGGAACCGCCCGGGATTGGCGAATCGATGCAGGCTGCCGCCGCGCGGCGCAGCAGGGGCGGCCAAGTTTGGCCCGAGGGAGCGTGTTTCGGCGGTTTCCACGCGGCTACCCTAGGCCGGGAACGCCGCGGATTGAAGCGCCCACCGGCGCGGTTACTCTGCGAAACGGAAGCGGTGGGGGAATCGATGGCGCATTGGCTGGTGAAGAGCGAACCGGATGCCTTCTCCTGGGACCAGCAGGTGCAGAACGGCACCGAGCCCTGGACCGGGGTGCGCAACGCCCTCGCCTCGAACAACCTGAAGGCCATGAAGCGGGGCGACCGCGCCTTCTTCTACCACTCCAACATCGGCAAGGAGATCGTCGGCGTGGTCGAGGTGGCGCGCGAGGCCTACCCCGACCCGACCGACGAGACCGGGCGCTGGGTCTGCGTCGACATGAAGGCGCTCGGGCCCATGCCGAAGCCGGTGACGCTGGCGGCGATCAAGGCCGACCCGGAATTCGCCGATCTCGCTTTGGTGCGGATGTCGCGGCTCTCGGTCTCCCCGGTGAGCGAGGCGCATTGGGCGAAGCTGTGCAAGATGGGGGGCTGGAAACGGAAATAGGGGTGGGCGATGCGGCTCGATGGCTCCTGCCACTGCGGCACGGTGAAGTTCCGGGTGGAGAGCCCGCACCCCTACCCCTACCAGCGCTGCTATTGCTCCATCTGCCGCAAGACCCAGGGTGGTGGTGGCTACGCCATCAACCTCGGCGCCGACAGTGACTCGCTGCGGGTGACGGGCGGCCAGCACATCACCGTCTACCATGCCCGGCTGAAGGAGCCCGGGGATGCCCGCGCCCATCGCTCCCCGGGGGAGCGGCATTTCTGCAGCCGCTGCGGCAGCGGCCTTTGGCTCTACGACGAACGCTGGCCGGAGCTGGTGCACCCCTTCGCCTCGGCGATCGACACGCCGCTGCCGGCGGCGCCGGAGTCGACCCACATCATGCTGGAGTACAAGGCGCCCTGGGTGGCGGTGGAGGCCGGCCCGAAGGATCGATGCTTCGACCGCTACCCGGAGGAAAGCATCGCCGACTGGCACGCGCGGCTGGGCCTCGCCGAGCCGCCGGGCTGACGCCGCCGGCTCAGCCCCGCCGCACGCCCCAGGCCAGCGGCGCCGGCGCGCGGACGAAGCCGGTCAGTTCCTTCCGGTAGGCTGCCGGCTGGCGGTAATGGCCGAGCGGCCAGTAGGGCGTGTCCTCGAAGGCCTGTTCCTGGATCTCCCGGCAGATCGCCTGCTGCGCCGCCAAATCCGGCGCGGCGAACCAGGCCTCGCGCAGCGCCTCAATCCGGGGGCTGCCCGGCCAGCCGAACCAGGTGCCGCTGAGGCCGGAGGCGCGCAGCACGTGGTTCGCCGCCGGGTTCAGCGTATCGGCGCCGGTGATGTTGCTGATGAAGAGGCTCCAGCCGCCCTTCTCCACCGGCTCCCGGCTCGCCCGCCGCTGCACCACCGTGCCCCAGTCGGTCGCCACCAGCTCGGCATTCACGCCGAGCCGCTTCAGCAGGTCGTGCACCACTTTGCCGGCGGCGACCTGGCTCGGGTTGTCGGTCGCCATCAGCTGCCCCACGCGTTCGCCCCTGTAGCCGCTGGCAGCGATCGCCCGGCGCGCGGCCTCCAGGTCGCGCGGCGCGGTGAGGCGCGCCATGCCGGCCTCGCTCGCCAGCGGCGTGCCGGGGGTGAAGAAGCCCATCCGGTCGGTCCAGGTGCTGCTGTCCGTGCCGACCACCGCGGTCATGACATCGGTCTGGCTGATGGCGGGCCAGAGCGCGCGGCGGAAGGCCGGGTTGTCGAAGGGCGGATGCAGGTGGTTGGGGCGCAGCACGGTGACGTAGCCGAAATTGTCCAGCTCCCGCACCACCACGTTGCGGTTGCGCTGCAATGGCGGCAGCAGGTCGTTCGGCGGGTTCTCCCACCAGTCGACCTCGCCCGATTGCAGCGCCGCCGCGGCGGTGCCGGGGTCGGGCATGATCACCCATTCGAAGCGGGCGAAATGCACCGGCTTGCCGCCGCCCAGCATGTCGGGTGGCTCCGGCCGCGGCTGGTAGCCTTCGAACCGTTCATAGACGGCGCGTGAGCCGGGCAGCCATTCGTCGCGGCGGAAGCGGAAGGGGCCGGAGCCGACCGGGTCGGTCACCGCGGTGAAGGCATCCGTCGCGGCGATGCGTTCCGGCATGACGAAGCACGGGGCCAGCTTGGCGATGGCATCCAGCAGCAGCGGGAAGGGCCGGTGGAGGCGGATCACCAGCCTCGCATCGTCGGGCGCCGAGACCTCCGCCATCGCTTGCCACAGCGTCTGGCCGAAGCCGTCCCGCTTCGCCCAGCGCGCCAGGCTGGCGGCGGCGTCGCGGGCGCGGACCGGCTCGCCATCATGGAAGCGGAGGCCGGGGCGCAAGGTGATGGTCCAGCGCAGGCCGTCGTCCTCGACCACATGGCCGGCGGCCATCTGCGGCTTCGGCACCAGGTCGGCGCCGATCGAGTACAGCGTGTCGTACACCGCATAGGCGTGGAAGCGGGTGATCCAGGCGGTGGTCCAGACCGGATCGAGGCTGGTCAGGCTGGCATGCGGGACGAAGCGCAGCGTCTTCGCGCGGGCATCCTGGCCGAGCGCCGGCGCGGCGAGCAGCGCGGCGGGTGTCATCAGGAAGGGGCGGCGGCGGAGCATGGGTCTGGTCCCTCCCGACGGCGGCGGGTGCTGCGCCCATGCCATCCGCATGCCAGGATGCGGCAAAATCCCGGGAGGAACCACCATGCATCGTCGCACCCTGTTGGCCGCCAGCCTGGCCGCGCCATCGCTGGCCCCGCGCGGCCTCCGCGCCCAGCCGGCCTGGCCGGCCGACAGGCCGGTCGAGATCATCGTGCCCTTCCCGCCCGGCGGCGGGGTCGACATCCTCGCCCGGCTGGTGCTCCCGGTGGTGGCGGAACGCATCCCCGGGATGCGCGGCATCGTCACCAACCGCCCCGGCGCCGCCGGGCAGATCGGGCTGGAGGCGGTGTTCAACGCGGCACCCGATGGCTACACGCTGGGCGCCACCACCATGCCGGCGCATAGCGGCATCCCGCTGGAACGGCCGGCGCGGTACCGGCCGCTGGACTTCACCTTCCTCGCCAACATCGTCGAGGATCCGAACTGCATCTATGTCCGCACCGACAGCCCGCTGCGGAATCTGGCCGACCTCGTCGCCCAGTCTAAGGCGAAGCCCGGCGGCATCGACTACGGCACCACCGGCATCGGCAGCGACGACCACATCCTGATGCTGGAATTCGAGGCCGCGGCGAAGCTGCCGCCGCTGACCCATGTGCCCTTCGCCGGCTCGGCGCCGCTGATCCCGCAACTGCTCGGCGGGCATATCGCCGCCGGCGTCGGCAACACGACGGAGCTCGTCACCCTGTCGCGCGAGGGCAAATTGCGCGGCCTGGCCATCGCCGCGACGGCGCGGGCGGCCGACCTGCCCGACCTGCCGACCTTCCGCGAGCTGGGCTACGACGTGGTGGCCGCCGCGGCGCGCGGCATCGTCGGCCCGCCGGGGATGCCGCCGGCGATCACCGCCCGGCTGGAGGGCGCCTTCCGCGAGGCGCTGGCCGACCCCGCCTTCAAGGCGGAGATGGCGCGGCAATTCATGCCGATGCGGCCGCTGATCGGCGCCGACTACAGGGCGGAGGCGGCGCGGGTGGATGCGGTGTTGCAGGAGCTGTGGAAGGTGCGGCCCTGGAAGGGGTGAGGGGGGCATGACGGCGCGCCGGTCCACCCCCACCCTGGCCCTCCCCCGCCCGCGGGGGCGGGAGTCCCTGGCTGGACGGTGGGGGCGCCGCATGGCCTGATGCGGGCAAGGGATCGGGGGAAACGGCGATGAACCAGGCGGATTACGTCATCCTCGGCGGCGGCTCGGCCGGCTGCGTGCTGGCGGCGCGGCTTTCCGAAGACCCATCCGTCAACGTCGTCCTGCTGGAAGCGGGGCCCTGGGACACCAACCCCTGGATCCACATCCCCATGGGCTTCGCGCGGCTGTATGTGACGCGCAAATTCGACTGGAACTACCAGACCGAGGCCGAGCCGGAACTGAACGGCCGCAGCGTCTACTGGCCGCGCGGCCGCGTCGTCGGCGGCTCCGGCTCGGTCAATGGCCTCGTCTTCCTGCGCGGGTCGCCGCGCGACTACGACCGCTGGGCGCAGCAGGGCGCGCGCGGCTGGGCCTATGACGATTGCCTGCCGGCCTTCCGCAAGCTGGAAACCTTCCACGGTCCCGACAGCGCATTCCGCGGCAAGTCCGGCCCGATGCAGATCGCCGAGGTTCCGGAACCGACGATCGGCTGCAAGGCCTTCGTCGAGGCCTGCGAATCCCTCGGCTTCGCCCGCAACCGCGACAACAATGGTGAGTGGTTCGAGGGCGTCGCGCCCAACCAACTGAATGTCCATCGCGGCCGTCGCTGGAGCCCGGCGGTCGGCTACCTGCGCCCCGCCTTGAAACGGCCCAACCTGCGGGTCGAGACCGAACGGCTCGGCCTGCGGCTGACCTTCGAGGGCAAGCGCTGCACCGGCGTGGTGGTGCGGAAGGCCGATGGCTCGGAGGAGACCTGGACCGCGCGGCGCGAGGTGCTGCTTTCGGCCGGCGCGATCGAGAGCCCGAAGCTGCTGATGCTGTCGGGCATCGGCGATGGCTCCGCGCTGCAGGCGATGGGCATCGAAAGCCGGGTGCATGCGCCGGAGGTCGGCAGGAACCTGCAGGACCACTTCATGGTCCGCTTCGCCTTCCGCACGAAGCCCGCCGATACGCTGAACGAGAGCATGGCGAACCCGCTGAAGACGGCGAAGATGGGGCTCGACTGGGCGCTGCGGCGGCGCGGGCACATGACGATCGGCGCGTCCGAAGCAAGCCTGTTTGCCCGCGTGCTGCCAGGGTCCGAGGAAGCCGAGGTGCAGTACCAGTTCGTCAATTTCAGCCTGGACACGCAGAACCAGGGGATCTCCGCCAGCAGGCTGGCGAAGCATCCGGGCTTCACCTTCAACTTCTGCCAGTGCCGGCCGGACAGCCGCGGGGAGCTGACGCTGCGCAGCCCGCGGGTCGAGGACAAGCCGCGCATCCAGGCCAACTACATCACCGCGGCGACCGATGTGCGGGTGATGCTGGAGGCGGCCAAGCTGGCGCGGCGGATCGCAACGACCAGGCCGTTCAGCGACCTGGTGGTGGAGGAACTCTCGCCCGGCCCCGCGACGCAAACGGACGACGACTTCCTGGAATACCTGCGCACATCGGGCACCACGGTCTACCACCCCTGCGGGACCAACCGCATGGGCGCGGATGACCGCGCGGTGGTGGATACCGAGCTGCGGGTGAGGGGGGTGGAGGGGCTGCGGGTGGTCGATGCCTCGGTGTTTCCGCTGGTGCCCTCATCGAACATCCACCCGGCGGTGCTGATGACGGCTGAGCGGGCGGCGGAGATGATCAAGGCCAGCGCGCGGGCGGTCAGCGCGGCCGCGGCGTAGCCTCCAGCCGCAGCCCGGCGCGCCGCGGCAGCACGTCCAGCGCGGAGAGGAGGTTGCCCGCCAGCGGATTGCCGTGCGGGCCGCCCGCCGCGCCTCAGCGCAACAGCCCGCCGATGCTGGCGAACAGCACCAGCGCGAGCAGCCCGGCGGGCAGCCAGGGCCGCGCCGGCTGCCGCGCCAGCAGCGCCACGGCATGCGCCAGCATCGGCCACAGCGGCAGGACATAGCGGAAGGCGGCGCCGCCGCGGCTGCCGCCCAGCACCGTCAGGGTGAAGCCGAGCTGCACCAGCGTGCCGAGCACGAAGGCGATGCCGGCGCCGAGCGCGACCAGCCCCGCCGGCTCTTCCCGGCGCCGCCAGCCCAGCCAGGCGCCGCCCAGCATCGCCCCCAGCAGCGCCAGGAAGGCGACCATCAGCAGCGGCCCCGGCGTCTCCTCGACCGACCAGCCGAGCGGGTACTGGCCGAGGAAAAGCCCCAGCCCCTCGGCCAGCGGCAGCGGCCGGTGGGTGAAGCCGGTGACCGATTCCCAGGTGACCGGGACCAGCCTGCCGTAGCGCGCGAGGATGTCGGCATAGGGCAGCGCACCGGCCAACCCCGCCACCGCGAGGCTGGCGAATAGCCGCCAGGACCGCAGGTACAGCAGCAGGCACCCTGCCCACAGGCCAATGACCAGCCCGGCATTCAGCTTGGCCCAGAGCGCGAGCAGCAGCCCGAGGCCGATCGCCGCCGCACCGGCGGGCGCCCGGCCGAGCCGCGCGGCGCCCCAATAGGCCAGCCCTCCGCCCAGTGCGGCGAGCGCATCATTGGTGACCTGCTGGGCGGTGAGGAGCTGCTTCGGGCAGAGCACCACCAGGCCGCAGAAGCAGAGCCAGGCGAGCGGGTCGTCGCCGAACCAGCGCCGCCCCGCCACCAGCACCAGCCCGATGGCGGCCGCGAACAGCGCCAGCGACGCCAGCCGCGGCAGCAGGACGGCGTGCCCCGCCGGCAGCGTGCGGTCGAGGAACAGCGCGACATAGGCGTAGTAGGGCGCCGGATGGCCGATATAGTTGAGCGCCCCGGTCACCCGGCCGAGGTCGCTCTCGTCCAGCTGGTACTGGGCCTCGAAGCGTGGCCGCAGGCCGGCACCGGCCTGCACGGCGGCGGCGTAGGACAGGTGCTGCCATTCGTCGTGCGGGCCCGGTACCGGCTGGCGCAGCACCCCGGCGAGCGCCAGGCCGAGGAACAGCAGGAAGGCGAGCAGGCCGGCCGGCCCGCCGAACCGCCACCGACGGCCCGGGTACGACCGCGCGGGCCAGGTCCCGGCCGCCCCGGCGGGTCCCGGCCATGCCCGTCTCCCGCCAGGCGCGAGCAGGAGCCCAGGGCCCCTCCCGCGCGGCGGCATGAGCGCGCTGTCCGTCGGATCCCCTTGCATGCGCCGTCCCGAACCCGCTCCGCCTGAGATGGCAGAGCCGGCCCGCGCCTCGGCGCCAGGCATGGTATGCCGCAGCGAGGCTTTTGGCAGCTTGGGATCGGTGCGGCAACATACGCCCGGGCGCCACGGCGGCCGGCGTCAGCGGGGCGGCAGCAGCCGCGCCATGGCCAGGCAGCCGAGCGCCGGCCCCACCGCCAGCAGCGCAAAGGCGCCGCCCCAGCCCCACCATCCCGCCACCACCGGCAGCAGGTGGATCGCCGGCAGGGTCAGCGCGAAGCCCAGGCTGGTCTGGACCGTCAGCATCGTCCCGGCGAGGCCGGGCGGCGCCGCCTCCGCCACGCTGGCTGAGAACTGCGCCGAATCCGCCACCACCGCCGCCCCCCATACCAGGCAGAGCAGCACCGTCACCCATGGGCTTGCGCCGAAGGCCGCCCCCGCCAGCAGGCAGCAGCCGCCGCTGATCGCCATGGCCCAGATCGTCAGCCGCGCCTTGCCGATCCGGTCGGCGATCCGCCCGCCGCCGACGCATCCGGCCGCCCCCGCCGCCATCACCGCGAAGGTCGCCAGCGCCGGGCTGCCCGTGGTGCCTGCCGCGGCGAAGCTCGCCGCCAGGTAGGCGCCGATCCAGGCCCACATGGCGTACAGCTCCCACATGTGGCCGAGGTAGCCGAGCGTCGCCAGCCGCGTCCCGCGGGTGCGGAACAGCAGCAGGGCGAGCCCCGGCCGGAAGGGCGGCGCCGGCGCATGCGCCGGGCCCAGCCGC
>JBMOJU010000182.1:0-10339 GCA_049315625.1 Paracraurococcus sp.
TCGGCTTCTCGCTGCCGACCTTCTGGGTCGGGCTGATGCTGATCATGGTCTTCGCCGTGCAACTCGGCTGGCTGCCCAGCACCGGGCGGGGCGAGACGGTGACCATCCTTGGGTCCCGCTGGTCCTTCCTGACGCGGGACGGGCTGGCGCACATGCTGATGCCGGCGCTGAATCTAAGCCTGTTCAAGATCAGCCTGGTCATCCGCCTGACCCGCGCCGGGGTGCGGGAGACCATGCTGATGGACTACGTGAAATTCGCCCGCGCCAAGGGCCTGTCGCCGGCGCGGATCACCTTCGTCCATGTGTTCAAGAACATCCTGATCCCGGTGGTGACGGTGGTGGGGCTGGAATTCGGCGGCACCATCGCCTTCTCGGTCGTCACCGAAAGCGTCTTCGCCTGGCCGGGGATGGGCAAGCTGATCATCGACAGCATCAACGTGCTCGATCGGCCGGTGATGGTCGCCTACCTGATGATCATCGTGCTGATGTTCATCACCATCAATCTGATCGTCGACATCACCTATTCCCTGCTCGATCCCCGGGTCCGGCTGGAGGGCAAGTCATGAGCAGCACGGTCCTGCCGGCCCCCGCCGTCGCGCCGCGGGTGGAAACGCCGTTCCGGCGCTTCGCCTCGGAATTCGCCGCCTCGCGCCTCGCGCTGAGCGGGCTGGTGGTCTTCGCCATCATCGTGCTGGTCGCCATCCTCGCCCCCCTGGTCGCGCCGCAGGACCCCTACGACCTCGCGCAGCTCGACATCATGGATGGGCGGCTGGAACCCGGCAGCGTCGGCGGCAGCGGCATCACCCATTGGCTCGGCACCGACGACCAGGGCCGCGACATGCTGTCGGGCATCATGTACGGCCTCCGCATCTCGCTCATCGTCGGCGCCGGCTCGGCCATCCTCGCCTGCGTCGTCGGCGCCTCGCTCGGCATGCTGGCGGCCTATGCCGGTGGGCGGACCGACAGCCTGATCATGCGGCTGGTCGACCTCCAGCTGTCCTTCCCCGCCATCCTCGCGGCGCTGATGATCCTCGCCTTCCTCGGCAAGGGCATCCTGAACGTCGTCATCGCGCTGGTGGTGGTGGAATGGGCCTACTACGCCCGCACCGTGCGCGGCACCGCGCTGGTCGAGCGCCGGCGGGAGTATATCGAAGCGGCGCAATGCCTCGCCTTGCCGACGCACCGCATCATCTTCCGTCACCTGCTGCCGAACTGCCTGCCGCCGCTGATCGTCGTCGGCACCATGCAGGTGGCCCGCGCCATCGCGCTGGAGGCGACGCTGAGCTTCCTCGGCCTCGGCGTGCCGATCACCGAGCCCTCGCTCGGGCTGCTGATCGCCAATGGCTACGAATACATGCTCAGCGGGAAATACTGGATCAGCTTCTACCCGGGCATCGCGCTGCTGGTGACCATCGTCTCCATCAACCTTGTCGGCGATCAGTTGCGCGACGTGCTGAACCCCAGGCTGAAGAAATGAGCGCTGTTCCCGCATCCGCGGCGCCCGGGGCGCCGACCCTGGAGGTGCGGAATCTCCGCACCCATTTCTTCACCCGCGCCGGCGTGGTGAAGGCGGTCGACGACGTCTCCTTCACCGTGCGCAGCGGCAAGGTGCTTGGCCTGGTCGGCGAAAGCGGCTCGGGCAAGTCGGTCACCGGCTTCTCCATCCTCGGCCTGGTCGACCCGCCCGGGCGCATCACCGGCGGCAGCATCCTGTTCAAGGGCCAGGATCTGGCGACGCTGTCGGAAGAAGCGATGCGGAAGCTGCGCGGCAACCGCATCGCGATGATCTTCCAGGACCCGATGATGACCTTGAACCCGGTCCTGCGCATCGACACGCAGATGATCGAGACGGTCCTCGCCCACGCCAAGGTGAGCCGGGAGGAGGCGCGGCAGCGTGCCCGCGATGCGCTCGGCCAGGTCGGCATCCCGTCCCCCGACGAACGCCTGCGCTCCTACCCGCACCAATTCTCGGGCGGCATGCGGCAGCGCGTCGCCATCGCCATCGCACTGCTGCACAAGCCGGACGTGATCGTGGCCGACGAGCCCACCACCGCGCTCGACGTCACCATCCAGGGGCAGATCCTGGCGGAGGCGCAGAAGCTCTGCGCCCAGACCGGCACGGCGCTGGTCTGGATCACCCATGACCTCTCGGTCGTCGCCGGCCTCGCCGACGACATCGCGGTGATGTACGCCGGCAAGGTGGTGGAACAGGGGCCGGTCGAGCAGGTGCTCGACGCCCCGCTGCACCCCTATACGCTCGGCCTGATCGGCAGCGTCCCCAGCCGCAACCGGCGCGGCGAGGCGTTGCGGCAGATCCCCGGCATGACGCCTTCCATGCTCAACCTGCCGGCCGGCTGCGCCTTCCGCGCCCGCTGCCCGCGCGCCGAGTCGCGCTGCGCCGAGCCGCCGCCGATGGCGGAGTACCGCCCCGGCCGCTTCGCCCGCTGCATTCACCCGCATGAGGAGGTGCTGGCGGCATGAGCGAGCTGCTGGAGGCGCCCCGCGCCGCGGCGCAGGACAGCGTGCCGATCATCGAATTGCGCGGCGTCTCCAAGCGCTTCGCCAATCCGCTGGACTTCGCCGGGCGCCTGGCCAAGCGGCTGGGCGTCAAGGTGCGGGAGGATGTGGTGCATGCGGTGGACGGCGTCGACCTCAGCGTCCGCAAGGGCGAGGTGGTCGGGCTGGTCGGCGAGAGCGGCTGCGGCAAATCCACCCTCGGCCGCATGGTCGCCGGCATCATGCCCCCCTCCGAGGGCAGCGTGGTGTGGCGCGGCCGTGACCTGCGCAGCCTGGCCGGCGCCGATGCGAAGCGGGCCAAGCTGCGCACGCAGATGATCTTCCAGGACCCCTACGCCTCGCTCAACCCGCGGCTGAAGGTGGCCGAGATCGTCGGCGAGGCGCCGCAATACCATGGCCTGGTGCCGCGCGGCGGATTGGAGACCTATGTCGATGAGCAGCTGCGCCGTGCCGGGCTCGACCCGACGCTGAAGCGTCGCTACCCGCACCAGTTCAGCGGCGGCCAGCGGCAGCGCATCGGCATCGCGCGCGCCCTGGCCGTGCAGCCCGATTTCCTGGTCTGCGACGAGGCGGTGGCGGCGCTCGACGTCTCGATCCAGGCGCAGATCCTCAATCTGTTCATGAAGCTGCGGCGGGAGCTCGACCTCACCTACCTGTTCATCAGCCACGACCTCGGCGTGGTGGAACACCTCAGCGACCGCGTCGTCATCATGTATCTCGGCCGGGTGGTCGAGGAAGCGCCGTCGGAGGAGGTCTTCGCCCGGCCGAACCACCCCTATACGCGTGCCCTGCTGGCCGAGGTGCCGCGGATCGAGGCACGCAAGCGCGCCTTCGAGGGCGTCAAGGGCGAGATTCCCTCACCGCTGAGCCCGCCCAGCGGCTGCCACTTCCACCCGCGCTGCCCGCTGGCCTTCGACCGCTGCCGGGTGGAGCGGCCGGTCCTGAAGCAAGTGGCGCCCGGCCACCGCAGTGCCTGCCACCTGAACGACGCGGCATGAGCCGCGCCGCCGCCCTCCTGCTGCTGCTCGCGCTGGTGGCCTGCGCCGGCGGCGGCGGGGTCAGCGGACCCTATGTCGGCGGCGGCGCGGGCGGCAATGTGCGGGAGGATGCGCGCACCCGCTGACCCGGTCAGCGCGCACGCGCCGCCAAGGCGAAGGAGGCGGCGCCCAGGCAGGCCAGCGCCATCAGCAGCCACGGTACCGGGCCGTAGCCGCCGGCGCCCTGCCAGATCAGCGCGATCAGCACCGGCGCCGCGGTACGCGGCACCACCGTCGCCACGCTCAGCGCGCCGGTGATGGCACCATAGCCTTCGCGCCCCAGGATCTCGGCAACGCCGGCGGCGCGGACGATGGTCATCAGCCCGTCGGCGATGGCCCAGCACAGCGCATAGAGCACCAGCCAGGCGATCTCCGGCGGCGCCAGGGCCAGGACCAGCATGCCGAAGGGCGTCAGCCAGGTCGCCAGCCGGCCGACACCGCGCATGGTGACCCGCCGGCCGAGGCCGAACAGCGCCAGCCGCGCCGCCACCTGGAACGGCCCGTGCAGCGCGACGATGAGCAGCACGGAAGCCTCCGGCAGGCCGCGTTCGCGCAGCAAGGGGATGGCATGCGCGCCGAGCCCGATGCCGATGAAGGCATGCGCCGCGAAGCAGCCGGCGAGGCCGAGGAAGGCCGGGCGGCGCACCGCATCCCGCAGGCTGAAGGCGCTGCGCGCGGCGCTTGCCGGGCGCGGCGGCGGCGGCGGCAGCAGCCACAGCGCCAGCAGGCCGGGGATAAGCTGCAAGGCCGCCAGGGCCAGCAGCGCATGCCGCCAGCCCAATGCGGCGATCAGCGCGGCGCCGAGCGGGACGAAGATCGTGCCGGTGAAGCCGGTGATGAAGGTGATGCCGGTGATGGTGCGGCTGGGGTCGCGCGCCGCGGTGACCACCACCGCCATCGCCGGCCCCCAGAGCGCCGCGGCCTGCGCGAGCCCCATCCCGGCCCAGAGTGCCCAGTAGGCGGCCAGGCTGTCGGTGACCGACCAGAGCGCGAGGAGCGCCGCGCCCAGCCAGCCGCCCCAGGCCAGCATGCGCCGCCCGCCATGGCGGTCCACATGCTGGCCGATCGGCACGGCGACCAGGCCGGAGACCAGCATCGCCAGGGTCAGCCCGGCATTGATCGCCGGCCGCGACCAGCCGAGCTCGGCCTCCATCGGCGCGCCGAACAGGGCGAAGGTGGAGAACAGCGTGCCCCAGCCGATGGTCTGGCCGATGGCGATGCAGAGCAGGAGGCGGGTGTCGACGCGACCACGCGGGGTGGGGAGGGTGGGCCGATCGCTCAAGGCGGGGCCGCGTGCAGCCTCGCGGCCACGAAACCGGCGAGGCGATCGACCGCGTCCTGTGCCGTGACGAGCTCCTCCACACTCGGGCCGCGGTATCGTCCGAGCGCCGGATCGCGACCCGCGACGGCCCATGGCGTCAGGTCTCGCACCGCATCCATCAGGACCGGAGGTAGCACCAAGACTGGTTCCAGAAGGCGGATCAGCACGTCGAGGTCGTGCAGTTTAGGGACCTCGTGACCGACGAGGATCAGCAGCGCCTTCAGCATCTTCTCGGCGGCCTGCTGGAGATGGAAGCCGACCACGTCCGGCACCGGCGGAACCAGGGACATCAGATGGCGGGCCGACCTCCGGTCCTCCTCGGCCTTGTCGAGCCATCTGAGGGCCTCCCCGTGGACGGTCGGCGCCGGCTCACCGTTCATAAACGGTGACGCCTTCACGCTGGATCGTGCCGGCGAAGGAGCCTGTGATGTGCCGCCGTCCCTCAAAATCCGCAGCATGGCAGGCAAGGATATCCACCGCCCCGCGATACCCGCGGCTTGCCTCGTTCAGCTTGCGCCAGTGCAGCGCCTCCTCCGGTGCGTCGTCATCCAGCACCACCAGCAGGTCGAGGTCGCTGTCCGGCCCTGCCTCCCCCCGCGCATGGCTGCCGAACAGGATCACCCGCAGCGGCCTGTAGGTCGCGACGATCTGCCTGATCAGCGAGTCCGGCACCGGGGATGACATCGCCACCAAGTATATCCCGCCCCCATCAGACGGTGAACTGTTCCGCGATGATCCGCTCGCTCAAGCCATGGTCCGGGTCGAACAGCAGGGTCAGGGTCACGCTGCGGTCCTCCCGCACCTCCACCCGGCGGACGTCGCGCACTTCCGTGTAGTCGGCCACCGCCGCCACCGGGCGCTTCTCCGCCTCCAGGATCTCGAACACCACCGCGGCATCGGCCGGCAGCAACGCGCCGCGCCAGCGCCGTGGCCGGAAGGCGGAAATCGGCGTCAGCGGCAGCAGGTTGGCACCCAGCGGCACGATCGGGCCATGCGCCGAAAGATTATACGCCGTGCTCCCAGCCGGCGTCGCCACCAGCACCCCGTCGCAGATCAGCTCGGCCAGCCGCACCTTGCCGTCGATCATGATCCGCACCTTGGCGGCCTGCCGCGTCTCCCGCAGCAGCGAGACCTCGTTGATCGCCAGCGCCTCCGCCACCTGGCCGTCCTCGGCGGTGGTGCGCATGCGCAGGGGGTGCAGCACGGCGGCCTGCGCCTCGGCCAGGCGCTCCTCAAGCCCGTCCTCGCGGAAGTCGTTCATCAGGAAGCCGACGCTGCCGCAGTTCATGCCGTAGACCGGGATGTTGCGGCCGAGCCAGCGGTGCTGCGTCTCCAGCATGCAGCCATCGCCGCCGAGCGAGACGATCGCCGCCGCCGTCTCCGTCGCCGCCTCCCCGTAGCGGGCGACGAGCCGCGCCTTGGCCTCCGCCGCCACCTCGGTCGCCGCCGCGTGGAAGGCGATGCGGCCGCGGAAATCCGCCGCAGTCGGCACGGCGGCCTGCGGGAACATCAAGGCGGCGAGGTCGGTCACGGTTGGATCACAGCGCGACCGGCCGCATCGCCCGGTGCTCCAGCACCGGCATGTCGCGCCGCACCCGCGCCGTCACCGCCGGGTCGATCCGTGCCGTGGTCCAGCCGATGCCGTCCGAGGCCTTGGCGACCACGTGCCCCCAGGGATCCGCCACCAGGGAATGGCCATAGACCGAGCGCTGCGCCCCGCGCTCCTCGTACTGGCCGAAAGAGGCGGCGGCGAGGATCCAGCACTGGCTCTCGATCGCCCGCGCGCGCATCAGGACCTCCCAATGGTCCTTGCCGGTCTGCAGGGTGAAGTTGGACGGCACCAGAATCGCCTCCGCCCCCGCCCGGCGCAGCGCCAGATAGTGCTCGGCGAAGCGGATATCGTAGCAGATGGTGCAGCCGAAGGTGACGCCGCCGGCCTCGAAGGTCACCAGCCGGTCGCCGGCCCCATACAGGGCGCTTTCACGGTAGCCGGTGCCGTCCGGCCCGGTGATGTCGAACAGGTGGATCTTGCGATAGCGGGCGATCTCGGCGCCGGACGGGTCGAAGACGACCGTGGTGTTGAACAGCTTCTCGCCGCCATCCTCGATCATCGACCCGCCATGGACATGGATGCCATGGGTCCGGGCCAGGCCGCGCAGCATCTCATAGGCCGCCCCGCCTGGCGCTCCGGAGCCCGCGGGCGGCAGGACCTCCGCCGCCGCGCGCCGGCTCTCCCGCCCGCCGCCGAGGTTGGTCCAGGTCTCCGGCAGGGTGACGAGGCCGGGCCGGTCGGCCTCGACCGCCGCCTCGATCAACCGGCGCGCCTGGTCCAGGTTCGCCGGCTTGTCGCTGCCCTGGTTCATCTGGATGACGCTGACGCGCATCTCGTCCCACCCTGCCTGCTGCCGCGCACTAAGCCCCGCCCGCGCGCCGGCGGCAAGGCACCGCCCGGATCAGCGCCGCCGCTCGCCCGGCCAGTCCAGCCGCGGCTCCGCCCGGCCGCCCTGGGGCTCCGGCCAGGCGGCCGGCGGCGGCACCGGCGGCGCCATACGGGGTGCGTCCTCGGTGGCGCGGGGGCGGCTCGGCAGATCGACCCAATCCTCGGTCGCCGCGCGCCGCGGGGCGCCCGACATCTGCAGCGACAGGCTGCGGATCTCGGCCTGGATCTCGTCCAGCTGGGCCTCGATGGAATCCAGCCGCCCCTTCAGCCCGAAGACGCTGAACGGCATCAGCAGATAGGCCAGCCCGGCCAGCAGGAGCAGGAGGAGGGCGACCAGCCCGGTCCATTCCGGCAGTCCTGGGATCGCGAGCCGCGAGGCGAGATCCTGCAGCAGGCTCATGGGCGGTTCACCTCACGCTAAGCGCGGCCGGGGCGGGCGCCCCGGCGGGATCAGCCGCCGGTGACGCTCATGTGCCGGCCGACGGAGGGCCGGTTATGGCGCCGGTCGATGATGAAGTCATGCCCTTTGGGCTTGCGGGCGATGGCCGCCTCCGCCGCCGCCCGCAGCGCCGCGTCATCGACCGAGGGGTCGCGCAGCAGGGCGCGGAAATCCGCCGCGTCGTCCTGGCCCAGGCACATGTAAAGCGTGCCGGTGCAGGTCAGCCTGACCCGGTTGCAGCTTTCGCAGAAGTTATGCGTCATCGGGGTGATGAAGCCGATCCGCCGCCCGGTCTCCTTCACCGTGTAGTACCGGGCCGGGCCGCCGGTCTGGTAGTCGGTATCCTCCAGCGTCCAGTGCTCCCGCAGCCTGGAGCGGATGAGCGAGAGCGGCAGGTACTGGTCGGTCCGGTCGCCGGTGATGTCGCCCATCGGCATGGTCTCGATCAAGCACAGGTCGAAGCCGTGCTCGCCGCACCAGGCCAGCATGCGGTCGTATTCGTCCTCGTTCACGCCTTTCAGCGCGACGGCGTTGATCTTCACCGCGAGGCCGGCCGCCTTGGCGGCGAAGATGCCGTCCAGCGTCTTCTCGATATCGCCCCAGCGGGTCGCCGCCTTGAACCGGGCGGCGTCCAGGGTATCGAGCGAGACGTTGATCCGCCGGACGCCGGCGGCGAACAGGTCCGCCGCCATATGCGCCAGCTGGGTGCCGTTGGTGGTGACCGTAAGCTCCTGCAGCCCGCCATCACCCAGCCGCGCGCCGAGGCTGCGGAACAGCGAGATGACGTTCTTCCGCACCAGCGGCTCGCCCCCCGTAAGCCGCAGCTTCTGCACGCCGAGCCCGATGAAGACGCCGCACAGCCGGTCCAGCTCCTCCAGCGTCAGCACTTCCCGCTTCGGCAGGAAGGTCATGTCCTCCGCCATGCAGTAGACGCAGCGCAGGTCGCAGCGGTCGGTGACCGAGACGCGGAGGTAGGAGATCCGTCGGCCGAACGGATCGATCATGGAGGACGTTCCCCGATGCGGTGTTGGCTGTTGCGGTCATTTGGTCCGCAACCCCCATGCGCCGCAAGCCCCCCGGGCAGCGCGGCCGGCGCGGGGCAGGCCTGTGTCCGGCTCAGGCCGCTGGGTCGACGATGTCCAGATCGACCAGCGCGGCATTGATCAGCAGCTTGCCTGCATTTTCGAAATTCACCGTGATCCGGTCGCCGATCACCGACTGCACCTGCCCCTCGCCCCAGTCGGGCCGGTCCGGGTGGCGCACGCGCATGCCGGGTTCGATCAGGCCGGGCACCGAAATTCCTTGTCCTGGGCGGGGCTGAAACGGTTCGTTAACGCAGATCGCCGTAGGGCGGGACCGTCCGAAGGCGTGAATCTGCCGTGATGGCCTTAACCCCGGGCATCCTAGCCCGAACGCGTGCCCGACAGGATGCGGCCGATGCGCATGGATGCCCAGCTTGCCCGAACCCTCTCCGCCCGGCTCTGCCATGACCTCGGGGGTGCGGTCGGGGCGCTTGCCGGAACCCTCGACCTGGTGGGGGAGGGTGACGCCGAATTGCTGGGCCTGGCGCGGGATACCGCCACGGCGCTGCGCCAGCGCCTCCGCCTCTATGCCGCGGCCTGGGGTGGGGCGGCGGCCGATGCCGATGGCGCGAGCCTGGCGCTGCTGCTGGAGGCCGCCCCGGCGGCGCCGCGGGTCCGCTTCCGGCTCGATCATCTGGCACCCGGCGGCCGGCTGGCCGCCGCGCTGGTGCCGCTGGCACTGAACGCTGCCCTGCTGGGGGCGGAAGCCCTGCCGCGCGGCGGCACCGTCAGCCTGGCCGGCTCGGCCGCGGCGGGGCTGGTCGTCGGCCTGGACGGCCGGGATGCCGCCTGGCCGGCGGGGCTGCTGGCGCTGCTCGGCGGCGGCCCGGTGGATGTGGCGCTGGCGGAAGGGCCGCGCCGGGTGCTGGCGCCGCTGCTGGTCGGCCTGGCGGCGGAGGCAGGCTGGGCGGCCTCCCTCGCGCATGGGCCGGCGACGGTGCCGCCGGCCCTGCTGCTCGGCCCCGCCTGACCGCACCCGGCTTAACCCAATCTTCGCCCCCGCCGCGGCATCCTCCCGCGACGCCCTGCGCCCATCCGGGCGCCCATGCGGG
The DNA here is from genome assembly GCA_049315625.1 of Paracraurococcus sp. Classification (GTDB taxonomy): domain Bacteria; phylum Pseudomonadota; class Alphaproteobacteria; order Acetobacterales; family Acetobacteraceae; genus Paracraurococcus. The sequence continues at coordinate 9,889 of JBMOJU010000182.1, forward strand.
GGATGCGAATGGACGACCTGCTCGCCGACTTCCTGACCGAGACCAATGAGGGTCTGGTCGCGCTCGATGCCGCGCTGGTCCGGCTCGAACGCGTGCCGGAGGATGCCGCGACGCTGTCCGAGGTGTTCCGGATCGTCCACACCATCAAGGGCACTTGCGGCTTCCTCGGCCTGCCGCGGCTGGAACACGTGGCGCATGCCGCCGAGAACGTGCTCGGCCGCTACCGCGACGGCACGCGGCCGGTCACCCAGCAGGGGATCTCGCTCATCCTCACCGCGCTCGACCGCATCCGCGCCATCGTCGCGGGGCTGGAGGCGACCGGCACCGAGCCGGTGGGCGAGGACGCGCCGCTGGTCGCGCAACTCGACGCTGAGGCGGAGGGGCTGGGCGCCCCGGCGCCGAGCGTCGCACCGCCCGCCTGGGCTCCGCGGCCGAGGGGAAGCCGGCGGCA
>JBMOJU010000590.1:0-2308 GCA_049315625.1 Paracraurococcus sp.
GGGGGAGGCGTCTGGTCATCATGGCCCGGTCGCTGGAGTGGCGCGGCGCTGCTGTGCCGGCAGGCTGGCGGCGCAGCATGCGGGCACGTCAGGCCAGGGGTCGCAGGGCCGAGTCGCCCGTCCGGGACGCGCCCGCCATGCGGCCAGTTGCTCTATACCACGCCGCCGCGCCGGTCCACAGGAGCGGGCGGCCCGGGTCAGGCGACGGCGGCGGCGGCCGCGGCGGCCATCGGCATGCGGGCGCCGCCATCCAGCGCCGTGCCGGTCGGCAGCGCGCGCCAATTGGCCCGATCGGCAAACAGCGCCCGCAGCAGCCGGTTGTTCAGCGCGTGGCCGGAGCGGTTGCCGGTGAAGCGGCCACGGATCGGCGCGCCGGCCAGGGCCAGGTCACCCACCACGTCCAGCATCTTGTGCCGCACGAATTCATCCGGCCGGCGCAGCCCGCCCGGGTTCAGCACTGCCGGGCCGTCGACCACGACGGCATTGGCCAGGCTGCCGCCCAGCGCCAGCCCGGCAGCGCGCAGCCGCGCCACGTCCTCGGCCAGGGTGAAGGTGCGGGCATCCGCTAGGCCGGCGCGGAAGGTCTGCGGCGTGACACGCAGCGAAACCGATTGCCGGCCGATGGCGGTGTTCGGGAAATCGATGCTCAGCGAGGCGTCGAAGCGATCACCGACGCCGGGGGCCAGTTCGGCCCAGGCGGCGTTTGGGCCATCGCCTTCCTGCACCCGCACCGGGCGCAAAATCTCGATCGCCTCGGCCATGCCGGCGCCGACGCCGCCATGGGCAGTGAGGCCGACGCAGTCGATCAGGAAGACAAAAGGCGCGGCAGAGCCATCGAGGATGGGCACTTCCGGCCCGTCCAGCTCGATCACGGCGTCGTCCACGCCGCCGCCGGCCAGCGCGGCCATCACGTGCTCGACCGTACCGATGCGGTGCTGCGGCGCTTCCGCCGCGCCGAGCGCGGTGCAGAGCCGGGTATCGACCACCTGGTCGAACAGCGCCGGGATTTCCAGCCCGATATCGGTGCGGCGGAAGACGATGCCCGCCCCGGGCGCCGCCGGGCGCAGCATGAGCCGGGCACGGCGTCCGCTGTGCAGGCCGATGCCAACGCAGCCGATGGCGGCTTTCAGCGTCCGGCGACGTCCTGTCTCAAGCGCGATGTAACCGTCCATTCGAGCCCCTGCCCAGCTTGGACCGGCACCATGCGGCGCCTGCCCCAGCCCATAGGTGGCATCCTGTGTGCGCTGCGGCGAATAAACGCTTGTTTCTTCATATTACGGCGCAAGTGATTGATAAGTCTAATTCTTCTGCATTGCGATAGGCGTCGTGATACGGCGCGGCGGGCGGGGAACGGAAAAAGGGCCACCGCGGTTCCCCGCGGCGGCCCCTGGCTGGAACGCTGGCCGGATCAGTTCGACTGGCGACGCAGGAAGGTCGGGATGTCCAGCCCCATATCGTCCTGCTGGGGTGCCCGCGTCGCCTGGCGCGGGGCCGGGTTGTCCGGCACCAGGCGGTCCGCCACCGGGGCCGGGGTCGGCTCCGGCAGGCTGCGGCGCATCAGCCCGCCGCCCGTGACGTTGCGGAACAGGTTGCGGAAGCCGCCGCCGGATTGCGCCGGCGGGGCCGCGGCGGCCCGTGCCTCGGCCGGGCCGACCATCGGGGCCGGGCGCCCGCCGGGCAGGGAATTCGCCGCCGGGGCCGGGGTCATCATCACCATGGCGGGGGCCGCGTCGGGGTCCTCGACCAGCACCGGCACCGGGCCGAGCATCGGCGCCGCCGGCTCCGTCGCCAGCATCGGGCTGGCATTCACCGCCGGGCGGAGGAAGGAGCCAGGGATGCCGGCGGCCCGCCGCGGTGCCGGGCCGGGCGCGGGCGCCGCGGCGACCGGGGAGGCGGCGCGGGCCGGCGCCGCCGTGGCGGGGCGGCCACCGGGCACCAGGGTCAGCCCTTCCGGCTTCGCCGCCGGCGTGGCGGCCTGCTGCGGCTGCACCGCATCGATGCCGGTGGCGACGACCGAGACGCGCAGCCGGCCGTTCAGATCTTCCTCGACCGAGGAGCCGAAGATGATGTTGGCGTCCTCGTCGACTTCCTTCCGGATGCGGTTCGCAGCCTCGTCGACCTCGAACAGCGTCATGTCGTAGCCGCCGGTGATGTTGATCAGCACGCCACGCGCACCGCGCAGCGAGGCATCGTCCAGCAGCGGGTTGCTGATCGCCTTCTCGGCCGCCTTCACCGCGCGGTCGTCGCCCTCGGCCTCGCCGGTGCCCATCATCGCCTTGCCCATCTCCGCCATGACGGTGCGGATATC
>JBMOJU010000183.1:0-10264 GCA_049315625.1 Paracraurococcus sp.
GCCAACTACTTTGCCGCCGCAGGGTATGATCCAGACTGATCGGAAAATGCTCTAAAGGTCTCCCGCGTATTGGGTGCGTACACCTTCCCGTAGTGTAGTCGCGCCCAATCCATGATCGGTGTGATGCCAACGAGAGGAGCTTCCGCTCTCCTCCAGGACTTGCCCGGAGTCAGATTCAATAGCGACAAAAGACAAAGAGCGGAGCGTTCGTTCTGCTGAGCCCTCGGCATACCGAGAGCAAGAATTATCTGCCGAGCGGCCTTAATGTAATCCTCTCCGTCTGCCATTAACCTAGCTTCCTCAATTGCTCATCGAGCATATCTTGTGAAATAATTCCAGCGGACAGGACCCACCCTCCAAGAGCCATGAGTGTTTCTCGGCTAGGGTACTTCATGAGCTTCAGGTCGGTTGCATTCACCTGCGTATGCCCATTGAATCGGCGGAAGCTCTCGTCGACAGCAGTTGTATTCAGATAGGCGCAGAGGCCATGGGCAAGTGACTGTGTAAGTCCGCGCCTCCCCTCATGGAACACATTCAGGTGGTTCTCGAAGCCCAGCATCGCCATACCCTCGAAGGCGGAGGGATCGACTACACTGGCTACAACTCGACGCCGCTCCTCCTTCGAAGAAAACCGGCGGACAACGCAATAGAACCCGTTCGGAAAGAGCCACCTTTCGGTATCTGAGTTCCTCATGATAGCGTTTGGTTTTTTCATGTCGGGCTGAGGCCAGACAAGTCCGGCCGGCGAGAAGTGCATGGAGTACAGGAGCGGTATTGCTCCGGGCTCAGGCATTGGTCGAAGGTGATTTCGGAGACGAAAATCAACAACCGGACCAGTTGAAACCTTGATGCCGAGGTCATTAAGGCTGCTCCGAATGGTCGTGGAGAGTTCAATTGCACCCCAATCGCTGGAGGTTGGAACATGAACGAAGCGCTCTGGGTCATCAGGAAAAACGATGCGTTCGAATGGATGTTCATGCTCCGCTATGTCCGAGAACGTATCGTCCGTGGACGTGGTAATCTTCACTGGACCTTGGCTTACCCCTCGCTGAAGGTGAATGATTATATTTTCTTGTAGAACGCCATCGTCCTTGAATGCTGTAGTCCGAGACTCAAAAAGATGGATATGTCGAAGGGCCACACGGGCGAAAATATAATCTCTGAATGGTCGGTAGTAGGGACCATTGCACCAGCTGCGTGGGATGATCGCCACGATTTCACCGCCCGGCGCCAGCATTTCAACCGCCAGGGCAACGAACCCGGAATATAAATTGACTGTTTCAATACCTACACTTCGAAGCGCTGTTCGATGGGACGAGCTGTTGTTTATCTTTTTGTAAGGCGGATTGAGGATCGCGTGGGTAAATCCAGCACCGCCGTTGACGACTGGCAACGAATCGGAAAAAAGACGGCCACGGGTAGCGTGTTCTATGAAATCGTTGCCAATGACATGCAGGACGACACCAGTGTAACTAGATAAGTGCCGTGCAAGGTGGTCCCGCAAACGGTCATCGATCTCATAGGCAAACGCCTCAACCGTTTGAAAGCCAATATCTCCAGCAACCCACCGATCTAGGAACGCGCATGAGAGAGCTCCAACGCCGGCACCTGCGTCGAGCAGGCGACACTCGGACCCCGCGTCGGTCGAAAAGAGCGACGCCATGAACCGGGCCACCGGCGCAGGTGTCATAAACTGGCCGAATTCAGATTTTCTTGATTGCGAAATCGTCGGAGAAACGTCGCGGCGGACGCTTTCAGCATGATCGAGCTTTCGCAATTCCAAGGCCCCTTTAGGGTGCATGGCTCCAGTCTGACGCTGGAAACCAAAGCCCCTCGATTCGCATTCGGAGAATAGCTTCATTCGTAGCCAGACGATTCAGCATTTCCTGCGTCAAGAGGCTTGCCGGAATCTCTGGCGAAGACTGCCCCCCTGACCGGCGGCGGTTTCGGCTTGCTTTTCTAGCAAATATTTCCTATATCGGCCTCCGGTCTGGAGGTTCCCGGATGGGCAGGCGCGCCCGCTCCCCGGCACCCGCGGGTGCCACCCCCCGTCCCGATCCCGCGGCTGCGCGCCGCAGCGTCCCCGCGCGCGCCGGCGCCGCCCTATCGCCCACGCGCCCCTTGTCCGGAACCGCCGCGCGCGCCGGCCCGATCACCGCGGTCTCCGCGCCACTCCGGCCCCGCCCGGGCGATTTGTCCGATACCTGCCGGCGGCCATTTCGCCCGCCATCGCCGCCCCTGCCCGCCCTGCGGCCTTTGTCCAAAACTGCGATTCGCGCCGGCCAGGTCGTCGCGCAACCCACCGCGGCCGCATCCCACCCGGGCGATTTGTCCGATACCTGCAGAGAGGCACCGCACCAGCGATCGCGGCCACTGCCCGCCCCACGGCCTTTGTCCAAAACTGCGATTCGCGCCGGCCAAGCCGCCGGGTCGACCGTCCCGGCCCCGCCTCGCCCCGCCCATTTGTCCGGTTCCTGCGCGCCCTGCCGCTCTGCCCGCCACCGCCGGAACGCCACCAGCTCCGACAGCCGCCATGCCGCCGACGCCGGGCCCGCGCCCCCGCCTCCGGCCTCCGCCACGGCCGAACCGTCGGCAGCGGCGATCCGCCCTTCCGTTGCGATGCCCGGCGCGGGGCGGCAAGGCGAATTCCCCGGCCCCGCGCGGCTCCGGCACCGCCGACCGCAGCCCCTACGGCGCCCCCCCGAACAGCCGCGCATCCCACCAGACCGGCCGGTGCAGCCCGCAGGTCACACGCGGGAACTCGGGATGCTCCGGGTTCAGCAGGAAATTCCGCTCCATCCGCGCCACCACGCTCGGCACGATCAGCAGCAGCGACCGCCGGCTGCGCTGCCATTCCGCCCCGAAGGCGCGCGACACCCCGCCCCCGGGATCGTCCCAGCCCGGCAGCTGCGCGGGCTCGACCACCTCGTAGCCGATGCCGTTGGGGATGGTGATCTCGATGCAATGCTGGTTCGGCGGCAATTGCCCGCTACCGTGCACCAGCTTCTCCAGCATCGCGGTCGAGTAGTGTTCGGAGGCATAGAGCACCGGGCTGGCCGCCGTGTTCCAGCGGCCCGGGTACAGCGTCGATCCGGTGGCATCGAAGATGGGGTAGGCGCCGTTCGGGTCGCCGATCCGCCAGGCGGTCAGGACGCGGTCGAGACGCTGCGCCGTCACACCGCCGAGCCGTATTGCAGCCGGCCGAGGATGCCCTCCACCAGCGGCCGGCCGAACTCATTGGCCAGCACCACATCCACCGGCCGCCGGCCGTCCAGCAGCATGTGCGGCCGGAACAGGAAGGCGCGGGCCGCCGCCTCGCCGCCCCAGACCTCGCAGGCCAGCGCCCAGACCTCGGCCAGCCTGGCGACGCGGGCGCTCTCCTCGGCCGAAAGCCGGCCGCCGGCCGCGCCGACTTCCATCGCCTCGGCCTTGCGTCGCCGCGCCAGCGTGGCGCGCGCCACCATGCGGAACGGGAAGGCCGCATCATCCGGCGCGACCGCATGGGCGACGCGGTCGAGCGCGGTGAGGGGAAAGCCTTTCTCGACCTCGGTCATCAGCGCGGTCGGCGGGCGTGCCCCGCCGAGCCGGAGGCCCAGCACCTGGGACAGCGTTACTGCCGTCATCCCCGGACTCCCTTGTTCAGCCGAGACAGTATCTAGTCTCACCTGGACGGCTTCTCAAGCCGGGTGTGGCTACCGCTCCGCCCGCCACCGCAGGAACGCCGCCAGCTCCGGCAGCCGCCGCGGCGCCCCAACCGGCCCGGTCAGCCGCAGCCCCACCTCCGCCGACTCCGCCATCGGCTTCGCCGCCACCCGCAGGTCCAGCGCGCCGCGGCCCAGGTCGATCGCCCCGCTCGCCGCGGCCTCGCCGCCGCCCTCGGTGGTCAGCGTCATGCCGTCCAGCGTGGCCCGGCCGCCCTCCAGCCGGGCATTGCCCTCCAGCCGCTCGAAGGCCGTCGCCCCGCCGGCCAGCGCCTGGCGCAGCGCCGCCTCCGCCGCCCGCAGTTCCGTGATCCCGCCAGCCGCCTGCAACGCCGCCAGGTCGAAGCCCACCAGCACGCCGTCGCGCACCGTCAGGCTCGCCTCCCCGGCCAGGGTCGCCAGGATCGCCGCCGCGCTGTGGCCTTCGGCGGCCAGCCGCGCCGTCGCCTCCACCCGCCCGGCGCCGAGGTCGAACGGCAGGTCGAGCAGCGGGCCGGAGAGGGTGGCCTCCGCCAGCGTGGCCTCCAGCGCCAGGCGCGGCGGCTGCGCGGTGCCCGCCAGCGTCAGCGCGCCGCGCAGCGTGCCGCCGCCGAGCCTTGCCTGCATCCCCTCCAGCCGCAGGGTCCCGCCGGCCAGCTTGAGGCCCGCCGCGGCGGCTTCCAGCAGCAGCCCGCCGGCCGCCTCGACCCGCCCTGCTTCCAGCGCCAGGTCGGCTTCCAGCGCCGCCAGCCGGTCGAGCCCCAGCGGCTCCGGCCCGCGCAGCGGCAGGATCGGCAGCGGCAGCATGTCGGCGGCGAAGCGGCCGGTCAGCCGCGGCCGGGCGCCGTCCAGCGCCAGGGTCATCTGGCCGCGGCCACGAAAGCCGCCGGCGACCAGGTCGAGATGCTCCGCCGTCACCGTCCGCCCGCCGCCCGACAGCGCGGCGATGACGGAGAAGGAGCCGGGGCCGAGCCAGCCCACCGTCTCCGCCCCCAGCAACGGCGCCAGCAGCCGCGGCGCGCCGGGATGGCGCAAGGTCAGCGTGCCGCTGCCGCGCCCCTGCACCGTGTCCAGCACCGCGGTGGTTTCGGCCCGCAGCGCGCCGAGGTCGCCCTCCCCGCGCAGCGCCAGCGCCTCCGCCGCGCCGCTGCCGGACAGCCGCAGCGCCAGCGGCTGGGCCAGCATGGGGGCGAGCGGCGACCATTCCGTCGGCAGCAGCGGCAGCAGCGCCGCCCCGGCGCCGGCGAGTTCCAGGCTGGCATCCGAGAAGCGCAGCGGCGCGCCGAGCTGCGCCGCGCCGGAGGCGGCGAGGTCCAGCTCCCCGGTCCGCAGCGCCAGGCGGCGCAGCGTAACGCGGCCATTCTCCAGCGCGGCATCGATCGTGGCGCGCTCGGCCGCCAGGTCCCGCCACAGCACCTGGTCGGCGGCGAGGCGGAGGTTGAGGTCGAAGCCGGCCAGGCGGGCATTGACGGTCGCGGCATCGGGCAGCGGCGGCAGCAGCCCGTTGAGGTCGAGCCGGTCGATGGTCAGGCCGAGGCCGAAGGCGGGCCGCGCGCCGCCGGCGGCCGCCTGGCGCCAGACGCCGTTGCCGGCCAGCTTCGCGCCGTCGATCGTGGCGGTGAGGTCGGAAATGGCGGCCTCGCTGCCCTCGAGCGCCAGCTTGAAGCGGCCCTCGGCGTTGCGCAGCCGGGAGGGGTCGGTGCCGGCCAGCGGCAGGCCGAGCGCCGCCAGCGTCTCCCGCAGCGTCTTCGCGGCAACATGCACCGCGAGCTCCATGCGCGGCCCGGCGGTGGCGCCGGCCACCTCGATCTCGGTGTCGCCCGGCAGCAGGGCCGAGAGGTCCGAGAGCGAAAGGCGTTCCCCTTCCAGGAAGAAGGCGCCACGCAGCCGGCGTAGCGGCAGCCCGGCGAAGCCGGTGGATTCGGCCGAGAGGTCGATGCTGACCGGCACCGCCGCCGGCAGGGTGTACCCGCGGGCCGAGCGCAGGGCGGCGACCCAGGCATCGAGGTCGAGCCGGCCGGCGGCGAGCGCGATGTCGAGCCGCGCATCGGGCGCCAGGCGGAATGTGGCGGCGCCGCGGGCGGCCTGGCCGTTGAGGTCGAGCGCGAGGTCGGCGGCGGCGATCAGGTCGGCCGCGGCGGTCAGCCGGCCGGTGGCGCGCCAGGGGCCGGAGGGCGCCGGCAGCAGGGCGGCGAGGTCGCCGCCGCCGGCCTCCAGCCGCCCCTCGAAGCCGCCCTCGGCCGCCAGCACGCCGCGCGCCGAGAGCGAGGCGCCGGCAGCGGCGAGGCTGAGGTCGAGCGGCGCGACGCCGTCGAAGCCGGCGCGGCCGAGCTGGACACTGAAGCGGGCGGCATAGCCGCGCCAGGCGAGGCTGCCCTCGGCGACCATCGCTTCGGTCGCGCTGCCGGTCTGCAGCCGGGCGTTCACCCCTTCGGCCTGGAGACCGCCGATGCGCAGGCGGCTGTTCTCCAGCCGGGCGTCGAGCGGGCCGAGCCAGGGCGGGGCGCGGAAGCCGGGCAGCGCCACCGGCGGCCAGGGCAGCACGATGTCGCCGCCGACCAGCGCCAGCTCGCGCGGCTCCAGTCTCCCGGCAAGGAGCGCGGCGAGGTCGAGGCGGAGGCGCAGGCCGCGGGCGGCGATGCTGAGCCCATCCTCGGCGGCGGCGACCGAGATGTCCTGCGCCTCGATCCGCGGCTGCGGCAGCAGGACCAGGGTGATCGGGCCGTCGAGATGGACGGTGCGGCCGAGGCGCGCGGTGGCGAGCTCGGCCAGCTGCGGGCGCCAGGATTCCCAGTCGAGCAGCCGCGGCACGATCCAGAGCGCGACGGCGAGCAGCGCGACGAGGGCGGCGGCGGCGATCCCGGCGCCGCGCATCACGCGGGGCGCGCGGCCCCCGTCCGGCGCGGCCGGGGGCGGCTCAGCCAGGGACGCCCCCGGGGTCACCCCAGCCGCCGCCGCCGGGGGTCTCCAGCACCAGGGCATCGCCGGCGTCGAGCTCGGCGCTGCCGGTGTTGCCGGGGATCGGGGTGATGCTGCCGTCGGCGCGTTCCACCCATTGCCGGCCGGGCGCGCCATCGGCGCCGCCGCGCAGCCCGTGCGGCGCGACGTTGCGGCGGGAGGCGACGATGACGGCCTGCATCGGGTGGAGGAAGCGGATGCGCCGGCGCGAGCCATCGCCGCCGCGCCATTGCCCGGCGCCGCCGGAGCCGCGGCGGATGGAGAACTCCTCCAGGCGGACGGGGTAGCGCAGTTCCAGGATCTCCGGGTCGGTCATGCGGGTGTTGGTCATGTGGGTCTGCACCGGGCCCCAGCCGTCGAATCCGGGGCCGGCGCCGACGCCGCCACAGACCGTTTCGTAATATTGGTAGATCGCGTCGCCGAACAGCAGGTTGTTCATCGTCGCCTGGGCCGAGGCACAGGCACCGAGCGCGGCGAGCAGGGCGTTGCAGGTGACCTGGCTGACCTCGGTGTTGCCGGCGACGACCGCGGCACCAGGCAGCGGGCTCAGGAAGGTGCCGGGCGGGACGATGATCTCGAGCGGCTTGAGGCAGCCGTCGTTGAGGGGAATCTCCTCCCCCACCAGGGCGCGGAAGCAATACAGCACGACGGCGCGGCAGACCGCGGCGGGGGCGTTGAAGTTGGTCGGGCGCTGGGGACCCGTCCCGGTGAAGTCGATGGTGGCGCGGCGGCCGGCGCGGTCGACGCGGACGGCGACCTTCAGCGGGGTGCCGTCATCCAGCGTCGTTTCGAAGGCGCCGTCCTGGAGGCGGTCGAGGACGCGGCGGACGCTTTCCTCGGCGTTGTCCATCACGTGGCGCATATAGGCGCGGACGGTCGCCAGCCCGTAATCGGCGACGGCGCGCTGGAGTTCCTGCACGCCCTTCTCGTTGGCGGCGACCTGCGCCTTGATGTCGGCGACGTTCACGTCCGGGCTGCGCGCTGGGTAGGTCGCGCTGGCCAGCAGGGTGCGGAACTCGGCCTCCCGCAGGTGGCCCTGCTCCACCAGCAGGAAGTTGTCGATGACGACGCCCTCCTCCTCCAGCGTGCGGGAGGCGGGCGGGGTGGAGCCGGGGGTGAGGCCGCCGATATCGGCGTGGTGGCCGCGGCTGCCGAGGAAGAAGAGGATCTCCGCCCCGGCCGCGTCGAAGACGGGCGTGATGACGGTCACGTCCGGCAGGTGGGTGCCGCCGTTGTAGGGGTTGTTCAGCGCCACCACGTCGCCGGGCCGCAAGGTCGCGCCGCGCTCGCGGATCACGGTGCGGACGCTCTCGCCCATGGCGCCGAGGTGCACCGGCACGTGCGGCGCATTGGCCACCAGCGCGCCGGTCTCGTCGAAGATGGCGCAGGAGAAGTCGAGCCGTTCCTTGATGTTCACCGACAGCGACGTGTTCTGCAGCACCGCGCCGGTCTGCTCGGCGATGCTCATGAAGAGGTTGTTGAACAGCTCCAGCATCACCGGGTCGGGCCGGCCGGTGGCCTCGACCCGCGTCGCGGCACGCGGGGTGGTGCGGCGCAGGACCAGGTGGTTCAGCGGCGTGACCTCGGCGGTCCAGCCGGGCTCGACCACGGTGGTGGCATTGGCCTCGCGGATCAGCGCCGGGCCGGGCAGGCGGTCGCCGGCCAGCAGGGCGTCGCGGTCGAAGACGGGCGCCTCGGCGGCCGCGCCTTCGGTGAAGAGCGCGACGGTGTCGATGACGGCCGGCGCCTGACCCGCGGGGCGGGCGGCGAGGGTGGCTTCCTCGACCGCCTCGCCGGCGGCGGTGACCTCGGCGATGCAGGCCTCCACCACCACCTGGCGTTCCGGCGTGGCGAAGCCGAAGCGCTGGCGGTGGGCGGCGGTGAAGGCCGCCAGCACCGATTCGTGGTCGCCGAAGGGGACGGCCAGGAAGCTGTCGGTGCCGGCGTAGCGCAGGTGCAGCCGCAGCGCGGCGGCGATGCGGGCTTCCGGCGCGCCCTGCTTCAGCAGCTCGGCGCGGCCCTCGGCGGCGAGCGCTTCCAGCCTCGCGGCGAGGTCGGGGATCGAACCGGCGGTGAAGGGCGCCTCGACGGCGCCCTCGCGGATCGCGGTCTGGTCGGCCAGGCCCATGCCATAGGCGCTCAGCACGCCGGCGAAGGGGTGGATGAAGACCGTTTCCATGCCGAGCTCGTCGGCCACCAGGCAGGCATGCTGGCCGCCGGCGCCGCCGAAGCATTGCAGGGCGTAGCGGCTGACGTCGTGGCCCTTCTGGATGGAGACCTGCTTGATGGCATTGGCCATGTTGGCGACGGCGACGCGGAGGAAGCCTTCCGCCACGGCGCGCGGGTCCTGCGGCGTGCCGGTGGCGGCGGCGATCTCGGCGGCCAGCGCGGCGAATTTCTCCGCCACCACGCCGGCGTCCAGCGGCGCGTCGCCGTTGGGGCCGAACAGGCTCGGGAAATGCTGCGGCTGGATCTTGCCGACCATGACGTTGGCGTCGGTCACGGTCAGCGGCCCGCCGCGGCGGTAGCAGGCCGGCCCCGGCACCGCGCCGGCGCTGTCGGGGCCGACGCGATAGCGGGCGCCGTCGAAATGCAGGATGGAGCCACCGCCGGCGGCAACCGTGTTGATCGCCATCATCGGCGCGCGCATCCGCACGCCGGCGACCAGCGTCTCGAAGGCGCGCTCGAACTCACCGGCGTAGAGGGCGACGTCGGTGCTGGTACCGCCCATGTCGAAGCCGATGATGCGGTCGAAGCCGGCCATCGCCGCGGTGCGGGCGGCGCCGACGATGCCGCCGGCGGGGCCGGAAAGGATGGCGTCCTTGCCCTGGAACGAGCCGGCCTCGGCCAGGCCGCCGTTGGACTGCATGAAGAAGAGGCGGGCGGGACGCGTCTGCGGGTCCACCGCCACGACCGCTGAGTGGGGGTGGTTCGCGTCGCGGGCCGCAAGCTCCCCCGCCACCTGCTCCACATACCGCCGGAGGATCGGCGACAGGTAGGCATCCACCACCGTCGTATCCCCGCGCGGCACGATGCGCGGCAGCGGGCTGGCCTGGTGGGAGAGGCTGACCTGCGGAAACCCAACCTCCCGCGCGATCCCGCCCAGCCGCAGCTCATGGCTGGGATGCGCCCAGGCATGCATCAGCGCGATCGCCACGGCGCGGATGCCGGCATCGAAGCCGGCCTGCAGCGCGGCGCGGGCGGCTTCCTCGTCCAGCTTCTCGATCTCCACGCCATCCACCGTGACGCGGCCGCCGATCTCGGCGACGCGTTCGTGCAGCAGGTCGGGCAGGCGGACGTTGAGGTCGAAGAGGCGCGGCCGGGCCTGGTTGCCGATGCGCAGCAGGTCGGCAAAGCCGCGGTTGACCAGCAGCAGGACGCGTTCGCCCTTGCGTTCGAGCAGGGCGTTGGTGGCCACCGTGGTGCCCATCTTCACCGCCTCGATCATGCCGGGCGGGATCGGGGCGTCGAGGCCCAGCCCGAGGATCTGGCGGACGCCGGCGACGGCGGCGTCGCGGTAGCGCCCGGGATTTTCGCTGAGCAGCTTGGCGGTGGTCAGCCGCCCCTGCGGGTCGCGGGCGACGATGTCGGTGAAGGTGCCGCCGCGGTCGATCCAGAACTGCCAG
>JBMOJU010000591.1:0-2301 GCA_049315625.1 Paracraurococcus sp.
GCGAACTGGCCGGCGTGGAGACCGCCGCGCCGCCGCCGCCGATGACCGCGGAGACGATGAACAGCAGGATCAGGCCGCCGGCGCCGGCGGCGAGCCCGATGGCCAGCATGACCAGCGCCACCTGGCTCAGCCGCAGCGCGCCGTAGCGCAGGATGAAGCTGCCGCAGCCGAGCTGGAAGCCGAGCGAGGCGAGCGCGGCCAGGCTGACATAGGTGCCGTACCAGGCCGGCTCCAGCGCCAGGTCGGCGATCACCTCGGGGGCAACGACCGAGGGCAGGCCGCGGCCGATGGAGGCGAAGGTCTGCTGCGCGAACATCGCGCCGAGTGCCAGCAGCAAAAGCCTGAACTGGCGCTCCATGGCCATGCGGGTTGGTCCTTCGTTGGCGGGAAGAAAGATTGGGGAGGGAAAAGCATTCCCTCCCCAAGCCCGACCCTTCCTTTTTTTGAGTCCGGCACGCGTCGCACGGCGAATGCCAACTCAGAAAAATAGAGGAGGGGCCTGGGGAGGATACGTCCTCCTCAGCCTTACCCTACGCCGAACAGCGCACCAGCCTGCCCGGCAGCGCACCCGTCGCCTCGCCATGCCGGTAGGTGACCGCACCCGCCACGATCGTGGCGTCGTAGCCGCGCACCGTCTGCATCAGCCGCCGCCCGCCGGCCGGCAGGTCGTAGCGCATGCCCGGCCGGTTCAGCGCCAGCGCCTCCCAGTCGATGACGTTGATGTCGGCGCGCAGCCCCGGCTTCAGCAGGCCGCGGTCGTGCAGCCCGGCGGCGTGGGCGGTGTCGCTGGTCTGGCGGCGGATCAGCTCCTCCACCGGCATGCCGCGCACCTTGCCCCAATAGGCCAGCAGGTGGCTGGGGAAGCTGCCGTCGGAGATGAAGCCGACATGCGCGCCGCCATCCGACAGGCCGACGATGGTGTTGGGGTGGCGCAGCAGCTCCGCACTGGCATCCACGGTATAGTCGGCATAGTTGGTCAGCGCGCAGAAGATGAAGCTCTCGCCCGCATCGGCCAGCAGCATGTCGTAGGCGATCTCCTCCGGCGTGCGGCCCTCGCGCGCCGCCTGGGCGCCGATGCTGCTTTCCTTCGGCGGGGTGTAGTTCGGCGGGTCGCCGAAGGGGAACATGCGGTCGAAGGACAGCCGGGTCAGCAGCGGGAAATTGCTGCCGGCGAAGCGGTCCTCGGACAGGATGCGGGCGCGCGTCCCGGGGTCGCGCATGGCGGCGACGCGGTCCGGCACCGGCAGGTGGGCGATCGCCTTGTAGCTTGGCGTGCCGCTGAACGGGTTCTGGCTGCCCAGCAGCCCCATGAGGATGCCGATCGGCCGCGGCGGGAAGACCGGCCGGATCGGCACCCCCTCACGCGCCGCCTTGTTCGACAGCGCCAGCAGCTCCTTCCAGACCTCGGTGCGGTCGTGCCGCTGCGTCAGGGAGAAGACGGCCGGCCGGCCGCTGCGTTCCACCACGCGGCGGATCAGGCCGAACTCGGTCGCCGCATCGGGCTGGTTGAAGTCGGAGACGAATTCCATGAAGCCCTTGCCGACGGCGCGCAGCCCGTCGGCGATGCCGGACAGCTCCTCCTCCTGCGCCCGCAGGGTCGGGGTGAAGTCGCCCTTCAGGGTCTTGTGGCTGATGGTGCGGGAGGTGCTGAAGCCGAAAGCACCCGCCTCGACCGCTTCGGCGACCAGCCGGCGCATCTCGGCGATGTCGCCCTGGTTGGCGCTCTCCAGCGCCAGCGCCCGCTCGCCCATGACGTAGACCCGCACGGCGGCATGCGGGACCAGGGCGCAGATGTCGATGTCACGCGGCTTGGCGTCCAGCACCGCGAGGTATTCGGCGAAGCTCTCCCACTTGAAGTCGAGGCCCTCGGCCAGGACCGGGGCGGGGATGTCCTCGACGCCCTCCATCAGCTCGATCAGCGTGTCCTCGGTGCCCGGGCGGACCGGGGCGAAGCCGACGCCGCAATTGCCCATGACGGCCGTGGTGACGCCATGGATGGCGGAGGGTGCGAGGTGGCTGTCCCACACCGCCTGGCCGTCGTAATGCGTGTGGATATCGACGAAGCCTGGGGTGACCAGGCGGCCGCCGGCGTCCATCTCCGCCGCGCCGCGCGGCAGGTCCGTGCCGATGGCGCTGATCAGCCCGTCCTTGATCGCCACATCCGCCCGTCGCGGCGGCGCGCCGCTGCCGTCGATGACGGTCCCGCCGCGGATCACCAGATCGTCCATGGTCCGTTTCCCTTCGCCTGTTGGGTAGCAGGCTAGGCGTTTCCGGGCGGCGTTCCAAGCACCGTTGCCGGCC
>JBMOJU010000592.1:0-2300 GCA_049315625.1 Paracraurococcus sp.
GGCAGCGACCGACACCCTGGCGAACGACGATCGGTTCTTCAGCCATCGCCGCCGGACGCTGGCCGGCGGCGGGCCGATCGGGCACCAGATCTCCGCCATCGCGCTGACCGGGTGAGCCGATGCCCTACATGGTCCAATTCATGGTGCTGACCCTGATCACGATGCTGGTCGCCTGTGTCCTTCTCTAAGGCTGTTCCCCTTCTCCTGCTGGCGCTGCTGGGCGCCTGCGGCGACCTGCCGCAGCCCTTCCGTGGCCGGCCGGGCCGCCAGGCGCAGGTGCTGGCCATCCCGCTCGCCATCCGCCTTGCCGTGCCGCCGCCGGGGGAGGCGCTGCTCGGCGACGCCCAGGCGCGCGAGTTGTCGGAGGCGCTGACTGCCGCGCTGCAGACCCTCGACGTGCCGGTCATCGCCAGCGCCACGCCGCTGCCGCTCGACTGGCTGGTGGAGGTCACCGCCGAGCGCAGTGGCCAGTCGGTCCGCCCGCGCTTCCGGCTGCTGGATGCCGACCGCAAGACGCAGGCGACGACCGATGGCAGCCCGGTGCCGGTGCAGGACTGGGCCAATGCCGACCGCAAGCTGTTCGACCGCGTCTCCGCGACAGCCGCGCCGAAGCTGACCCAGTTGCTGCTGCAGGTCGAGGCGGCGCGGAAATCGACCGATCCCGCCTCGCTGACCGCCGGGCCGCCGAAGCTCTACATGCTGGGCGTCAAGGGCGCGCCGGGCGATGGCAACACCGCACTCGCCGCCCGGATGAAGGAACAGCTCGGCGGCCAGGGCTTCGTCGTACAGGACAGCGCCGAGGGCGCGGCCTATGGCCTGGAGGGCGATGTCGCGGTCGTCCCCGGCTCGACCAGGGCGGTGGAGCGGGTCGAGATCGTCTGGATCGTCAGCCGCCGGGATGGCGAGGATCTGGGCCGCGTCGTGCAGATGAACGAGGTGCCGGTCGGCCGGCTCAGCCGCCTCTGGGGCGATATCGCTTTCGTGGTGGCGACCGAGGCGGCCGACGGGGTGCGGACGGTGGTGGCGAATGCCATGCAGGCGCCGCCCACCACGACGGATGCGCCGAACGCGCCGGCCGCGCCGCCGCCACCAGGTCGGGCGCCCGCCGCTGCCGCCCTGCCAGGCCGCCCGGCGCGGTAGACTCTACTGGCTGAGGCTGCGGACCGCGTCGAACCCGACCGAGAGCCCACCCAGCACCAGCTTCAGGTCGCCGTTCGAGCCACGCTCCGCCGCGGTTGCCTTGGCCAGCACCGTGGCGGTGACGGTCTGCGGGCTGCCCGCCTGGTCCCGCCCGGCCACCGCGATCCGGTAGGCACCATCCGGCTGCTGTCGGTTGGCAGTGTTGCGGCCGTCCCAACTCCAGGTGGACGGCGCCGTGCCGAGCGCGACATCCGCCTGCTTCAGGGTCCGTCCGGCGGCGTCCAGCACCGTGACCCGCGCGGTGGTCGCCGCCCCCGCCGCCGGCAGCCGCAGCGTGCCGACGCCGCCCTGCAGCGAGAGCTGGTCGCTCTCGACCTCCACCACCTTGCCCATCAGCGGCGCCGCGGCGGTGAGCTGCGACGCCTGCTGCAGGTTGATCAGCTTCTGCAGGTTGCCGTTCATGCTGACCTGCTGCTCGACCGAGGCGAATTGGACGAGCTGGTTGGTCATCTCCTGCGTGTCCATGGCCTTGGTCGGGTCCTGGTTCTTCAGCTGCGTCGTCAGCAGGCCGAGGAAGGTGTTGAAGTCGGCGCCGATCCCGGTGGTCTTCCCCGCGGTGGTGCCCGTGGTGCTGGCGGTCGTGCTGGTGACGGTGGTCATCGGTGGTCTCCGGTCAGACGGCGATATCGAGCAGCGAGAGGACGAGGCCGTGCCGCGCGGCGGCGGGCGCGGTCTGCGGCGCGGCAGCGCGCTGCCGGCCGAAGCCGTGCCGGCGGGTCCCGGGATCCTCGCCCGCGCCCTGTCCGGTCGGCCCGGCGTCATTGCCCGAAAGGTCGAAACGCATCCCGCCCTCGGCCACCGTGACCCCGGCCTGGCCCAGGGCGCGGTCCAGTTCGCGCGCGTCGCGCTGCAGCAAAGCGAGGGTCTCCGGCCGTTCCGCCAGCACCTGGATCGAGGCGGTCTCGCCGGCGGCGTCGCGCTCGATGCGGATCTCGACCCGGCCGAGATGCTCCGGCGCCAGCGTCACGCTGAGCCGCGGCGCGTGGCCAGGGCCGAGCGCCAGGGCGATGGCGACCGGGGCAAGCTGCTGCACCGCCGGCGGTGCCGGGCGCTCGGCGGCGGCGGTCCCGGCCGGGGCGGTCGGCGCCTGGGCGGGCGCC
>JBMOJU010000593.1:0-2297 GCA_049315625.1 Paracraurococcus sp.
GCCGCCTGGTGGGCGTCCTCCAGCCGCTGGTTGAAGGCGTCGAGCATCGCCTTGCTGTCCGCCGCCGGGACGCTGCCCTCCGCCGCCAGCCGTTCGGCATAGACCGTGCGGGTGGTCTTCATCTCCTTGATCCGGCCGTACATGATCGGCTGGGTGAAGGCCGGCTCGTCGCTCTCGTTGTGGCCGTGCCGGCGGTAGCAGACGATGTCGACCACCACGTCGGTGGCGAAGGTCTGGCGGAACTCGGTGGCGAGGCGGGAGACGAAGACCACCGCTTCCGGGTCGTCGCCGTTCACGTGCCAGATCGGCGCCTGCACCGCCTTGGCGATGTCGGTGCAGTAGAGGCCTGAATAGGCATGCGCCGGGACGGTGGTGAAGCCGATCTGGTTGTTGGTGACGATATGGATCGTCCCGCCGGTGCGGTAGCCGATGAGCTGGCTCATCGCCATCGTCTCATAGACCAGGCCCTGGCCGGCGAAGGCGGCGTCGCCATGCAGCAGGATGCCCATGACCGAATGGCGGCCCTTGGTGTCGCCGGCCATGTCCTGCCGCGCCCGCACCTTGCCGACCACCACCGGGTCCACCGCTTCGAGGTGCGAGGGGTTGGGCTGGAGCGAGAGGTGGACCTGCCGGCCGGCGATCTCGACATCCGTGCTGGTGCCGAGGTGGTACTTCACGTCGCCCGAGCCCTGGACGTCGTCCGGGTTAGCGCCGACGCCTTTGAACTCGGAGAAGACCTGGGTGTAGGACTTCTTCACCACGTTCACGAGCACATTGAGCCGGCCGCGATGCGCCATGCCGATGGCGATCTCGTTCACCCCGGCCGCCGCCGCGGTTTCGATCGCGGTCTGCACGGCGGGGATGGTGGCTTCGCCACCTTCCAGCCCGAAGCGCTTGGTCGAGACATATTTGCGGGCGCAGAAGGCCTCGAAGCCCTCGGCCTCGGTCAGCTGCGAGAGGATCTGCCGCTTGCCCGCCTTGTCGAAGGCACTCACCCAGGGGGCGCCCTCCATCCGGCTCTGCACCCAGAATTTCTGGTCCGGGTCCTGGATGTGCATGAACTCGACGCCGATCGGGCCGCAATAGCTGGCGCGGCAGACCGCCATGATCTGGCGGACCGTGGCGGTATCCAGGCCGAGGACGCCGTTGATGAAGATCGGCCGGTCCCAGTCGGCCTCGGTGAAGCCGTAGGTCTTCGGGTCGAGCTCGGAATGCGATTTCGGCTGCTGCAGGCCGAGCGGGTCGAGCTGCGCTTCCAGATGGCCGCGGACCCGGTAGCTGCGGATCAGCATCAGCGCGCGGATGGAATCCAGCTGGGCGGCGCGGATGGCGGCCGGGTCGGCGGCGGCGGCCGCGGCCGGCGCGGGTTTGGCCCCCTTGGCGGGCGCCGGCGGCGCGTCCGGCACCGGGGCGAAGCCGCCGCGCGGCCGCGGCGCCCAGGAGGCGCCGGAGGCATCGGTCAGCACGGCGCGGGCATCGTCGCCCAGCGCGTCGAACAGCTCGGCGAAAGAGGGATCGACGCTCCCGGGCATCTCGACCCATCGGGCATAGAGGTCGGCGAGATAGGCGGCGTTGGCGCCCGTCATCGCGCTGGCGAGGATGTCAACTCCGGCCACTATTCATCTCCGTGCCAAAGTCCAGCTTCGTGCCGCGGCCTGATATCGAGCTGGGCGTCGTCTTGCGCGCGGCCTCTGCGAGCAGTGTCCCAGTGAGCGGGCATGCAATCCAGCGAAGCTTCGTGCTCACGTCTTCTCCGCCGACAAGTGCGCGACGAACCGCGTCTTCAGCCAAAGCGCCATGGTCAGGACATACTTGTCCTTTTTGGCGATTCCATGGTGCTTCAGGGATTCTGCCAGATAGGGCTGGCTGATAAGCCCGCCGGCGCGGATGCGGAAACCCGCCTCGGTCAGCATCGCGATTAACTCGTCGCTGCCATACGCCCTTGTGTGGGTATCATCATCGTGGAAATTCAAGGTGAACGCCGAGTACCCGTGCCGCGCCAGCTCGAGGCAGGATGGCAATCGGGTCGTGTGCTGAGCGGGCCAGTCTATATAAACGGCGCCGCCCGTGGGCAGCAGGCCGTGCAACCAGACCAGGAAGCCCTTCGGGTCCCGCATGTGCTCGATGAATTGCGAGGCGATCGCGAACTTCGGTGTTAGGCTGAAGCGCGGCCGTGTCGTCTCGATGTCGCCGACGAAGAATTCCTCGTAGCTGCGGGTTGCTTCGCCGTGCTCCAGTGAAGCGCCGACGAAGCGCAGGTCCTTCCGGGTGAAGCCAAGCCAGTCTCGGAAGTTCCG
>JBMOJU010000184.1:0-10200 GCA_049315625.1 Paracraurococcus sp.
GAAGGCCATCTCGTAGCTGAGCGACCAGGCGACGACGACGATCGCCTCGATCGGCAGGAGGCCGGGCAGCAGCAGCAGGTTGGCCAGGATGGTCCCGGCGAGGGGCCAGCCGCCCGTCGGCAGCCCGCCACCCGCGGCGGAGGCGAGCGCGAGGCCGAGGTGGAGCGCCAGCACCACCAGGAAGGCGGGGTAGAGGCGCTGCACCCGGCGCGCCAGGAAGCCGACATAGGGCCGGTGCCGGCCGAGCAGCATGCGGTAGATCAGGAAGCCGCTGAGGACGAAGAATACATCGACGCCCGCATGGCCGAGCCGTTGCAGCGCCGCGCCAAGCGGTGGGAGCGTCGGGCCGAACGCGTGATCGAGCTGCGAGCCGTAATGCACGAAGAAGACGAGCAGCACGGCGAGCCCGCGCAGCCCCTCCATCGGCAGCACCCGATCGGCCTGGGCGCCGCCGGGCTCGAACCATCGGACGAGCGCATCCGGCGACGGTCGCCGCGCCTTCCCACGCATCACGCTGCCTCCGGCCGGTCCCGCATCCATTCGCCGTGACCATAGCGGTCGCGGTCCGAGCCTGTGCATGACAAAGAAACGAGCAATCGGAAGCACGCCGATGTGCTTTATTTTCAAATAGAAAATCTAATAATAAAGGATCTATAAACAATTTTTGATTGATCGTTACACCGCCTCGCTTGGCATCCTGCGGCGCAATCCGGGCGTCCTTGCCGCCGGCAGGTCGGCTTCCGGCACGGTGCCCGCTGCGGGTCTGGACAGGCCGGACGCCACCGGCGCGGGCGGGGTGTGCAGCGGCCCACTCCCGATTTCTTGCACTGGCCTCGACCGCCCAACCAAGCGAGGGTCGGCGGGCATTTCACGCCCCACCATTCGAGACCGAGGAGAGAGTGCCGCCCATGTCCGGCATCCGGACCGCGTCTCCTGTCCGCCGTATCCTGCCGATCATCGTTCTGGGCGCCCTGATCCTCGGGTGGCCGGCCTATTGGAACGGCTATCCCTTGGTCTTCGGCGATACCGGGAACTACATCGGTCAGGTGAAGCTGCGCTTCATCGGCTGGACCGCGCCGCCCTTCTACAGCGCCTTTGTCTCGGCGACCGATTTCGGCCTCACCCTCTGGGGTCCGATGCTGGCGCAGGGGCTGATCGCCGCCACGGTGGTCGTCATCGCGCTCGAACAATTCGGGCTGCGCCGGTGGTGGAGCCTGCTGGCGGCCTTTCTTGCGCTGGCGGCCTTCACCGGCCTGCCCTGGCTGGTCAGCCAGGTGACGGCGGATTTCTTCACCGGCATCGCCGTGCTGGCACTGGCGCTGCTGGCCTGCGGCCGGCTGGCGCCCTGGCATCGCCGGGTGCTGCTGCCGGTGACGCTGCTGGCGATCCTGGCGCACCAGTCGCACGTGCCGCTGGCGCTCGGCCTGGTCGCCGCCGCCGGTGCGATCGGCTGGCTGCTGGAAGGCCGCCGCGCCGGCTGGCTGGCGGTACGGCGCACCGCGCCGGCGCCGGCTGTGGCTCTCCTCCTCGCGGTTTGCGTGAATGCCTTCGGCCTCGGCATTCCGGCCCTATCGCCCTTCGGCAACATCATCCTGGCCGCCCGCATGCTGGCCGACGGAACCGCGCTGGACTACCTGCAGAAGGCCTGCCCGGAGGACGACTACCGGATCTGCGACCATCTCGCGGAGATCCCGCCCGAGGCCACCGTCTTCCTCTGGGACCGGCCGGCGCTGTGGGACGCGCTGGGCGGGCACCGGGCCTGGAATACCGAGGCCGGGCGCATCATCCGCGGCACCGTCGCGCAGGATCCGGGCGGCGTGCTGCGGGCCCTGGCCGCCAATGGCGCCGGGCAATTCGTCGCGCTACGCACCGGCGAGTCGATCAGGCCCTGGCTGCGGGATGATGGTCCCCGGCCGCTGATCGCCCGCTTCTACCCGCGTGAAGTGCCGGCCTTCGACCAATCGCGCCAGCAGCGCGGCCTGCTGCTGGCGGATGTGGCGCCCTTCGAGCGGGTGCATGTCCCGATCGCCTGGCTGGGGATCATCGGGCTGCTCGCCTGCCTGGGCCTCTGCCGGCATGACCGCATGGTGCTCTGCCTCTGCGCCATGGTCCTGCTGGCCGCGGTCGGCAATGCGCTGCTGACCGGCGGTCTGTCGGAGGTGCAGAACCGCTACGCCGCGCGGCTGGCCTGGGTGCTGGTCCTGACCCCCTGCCTGGTCGTTGCCGCCCGGATGCAGGAGTCCGGCGGGCTTCAGACCCCTTCGGCCACCACCACCCGCCGCGCCGGGGCGTGAACCGCGCCGGCCGGGACCAGCGCGGCGAAATCCTTCACAGCCTCCAGCAGCATCACCCCGGCAAAGCGGGGGAACAGCCGGCCGCCCAGCCTCTCCCAGGCGCCGGCGCCGCGCAGCAGCAGCCGGGTCCGGAAGGGCGGGACGAACAGCGCGGCCTCGCGCCGCTCCACCTGGAACATCTGCCGCCGCAGCAGCCCTTCGATCTGGCCGCCGGAATAGGGCTGGCCATGGCCGAAGGGCGTCCGCTCCAGATGCGCCCAGAGGCCAAGCCGGTTCGGCACCACCACGATGATGCGGCCGTCATCCTTCAGCACCCGCCAAGCCTCGCGCAGCACGCGGCGGGCATTCTCGGCCGTCTCGAGGCCGTGGATCAGCAGGATCCGGTCGAACATGAGGTCAGGGAAGGGGAGGCAATCCTCCGCCGCCACCGTGGTGCAGGAGGCGGCGCTGCGCGGCCAGCGCCAGCGCGGCAGGTGGGTCGGCACGGTCGCCACGCACCGCCCCGCCTCGGCCCGCCAGACCCGCAGGAAGGGGCTGGCGTAGCCGAGCCCCAGCACGGCCTGACCCGGCAGGCTGGGCCAAAGCGCCCGTAGCCGGTCGCGCAGCAGGCGCGCCGTCACCAGCCCTGCCGGGGTGGCGTAGAAATTCCCCAGGCCGTGGACCTCGTGGCTCATGCCGTTGATATAGAGCGCCGAGGGCCCCCGTTGCAGCGGGGCCGCAGGAGGACCCCACCATGCCGCTCTCGGTCACCGCCGTGCCGTGTCTTTCCGACAACTATCTCTGGCTGCTGCAGGACCAGGCAACCGGCGCGGTTGCCGTGTGCGACCCGGGCGAGGCCGGCCCGGCCATCGCGGCGGTTGAGCGACTTGGCGGCCGGCTCGACCTGATCCTGCTGACCCACCATCATGGCGACCACGTCGCCGGCGTGGGTGCGCTGCACGCCCGGCTCGGCGGCAGGATCGTCGGCGCCGCGGCGGATGCCCACCGGCTGCCGAAGCTCGACCAGGCGGTGCGGGAGGGCGACAGGGTGGCGCTGGGCGAAAGCCAGGCGACGGTGATCGAGACCCCGGGCCATACTGTCGGGCACATCGCCTTCCACTTCCCGGATGGCGCCGCCCTGCTGTGCGGCGACACGCTGTTCTCGCTCGGCTGCGGTCGGCTGCTGGAGGGCACGGCAGCGCAGATGTTCGCCAGCCTCGGCAAGCTGGCGGCGCTGCCGGACGACACGCTGGTCTGCTGCGGCCATGAATACACCGAAAGCAACGCCCGCTTCGCCCTGACCGTCGAGCCGGAGAATGCGGCGCTGGTGGCCCGGGCCGCGGCGGCCAAGGCACAGCGCGCGGCCGGGCGGTTCACCGTGCCGACGACGATGGTGGCGGAGCGGGCCGAGAACCCCTTCCTCCGCGCCGGCGACGTGGCGCGGCTGGCGGCGATCCGCAGCGCCAAGGACAGCTCCCGCTGACGTCCCTGCCGGACCTGCGCGATCCGCGGCTCGATCCGGCGGTGGTGATCGCCGCCCTCGACCTCGCCCCGCATCCGGAGGGCGGTCACTACCGGGAGATCTGGCGCGACCGGCCTGCCGATGGCGGGCGCGGTGCCGGGACGGCGATCTACTATCTGCTGGCTGCCGGCGCGCGCAGCCACTGGCACCGGGTGGATGCCGCCGAGGCCTGGCATTGGTATGCCGGCGCGCCGCTGGCGCTGTCGCTCTCGCCGGATGGCGTGACGGAGGCGGTGCTGCGGCTTGGCCCCGATCTCGGGGCCGGCGAGCGCCCCTTTGCCCTGGTGCCGACCGGCTGCTGGCAGGCCGCCGCGCCGCTGGGCCGGTGGACGCTGGTCGGCTGCACGGTCAGCCCGGCCTTCGACTTCGCCGGGTTCGAGATGGCGCCGCCGGGGTGGCGGCCGGGGTGAGGTCGGACGGCGCCGCTCAGGGGCCGCCCACGAAGGCCAGGGCCTCCGGCGGCGCCTCGCCACCGACGGCGCGGCTGAGCGCCTCGACCGGGTCGGCGCTGATGCTGTGCTGCACATGCGGCGCCAGCAGGTCGAGGTAGCGGGCGATGAAGACCATGCCGGGGTCGCGGGTGAGGATCACCTCCCGCGCCGGGGTCGGGTGCGGCCAGGCGGCCTGGCGCTGCGCGGTCCCGGCCTTGATTCCCTCGACCCCCAGATTGCCGGTATGGGCGCGCAGGTCATTCACCAGGTGGTAGCTTGCGCTCTCCGGGGATTTCGCATGCTCGACGCGGATCGCTTCGAGGAACTGCGGCAGGTTGACGTCGCCGAAGAGCCGCAGGACGGCCAGGCGGTGTTCGTGCAGGACCAGGATATCGACCCGGCCCGCAGGCGAAATCTCGGTATTCGACACGGCTCGACCTTGTTGCGGCGCGTCAGGAGCGGGCATGAATTCGCGGCCTTCTCCCATCTTTGCAATGTAGCGAATTCCCGTTGGATTGAACATTCCGTTGTTTTATCGCCGGGCCGTTGCGGCCAACGCGCCGCCGCCGACCACCAGCGCGGCGGCGGCCAGGACGGCCCCGCTCAGCCGACCCTGCCCGCTGGCCACCAGCAGCAGCGTCGAGGCGACCGGCACACCGTAGGCGAGGGTACCGAGCAGCCGCGGATCACCCCGCTTCATGCCAAAATCCCACAGAAAGAACGCCGCGCCGACCGGCCCTGCGCCGAGCAGCAGGATCGCCGGCCATTGCGCCGCGGTGGGCCAGGCTGCGGGCTCGAAGGCGGCATGGCCGAGCAGCGTGATCGCCGCGGCAGCCAGGCAGAACCCCGCCACCGCCTCGGTCGGGCTGGCCGCCAGCCGCGGCGTGCCGGCCAGCACGGAGTACAGCGCCCAGGTCAGGCCGGCCGCCAGCGCGAGGGCGTAGCCGGGCAATGCACCCAGGTTGATCGTGCCACCCTCCGCCGAGCCGGCCAGCAGCAGCACCGCGCCGGCCGCGCCCAGCGCCACGCCGGCGAGCCGCCGCGGTCCCAGACGCAGGCCGCGCAGTGGCGCCGAGAGCAGCACGATCAGCAGCGGCCAGGTGTAGTTCAGCAGGTTGGCCTCGACCGGCGGCGCCAGGGCGAGCGCGGCGAAATAGAGCGCGTGATAGCCGGCCAGGCCGCCCACCCCGTGCAGCCAGACCAGCGGTTGCTGCCGCAGCGCGCCCAACCGGCCGCGCGCGGCGACGACCGCAAGGCCCAGCGAGCCGCCGACCGTGAAGGCCAGCCCGGTCAACAGCAGCGGCGGCAGCGGCTGCGCCAGCCGGGCGAGCAGCGCGAGGAAAGCCCAGAGCACGAGGGCGGCGCAGCCGGCCAATGTCGCGGTCGTCACGGTCGTTCCATTCTGGGGAGGGGGCGCCGCACCATATGCTGCGGATCGGGATTCGCGGAGACGGGACCATGGGCTTCTGGGCACGCACCTTCATCACCGCCTTCGCGCTCTGGGCAGCGACGCAGCTCGTGCCGGGCATCGAGGTGCGGGGCGTTCTCGCCCTGCTGCTGGCGGCGCTGGTGTTCGGGCTGGTCAATGCGGTGATCCGCCCGGCGCTGCTGCTGGTCTCGCTGCCGCTGACCGTGATCACGCTCGGGCTGTTCCTGCTGGTAGTGAATGCGGCGATGCTGGGCCTGACCGCCTGGGTGCTGCCCGGCTTCCGGGTGGCGGGGTTCTGGCCGGCGCTCTGGGGCGCGGTCGTCGTCTCGATCACCAGCTGGGCGGCGACGCGGCTGTTCGCCGCGCCGGATGCGCCGCTGCCCGGCCGGCGCTGAAGCCGATCGTCCTAAGGCGCGACCAGCGCCCGCCAGGGCGGCCAGGCCTCCACCAGCGCGGCGAGCGCGGCGTAGCCGGCACCGTCCGGATGCACCCCGTCGCCGCGTGCCGCGCCGTGCCGCCAGGCATTCCCCGCCGAGAGCGGCGCGTGGACCGGCAGGAAGGGGACGTCCAGGCCCTCGCAGACCGCCGCGAGCCGCGCGGACAGGGCCGCGGCCCGGGCGTCGTGCGCGGCGTCATGCGCCAGCGGCGGCGGGCCGACCATCAGCACCGGCCAGCGCGCCGAGGACCAACCAAGCAGGTCGGCGGCGTTCTCCTCCGTCACCTCGGGCGGCACGCGGGGCATGTCGTCCTCCAGCGTGCAGTCATTGGCGCCGAAGCTGAAGACCACCGCCTGGGCCGTGCCGGCGCCGAGCAGCCGGGCCAAAACCTCGGATTCGGCGCGCCGGCGGAGATCGGCGCTGGTGTCGCGGCGGACGCCGAGATTGTAGGCGGTCAGCGCCGTGCCGCGATGCCAGGCGGCGGCGGTGACGCGGCCGACCCAGCCGAGCGCGGTCTCGTCACCGGTGCCGGCGACGAAGCTGTCACCGACGAAGCAGATGCGCAGGTCACGGATCATGGCGCGACGCTCATGTCTCGAAGGCGGGATCGATCGGCACGCGGAGGGCCTCGGCCAGCCGGTTGGTCTCCGCCGCCATGCCGACCACGGCCAGCAATTCGCCGAACATGGCGTCGTCCATACCCGCGCGGCGGGCGGCGGCGCCGTGGCTGGCGGTGCAATAGGCGCAGCCGGCGGCCATCGACACCGCGAGGTAGAGCATCTCCTTGGTCCGGGCATCCAGCGCGCCGGGTGCCATGACCTGGCTCAGGCTGTCCCAGGTGCGCCGCAGCGTGGCGGGATCGACCGCCAGCGCCTTCCAGAAGTGATTCACGTCCGGCACGCCGCGCGCCGTCTTGATGGCGTCGAACACGGCGCGGACCTCAGGCCCCGCGTCCGCGTAAGCGACCAGCTTTGGCATCAGGCCGATCCCGGCAGGGGCTTCCAGGGGAGCGGGGCGAAGCGCGTGCCGTAGAGCATCGTCTCCTGCCAGACCTCGCCGGTGACATAGGGGTCCTCCGCCAGCCAGGCGCGTGCGGCCGCATCCGTGTCGCAGGCGATGACGACGGCGGAGCCGATCATGCGGCCCCCCGGCGTGTCGAGGATCGCGCCGCCGAGGGCCAGGGTCCCGTCCTCCGCCAGCGGCCGGACCCGGGCCAGATGCGCCTCCCGCGCTGCGGCGCGCCGCGCCGGCGCTCCCGCATCGGTGCCGTCATGGGCAATGACGACGGTATGGGTGCGGGATGGCGCCAGCGGGGTGCCGGGCTGCGGCAGGGGCTGGTAGGGCAGCGGGGCGATGCGGAAGGGAAAGCTGGTCACCCGCGTCCAGACGCCGAGGCTGTTGAACGGCTCCGCCGCCAGGTAGTCGCGCAGGCCTGCCTCGTCCGGCACGTCGAGCACCATGAAGGAGCCGAGGGCGCGGCCATCCCCGGCCAGCAGCGGCGTGCCGAAGGCGAGCCGGCCATCGCCGGCCCATTCGGTCAGCACCGCCAGATGCCGGTCGCGTGCCGCACTTCGCCGCGCCGGCGCCTCCGCATCCTCGCCATCATAGGCAAGCACGGCGTAGCCCATCGCGTCATCCTCCCGCGTCTGCCGGCGGAGCATGCCGCGAAAGGCGGCGCGCGCCTACCGTTCCCAACATGCCGGCAGTGCTGCCGATCAGATCACCTGCCAGGTGGCGCCGGGGTTGCCGACGCTGCCGGCCGCCAGCGTCGAGAGCCCGTCGAGCAGCCACATCGAGAGACTGCCATCGGTATTCTGCCAGAGCAGGTCGGCCTTCCCGTCGCCGTTGAAGTCGCTGACATTCGCCAGGCGCGAGGCGGTGGCGACGGTCGCCAGCGTGCCGCCGCCCAGATAGGTGGCGCCATCCATCCACCATTGGATGACCGCGCCATCGGTGTTCCGCCAGAGGATGTCGGCCCGGCCATCGCCGTTGAGATCGCCGGTGCCGGCGATGCTCCAGGTCGCGCCGGGATTGTAGAGGGTGCCGCCGCCCACGCCCGTCAGCCCATCCATCAACCACATGGAGACGCTGCCGTCGGTGTGGCGCCAGAGGAGGTCGGATTTTCCGTCGCCGTTGAAGTCGGCGATGCCGGCGACCTTCCACGCGGCATCCACCATGCCCAGGCCACCGCCGCCGATGCCGGTCGTGCCGTTCATCCACCATTCCGCGACGGCGCCGCCGGTGTTCCGCCAGAGGATGTCGGCCCGCCCGTCGCCGTTGAAGTCGCCGGTGCCGGCGATGCTCCAACTGGCATCCACCTTGCCGAAGCTGCCGCCGCCGAGATAGGTCGTGCCGTTCAGCCGCCACAGCGCGACCGTCCCGTCGGTCCCGCGCCAGAGGATGTCGGCGCGCAGGTCGCCGTCGAAATCGGCGATGCCTGCGACGCTCCAGGTGCTGCCCGGGCTGCCGAGCGTGCCGCCGCCGGCATAGCTCAGCCCGGTGAACTGCCATTGCGCGATGGCGCCGCCGGTATCGCGGAACAGGATGTCGCTGGTGCCGGTGCCGGTGAAGTCGCGCACCACCGTGGCGAGCGACACGTCGCCATCGCTGAAGCGGGCGATCTCGACGCCGGCGACGGTGTCGGTTCCGTTGCCGCCGGTCGCGGTCCAACTGCCGTCGGTGGCGCGGATGAGAGAGGTCTGCGCCCGGGTGCCGCTGAAGACGGCGACGTCCCGCCCGAGTCCGCCGGAGATCAGGTCGTTGCCCAGCCCGCCAGCCAGCGTGTCCGCGCCGTCGAGGCCGGTGATGCTGTCATTGCCCGCGGCGCCGAGCAGGCTGTCGTCGCCCGCGGTGCCGGCGATCGCGTAGCTGTTGGGGCCGCCGCCCGGCGCGAAGCCGAGGTTGTCGATGGTCAGCGCCGTGGCGGTGACCGATTTGAACTGCACCAGGGTCTGCCAGGAACTGCCGGTGCCGTTGATGTCGCCCTGCAGGAGCGTGTCGGTGCCGGACTGGCTCAGCCGCAGCCAGCCGGTGCCGAAGGGCGTGCCGGCATCATAGCCATTGGCGCCGACCAGGAGCTGGGTCAGGTCCAGCCGGTCGCCGAGCGCGCCGGGCGTGAAGTCGGTGACCACGACGAAGACGCTGCCGGCGGCGGCGAAGGCGCCGGCCGGCAGGAGCAGCATGTCCCGGCCCAGGCCGGTGGTCACGGTTCCGCCGGCGCCGGCGTCGATGGTGTCGTCGCCGTCGCCGCCGAGGATGGTGCTGGAGGCCCCGTTCGCGGTCAGCAGGTCATTGCCCGCGCCGCCGTTGATGCTGGCGGCGCTGCCGGCGTCGATGGTGTCGCTGCCGTTGCCGCCCGACAGCGTGTTGGTGCCGAGCGAATCGCTCAGGTAATCGTTGCCGTCGCCGCCGAGCAGCGAATCATTGCCGAAATCGCCAGCCAGCACGTCCTCGCCGCTACCGCCATCCAGCGTGTCGGCACCGGCGCCGCCGGACAGGGTGTCGTTGCCGTCACTCCCGGCCAGGCTGTCATTGCCGCCATAGCCGATGATGGTGTCGGCGCCGGTGCTGCCGGCGAGGGTCGCCCCGGCCGTGGTGGTCCCCGCCGGGGCGAACCCCAGGTTCGCGCTGACCAGCGCCGTGGCGGTGACGCCGACGAGCTTCAGCAGCGCGACCGCGCCGGTGCTGCCCCCGGTGGCGATGTAGTCGACAACCGTATCGCTGCCCGATTGCCGCAGCTGCAGCCAGCCACCGGCGGCGAAGGGGTTGCCTCCGGCATAGCCCACGGCGTTGAACAGCAGCAGCGGGTCGAACACCAGACGGTCGCCGGCTGCCCCGGTGACGAAGCCGTTCACGACGATCGTGTAAGGCGTGTCGATGCTGTCGACCAGGTAGAGCGCCGGCAGGATGATCGTGTCGCGCCCCAGGCCGGCGGTGACGGCCGAACCCGCGGCGACCCAGATGGTGTCGTCACCATCGCCGCCGAGGATGGTGGCGCGGGTATCCGCGGTGATCTGGTCGTTGCCGGCGCCGCCATCGATGCTGGCGTTCATTCCGGCGAGGATGGTATCGTTGCCGTCGCCGCCGAGCATCGTGTCGGCGCCGGCGT